>JBEKGK010000078.1:0-18206 GCA_050012835.1 Solirubrobacteraceae bacterium | reverse complement strand
GGCCGGTGAGCGCCGCCACGCGCTGCTCGACGGCGGCGCGCAGCCTGCGTACGGCGGTGTGGTAGCGGCTGGCCTTCTCGCAGAGCACCCCGTCGTGCTCGGCGCGCGCGTGGTCGTGCTCGACGCGCGCGCGGTCGAGCTCGGCGCGCGCGGCGTCTGTGTCAGCGGCGCGTGCTGACGCGTCGAGCCATAGGACTTCGAGATACGCGAGCGCCGCGCCGACCTGGTCCTCGGGGATCTCGCCGCGCTGCTCGAGCTGGCGCACGATCGGCACGACCTCGGCGGTCAGCCACAGCTGCTCGCCGTGCGCGCGCAGGATCAGGCAGATGTCGGGAGGGTGGGCGGTGAGGGAATGGTCCGTCATGGTCTGCCGTTCCGCCGCCGCGATGATCGAGGGTCTGCTCGCGAGGCGCAGAGGCGCTTGTTGCTCTGGTTTGGGCTTCGGCTGGCTGGTATCGCTGCTTTAGATAGTGGGGCGCGCTCTCCACGCTTCTCCTTGCTCAATCGTGCGGCTTTAATGTCTGTTTAGGAAAGATCGGCCCGCGCGAGCGCGGCGCTGGAGACGGGTTTGCACGCGCGCTCAGGACGAGGCGAGATCGGGCCGATGTATGGAGTGGGGACCCACCCTCCCAAGCCGACCGGAAAGAGAGATGTACGCGGTAGACACCGACCCGACCGGGCGCACGGCTGGACAGTATGCGCGGGCGACCGTGACGCGGCTGCGCATCCGCACGCTGGTGAGCCTGGGCGTGCTGGCGGTCGCTACGGCGCTGCTGGGCAGGACGTTCGGCCTGCACGACGTTCGCTTCCTGGCTTCGGAGGTCGCGCTGCTGGTGAGCATGTTCGTGATCTCGCGCTACGTGCTGCCGCTGGTGGAGCGCCGCGATCGCGGCGCAACCGGCGAGGAGCAGGTGGGTGGCCTGTTGGACCAGCTGTCCGAGCGCGGCTGGCTGGTGATCCACGACGCGACCCTCGGGAGGGGAAACGTCGACCACATCCTGATCGGGCCGCCGGGGATCTTCACGATCGAGACCAAGAGCCATCCGGGGCCGATCCGCGTCGCGCGGCTGCACGGCGCGATGCTGAGCCAGGCACAGGCTCAGCGCAAGACGATCGAGCGGGTCACGGGAGTGGAGGTGGAGCCGCTGATCGTGTTCAGCCGCGCATGGGTTGACAGGCCGATGGCGCGCAGGAAGGGCGTGCGCGTGTTGCCTGCGCGGATGCTCGTGCGCTACCTGGGCAGGCAGCCGGCGAGGCTGTCGCGGGAGGAGATCGAGCGGCGCCACGCGCTGGTGGCGCAGGCGCTTGTGGAGCATCACGCACGCGCGCCGCAGGCGAGCGGGCCCTGGCCTCGGGTCCGCACGCACGGCCAAGCGGTCGTGCGCGGGCGCGGCGGGCGCTAGCTTTGATGCTGAACATGGCCATCTCACCGTTCAGCGCGCGTCCTGCCTCTCCGGAGGGCGAGCGGCGACGCGCGCGCCTGGCGATAGCGATCGCGACGCTGGGGATCGTGGCGACGCTGCTGGCGTACGCGATCTCGCCCGGGGTCAGGCATGCGGTGAGCCACGCGGCGCACAGCGTCAAACACGCGGTGGGGCACGTGCTGGACAACGACAAGGGCGAGCACGCAGCTGCGAAGACCACGCATGCGAAGACCACCCCTGCGAACACCACCAAACGTTAGGCACGGGGGGTTCGGCGCGGCGCGCTAGCTTGTGGTGATGGCGACCGCTTCCCCACCTGCGCCGGCCGAGCGCGCGGACGCGCCGCCGCCGGCGCCGGACGAGTTGCTGCTGCCGCCGGGGCCAAGGATGCCGGCGATGGCGCAGACGCTGGTGTGGGCGCTGGCACCGACGTGGCTGATGGACCGTTGCGCGGAGAGGCTGGGCGAGGCGTTCACGCTGACGTTCGCGCCGAGCGGGCTGAGATTGGTGATGTTCAGCGACCCGGAAGCGGTGAAGACGGTGTTCACGGCGCCGCCGGATGTGGCGCCGTCGGCGGCAGGAATGTCGCCGATCGCGCCGGTGGTGGGCGAACACTCGGTGCTGGTGCTGACGGGCGCGGAGCACATGCGCCAACGCAAGCTGCTGCTGCCGCCTTTCCACGGCGAGCGGATGCGCGAGTACGAGGACGTGATCGTGGAGGCGACGCGGCGCGACATGGCGGGCTGGACGCTGGGCAGCGCGATGCGTCTGCAGCGTCACACGCGGCTGATCACGCTGGAGGTGATCTTGCGAGCGGTGTTCGGTGTGGAGGCGGAGCGGATGGAGCCGCTGAAGGCGGCGATCACGGAGCTGCTCGAGCCGGTGCACATGCTGACGGTGCTGCGGGCGCTGATGAGCCGTCCGAGCGCCGAGCGCCCGACGGGCGCGATCGGGCGAGCGCTCGACCGCTTGGACGCGCTGATCTATGCGGAGATCGAGCGCCGGCGCGGGCAGAGCGACGTGGAGCAGCGCGCGGACATCCTGTCGCTGCTGCTGCTCGCACGCGACGAGGACGGCGAGGCGATGACGGACGGCGAGCTGCGCGACGAGCTGGTGACGCTACTGCTGGCGGGGCACGAGACGACGGCGACGTCGGTGGCGTGGGCGGTGGAGCGCCTGGTGCGCCATCCGCAGAAGCTGGCGCGGCTGGTGGCGGAGATCGACGCGGCGCGCGACGGCAGCGGCGACGCGGCGCGCGACGGCAGCGGCGACGCGGCGCGCGACGGCAGCGGCGACGAGTACATGACGGCGGTGGTGAACGAGACGCTGCGTGTACGCCCGGTGGTGCCGCTGGTGGTGCGCATGCTCACGCAGGAGCTGCAGGTGGGGCGCTATCGACTGCCGGCGGGCACGCGCGTGGTGCCGTCGATCTACCTGACGAACCGCAACGCGCGCGTGTACGAGCACCCGCGAGAGTTCCGCCCGGAGCGCTTCCTGCAGGAGGGGCCGGAGACGTTCTCGTGGATCCCGTTCGGCGGCGGCATCCGCCGCTGCATCGGCGCGTCGTTTGCGCTGCTGGAGATGAAGGTGATCCTGCGCACGATGCTGAGCGAGTTGCAGCCGCGGATTCCGGACGGGCGCAGATGGCGTCGTGGCGAGCTCGTGCGCAGACGGGCGATCACGTTGGTGCCGGGTGCTGGCGCGAGCGTGGTGTGGGAGCGCAGGCGTCCCGGCCGCAGCGCGGGGTAGCTTCTCAGGGATGCAGACGATTGCGCCGACGGCGCCCGCTGAGCGCGATGCCGGGCTTCCCACCCCGGAGCAGCTGCTCGCGCGGTTCGGCTTGGAGGAGTTCAGGCCGGGCCAGCGCGAGGCGGTGCAGGCGGCGCTCGAGGGCCGCGACAGCCTGGTGGTGATGCCGACCGGCGGGGGCAAGTCGCTGTGCTACCAGCTGCCGGCGCTGGCGGATGTCGGCTTGGTGGTGGTGGTGAGCCCGCTGATCGCGCTGATGTCGGACCAGTGGCGCAGGCTGCGGGAGGCGGGCGTGCGGGCGACGATGCTCGCGTCGGGGATGGAGGAGGGGCACAACGCGCAGGCGCTGCGGGACGTCGAGGCGGGCGTTACGCAGCTGGTGCTGGCGGCGCCGGAGCGGTTCGCGTCGGGGGCGTTCAGGGCGGCGCTGGCGCGCAGGCGGGTGGCGCTGTTCGTGGTGGACGAGGCGCACTGCGTGGCTGAGTGGGGCCATGACTTCCGCCCGGACTACCTGCGACTGCACGAAGCGATCGACTCGCTTGGCCGCCCGGCGGTGATGGCCGCGACGGCGACGGCGACGCCGCGGGTGGCCCAGGAGATCGCGCAGCGGCTGGGCCTGCGCGAGTGGGTGTCGATCCGCTCTGGCTTTGACCGGCCGAACGTGACGTTCGACGTGGTGAGCGTGGAGGGCAAGGGCGCGGTGGCACGCAAGCGGGCGGCGCTGATGCACGTGCTGGGCAGCGCCGAAGGCACGGGCGCGTTGCCGGCGATCGTGTACTGCGGCACGCGCAAGGACACGGATGAGCTGGCGCAGGACATCGCGGCGCGGGGCATCGCGACGGTTGCCTACCACGCGGGGATGAGCCCGGAGAAGCGGCGGGAGAGCCAGGCGGCGTTCATGGAGGGCCGCGCGCAGGTGGTGGTGGCGACGAATGCGTTTGGCATGGGCGTGGACAAGGCGGATGTGCGCACGGTGGCGCATTGGGCGCTGCCGACGAGCCTGGAGGCGTACTACCAGGAGGCGGGCAGGGGCGGGCGCGACGGCGAGCCGGCGCGGGCGCTGCTGCTGGCGTCGAGGATGGACCTGGGAAGGCTGATCAGGTTCATCAAGGAGCGGGAGATGACGGTGGAGGACGTGAAGCGCTTCGTGGCGAGCCTGCGGGCGGGCGCCGATGCAGACACGCTGACGATCGGCCACGGTGACCTGGGGGAGCGCCAGCGGGTGCTGCTGTCGGTGGCGGAGCGTGCGGGCGCGGTGGAGCTCGAGCCGGGCGGGCACGATGGGCTGCTGGTGAGGCTGACGGGCAGGGGCAGCCCGCGGATGGCGCAGACGGCGATCCAGGCGGCGCGAAACCGAGGCTGGGAGTCGTACAGGTCGATCGAGCGGTTCAGCTCCGACGGCCAGACGTGCCGCAGACGTCAGATCCTGGACCACTTCGGCGACAGCGCGCAGGGCGCGCCGACCGGCAGATGCTGCGACGTGTGCGACCCGGACGTTGCGCTGGAGCGAGCGCTGCGGGCGGCGCCGGCGAGTACGCGGCGCGCGCGCGGCGGCGGCGGGCGCGGCGCGGGCGGCGGGCGCGGAGCGGGCGGCGCGGGCATCGCCAGCGAGCCCGGGCCTGCGGCGCTGGAGGACGGCCTGGATCCGGTGGACGAGCGGGAGTTCGACGAGCTGCGGGCGTGGCGGATGGCGCGCGCCGAGGGCAAGCCGGCGTACACGGTGGCGACGGACGCGGCGCTGCGGGCGCTGCTGCGCGGGCGACCGCGCAGCGTGGGCGCGCTGCTCGAGGTCAGGGGCATCGGCCCGGCGTTCTGCGAGAAGCACGGCGAGTCGCTGCTGGAGGCGCTGGCGGCTCTGGGCGCGGCGTAGAGCCGGCGGGCCGGGTCAGGGGTGTCTAGCGAGGTGTCTGGCCAGCCGCTTCCTCGTCGCTGGCCGCGCTGTCGGTGCGCCACAGCACCTGCACGTTCGCTCGGGCGACCAGCGCGCCGTCCTGGTTGCGGATCTGCCACGCGAAGTCGACCAGCCCGCTGTGCTCGTCGATCGGCCGCAGCGCCGCGATCTCGCCCGCCACCGCGATCACCTCGTTCAGCCGCACCGGGCGCTTGAACACCACGTCTGAGACGCGGCGCAGCGCGAGCACGCGCTCGGGGTCCAGCGGCACGAGCCCGACCGCCAGCGACAGCACGAGCATGCCGTGCGCGATGCGCTCGCCGAACGGGCTGCGCGCCGCCCACTCGGGGTCGCAGTGCTGCGGGTGCCAGTCGCCCGTGAGCGCGCTGAAGACGGCTACGTCAGTGTCGCGCACGGTGCGCTTGTCGGACTCGAATCGTTGCCCGACGAAGAGACGCTCGAACGGATCTGACCAACGCATCGCTACTTCATCTGGAGCCGGATGTTGCATCGCGCGAGCGCCGAATGGCGGTTTGTCGAGCTTACAGAGCCGGGTCCGCGTTTGCGCAATTTTCGCTCGTGGAGCTCACACAGGCATTCACTGCGAGATCCGTGGCCGTGCGTTTGGACATGCGGCCAGCCTGAAGGTTAAGATCAGCGGCGCTGATGGGTCACAACTACGACTTCGACTGGCTGGTCATCGGCTCCGGCTTCGGCGGCAGCGTCTCGGCGCTGCGTCTCTCCGAAAAGGGCTACTCCGTGGGAGTGCTCGAGTGCGGACGGCGTTTCGCCGATCACGAGTTCCCGAAGTCCACGGCTGACCTGAAGCGCTACTTCTGGAGGCCAATGCTCGGGATGAAGGGCATCTTCCGGATGACCACCTTCAGGGACGTCGCGGTGGTATCCGGCTGCGGCGTGGGCGGCGGGAGCCTGGGCTACGCCAACACGCTGTACGTCCCCCCGAAGGCGTTCTTCGAGGACCGTCAGTGGGCTGGAATGGAAGCATGGGAGAACGTGCTCGCCCCGCACTACTCCGAAGCGCAGCGGATGCTCGGCGTCGTGCAGAACCCGCACGACGATCCCGCCGACCAGCTCCTGCGTGAGCTCGGCGAGGAGCTGGGCGTGGGCGACACGTACAAAAAGACACCGGTGGGCATCTACTTCGGCGAGCCGGGCAAGACCGTGCCCGACCCGTTCTTCGACGGCGAGGGGCCCGAGCGCACCGGCTGCCGCCTATGCGGGCGCTGCATGGTCGGCTGCCAGCACGGCGCCAAGAACACGCTCGTGAAGAACTACCTCTACCTCGCCGAGCGCCGGGGCGCGCAGGTGATGCCCGAACGCATGGTGATCGACATTCGCCCGCTCGGCTCGGCGGACGGCGACGAGGGTTACGAAGTCGAAACCGAGCGCTCGGGCGCGTGGTTCAGAAAGGAACGTCGCGTCCAGCGCGCGCGCGGAGTCGTTGTGGCGGCCGGGCCGCTGGGGACGAACAGGCTGCTGCAGCGCTGCCGACTGCAAGGCGGCCTGCCCCGCATCTCTGCACGCCTGGGGGAGCTGGTGCGCACCAATTCCGAGTCGATCCTCGCGGTGACCGTGCCTGAGGACTACCCCGAGGACCTGATCAAACGCGTGGCGATCACCTCGTCGATCTACCCCGACGCGCACACGCACATCGAGACGGTCACATATGGTGACTACGGCAACTCGATGCGCCATCTCTACACGCTGCTCGTGGGCAACGGCACGCGCGTGACGCGCCCGCTGAAGCTGATCGGACAGAGCCTCTTGCATCCCAAGCGCGTGGCGCAGGTGCTGTTTCCCAAGCACTGGTCCCGCCGCACGATCATCTTTCTCGTCATGCAGACGCTCGACAACGCGATCGCGCTGCGCCCCCGCAAAGGCCCGTTCGGCTCGCTCTGGCTACAGACCGAGCAGGACCCCGAGCGTCCCATCCCGACGTTCATCCCGCTGGCCAACCAGGCTGCGGAGTGGTTCGCCAAGCGCACCGGCGGCGTCGCCCAGAGCTCCGTCACCGAGGCGCTCTTCAACATCCCCACCACCGCTCACATCCTCGGCGGCGCCGTGATCGCACCGAGCGCAGAGGAGGGCGTCGTGGACGCCCGCCAGAAAGTGTTTGGCTATCAGAACCTGCTCGTCTGTGACGGCTCGGCGATCCCCGCCAACGTCGGCGTCAACCCTTCGCTCACCATCACCGCGCTGGCTGAGCACGCGATGAGCCACGTGCCGGTGGCGGGCATGCTCGCCGAGGATCCCCTCGCTGAGGATCCCGCAAGCGCCCAGGCCGCATAGGCGGGCTCGCGCCGCGGCCTATCGCGCGGGTGCCGTCGCCGCCGCAGCCCGGACGGACGGCTTCTCGCTCACGTAGCCCGGACGGACGGCTTCTCGCTCAGAGAGCGTCGAGACCGTTTTCGAGGTGAGTGACCGCCGCCACCACGCCGTCTTCGTCGCGCAGGCGCGGGGCGAGCTCGCGAGCGCGAGCAACCACGCGACTGTCGAGTATGGCTCGCAGACCGCTGGCCAGCTGCTTCGCGTCGAGCCTGGCGAAGGGAAACGTCGCCCCCACGCCGAGGCGCTGGCACTGCGATCCCCAGAATCCCTGGTCGAAGAACACCGAGCAGACGAGCGTGGGAAGTCCGGCGGCGAGGCCGGCGTAGGTCGTCCCCGCGCCGCCGTGATGCACCGCCGCCGCACAGCGCGGCAGCAGGCTCTGATGGTCGACGTCGCCGACCACGAACAGCGTGTCATCGCCGGCCGTCTCCAGATTGCTCCATCCCGCCGCGAGGATCCCACGCATGCCGAGATCGGCGAGCGTGGCTCTGACCGCACGCAGCAGGGCCGCCTCGTCGAGCACGGGCATGCTGCCGAAGCCGAGGAACACCGGCGGCTCGCCAGCCTCCAGCCAGTCGTCGAGCTCGCTCGGCACGCCCCGCACGCCGAGCCGCGTACGCAGCTCCGGCGAGAGCTCGAGGCAGCCGGCGGGGTACGCTCTCGGTGGCCAGTCCGCGGGCGCCGGAAACAGGGTCTGGCTGTAGCCGAGCAGACACGGCGCCTCGCCGCGGGCGATCGTGCTGCGAATCATCTCCGCTGCCGGCGGCACCCCGAGTTCCTGGCGCAGCGCCGAGACCTCATCTCGTTGTGTCCGCCAGTACATCTGCATCGACAGCTTCTGGGATAGGTGGTTAAGCGGTCCGAGCTGGCGCCAGCGCCCGCGCTGTGTGAAGAGCACCGACGCGAAGCGGCGAGACGGAAGCAGCGGGGTCGGATGCATCGGCACGTGCGCAACCTGACGCGCTGTGGCGATCGCCGCACAGTAATCCTCGAGAAACTGATTGCTCACGATCAGGTCCACCGACTCGGTCTCCGCGATCAGAGCCCGACGCATGTCAGTCGCGTATGCCTGCTGCTCGTTCTGCAGCCATCGCAACGAGCGCACGAGGTGCCCCGAGGCGAGCATGCGCCGGGCGGGCTCTCCCAGCAGCAGGGACTGAATGTCCATTGGCAGCGGCCGGTAGGGCACGTCCGCGGCCCGCGCCATGTCCTCACCGTTTCGAGGAGCGACGACGCGCACCTCGTGGCCGCGGTCGGCCAGGGCTCGTGCGAGCACCACGAACGGCTGCACATCGCCGCGCGTCCCGAATGTGACCATCGCCACTCTCACGAGCTCACACCCATGTGTGTCACCCTACAACCAGACCGCCAAGCCTTTCAAACTACGACGTCACCATATGCTCGCTGCTCGTATGGCGCGCGCTTGGCGTGATCGACGTCCGTGCCGACGCGGTCTATGCCACCGAAGCGGCGTGCCGCCGTCTTCAGCGGCGACGGCAGCATCTCCGACAGCGTCCACAGTCGTCCGAGCCACGCCGGCACCCACACTTCGAAGCGCGGGCGTTCGAGCGTGTCGCCGATCGCCACTGCGACGTCCTCGTGCGGAATGATCTTGACCAGGCGCTGCGAGCGCATGCCCAGTGCGAACTCCGTCGACGCCGGGCCAAAGAGCACAAGCGAAAGCTCGATGGGCGCTGCCCGCAGTTCCTCTCGGACAAGCTGTGTCAGGCCGACGATGGCGTGCTTGCTCATCGAGTATCCGCTCATCCCGGGGACGCTCCACTTCCCTGCCGCAGAGTTCACGTTGACGATGTGGCCGCCGCCGCGACGCAGCATCTCGGGGATCGCGAGTTGCATCCCGTGCACGACGCCCATGATGTGCACGTCGATCTCCTCGCGGATGATCCGCTCGTCTGCCTCGAGGAACGGGCCGAGGTGCAGCCCCCCGGCGTTGTTCAGGAGGATGTCAACCGGCCCCAGCCGGTCCGCAACGTCGGATAGAAGCTCTGCGAACGACGCGCGGTCGCGCACATCGACGTCGAACCCGGCGGCGCCTGGCAGCGCAGCCGCCTCGGCGCGCGCGAGATCGCCGTCGATGTCGGCGAGCGCGACGCGGGCACCGCGGGCCGCCAGCACCCGTGCCGTCTCGAGTCCGACGCCGCGTGCGCCACCCGTGATGACCGCAACGCGCCCGGCCAGGCTGCGCGCGCCATTGCTCGATCGAGACAGCATCGTGCGAAGCCTAACATCCCGCTTTCCCGTTCTTGCGCCAGGCGGTGGAACGGGCTTCACTTCAGGGGATGGCCTCCGGCGATGCGATCCTGTTCCCGGGCCAGGGCAGCCAGCACGAGGGAATGCGCGCGCTGGTCGCCCGTGAGCGTCCGGACCTGCTGGCGGCTGCGACCGAGCTGGTTGGCGTCGATCCGTTCCTTCACCTCAACGACGGCACGCGCTATGTGCAGCCCGCGGTCTTCTGCACGAGCGTCGCGTGCTGGGAGTCGGTCAAAGAGAACGCCGAGCCGATGGCATTCGCAGGCCATTCCCTGGGCGAGTACGCGGCGCTCGTCGCCGCGGACGCGGTGGACGTCTATGACGCGCTCGGCCTCGTCGTCCTCCGCGGTCGGCTGACACAGGCGGTCGCCGAGCAGGTCGGAGGCGGGATGGCGGCGCTGCTCGGCGTGGAGCCGGCGCAGGCCTATGCAATAGCTGAACGGCATGGCCTGACGGTCGCCAACGACAACTGCCCCGGCCAGAGTGTGCTCTCTGGATCGCACGCCGCTCTGGCGCTCGCGCAGGCCGACGCCGTGGCTCTCGGCGGCGATGCGCGTCGGTTGGCCGTGCAGGGTCCTTTCCACTCCCAGCAGATGCTGCCCGCGCGTGAGCCGTTCATGGCGGCTGTGAGCGCCGTGCGGTTCCGCGAGCCCTCACGCCCCGTCTTCTCATGCGTGGCCGCGGCGCCGTTCCGCGACATGCCGCGCCAGCTCGCCGATTCGCTCGTATCGGGGGTGCGCTGGCGCGAGGTGATGATCGCGCTGGCGGAGCGCGGAGCCACCCGCTTCATCGAGGTCGCGCCGGGCGCAGTGCTGAGCAAGATGGTGCGCCGGACGCTGCGCGGAGTGTGCTATCTCGCCGTCGAGCAGCAGCCGCTGCAAGCGCTGGCGCCGTCCGTCAGCTGACGCGCGCGCGGCCGCGACTGCCCGCGAGCGTGACGAGCGCAGTGGCGACCAGCTGCTCGGCGCCGGCGGTGACGGCGTAGACATCGCATGCAGCGACCGTCAGCGGGCGGCCGGGCCGGATCACGCGTCCGCGCGCGAGGATCAGCTCGCCGGTGGCGGGAGCGAGGAGGTTGAGCTTGTACTCCGCGGTGACGCCGACCATGCCCGCGGGAGCGACCGTGAGCGCCGCGAGCGCCGCAGCGGTGTCGGCGAGCATGCCAACGATGCCGCCGTGCACGGTGCCGTACTGCTGAGTCACCTTCGGGGTCCGCGGGAGCGTCACCTCGACCATCCCGAGCTCGACGGAGCCGAGCTCCGCGCCGATCAGCGCGAGCGCCCCCTGCTGCGCGAAGACATTGCGGACGACCTGCTCCCAGTCCTCCGTCTGCGGCTCCCAGCTCGTCGCGGTGGCGTGCATCACTCGGCCGGCGCCAGCAGCTGCTCGATCGTCCGGCGATAGCTGTCGCAGGCGACCTCGTTGCGTCCGAAGAGGACCGTCGCGTTCGCGCCGGACGCGTAGCCGCGCTGGATCGACTCGCACACTTCCAGGTCCTCGCGAACGGCGCTCAGGAAGAAGTCGATGTTCGCGTCCCAGTACTCCTCCAGGCGCGGGCTGAGGCGCCGCACGATGTGTGTCGTGCGAACGCGGCAGCGGTCGAAGCTCTCGGGGAACAGCTGCACGAGGTTGTAATGGTCTTTCTCCACGAACAGACACGAGAACGGGAAGATCACGTACATGATCGTCGCGGTCCCGTTGATCGTCCACGACTCGCGCTCGGTGCTGCGCAGATCCTGGAGGCTCTTCTTCGGCGCGAACGCCCGGAAATGCACGTTCAGCTGATCGTATACGGCGAGGTTGTGGATGAAGACGCGCGCCGCGGTTTCCCTGTGCAGCACCGCGAAGTGGTAGTTCTCCAGGAACGACTCCACACCGGTCTTCCAGTTGAAGGCGTTCGTCCACGAGTCGGTCCGGTACACCTCGTGGCGCTCGAGCGCATACCCCTCGAGGTCCTCGTCGAGCGGTCCAAGGAAGGCGTCGAGGTCGGTCTCGCCGGTGGGGTCGAGCGTCACCCACACGAAGCCGTGGCGCTCGGACGCCGGCAGCTCGACGAGCCCTCGCTGGCTGCGGTCGAGGTTGGGAAAGCTGCGCCGCTCGTCCGGCACGTGCGAGAGGCGACCGTCGGTCTCGTATGTCCACGCGTGATAGGGGCACACGAAGCTCTTCGCGCCGCGTCCGCAGCGCTCCGTCACCAGCTCACTGCCCCGGTGCCGGCAGACGTTGAGGAATGCCCTGGCGCGGCCGTCGGCCGAGCGGGTGACGAGCACCGGCCGGCCGAGCACGGTCTCGGTGATGAAGTCGCCCGGCTCGCGGATCTGTGACACATGCGCCAGCGGGATCGGCAGGCGCGCCAGCGCTCGCGTCTCACGCCGGAAGCGATCCTCGTCGAGGTACAGCTCCACCGGCCACTCGGTCTCCTCGCCCGAGATGCCCTCGGCCCCCTGGTCCTGCAACTCGAACGTGCGCTCGATCAGAAGCTCTTGCGTCGCCTGGTCCATCAGCCGGCCTTCGCGTAGTCCTCGCGCGCCGCGCGCGTTCGCTCATGGATCTCGGGGAGCAGCGGCAGGCCGCGCTCGCGCGAGATCGCCCCACCCGATACGTAGAACATGAACACCGACGTCAGCCAGTTGGTGAACTCCTGCGCCGATCCAAGGTGTTTTTCGCGGTTGATGAGGATCCAGGTGTGTCGCGCGTACGCGTTGTGGCACTGCGAGCAGTCGGAGTCCTCTCCGACCGTGCAACGCCGGACCGTCTTCAGATCCGGCAGGTATGCACGGAAATGCGGCGAGTAGGGCTGCCCGTTGGCCATCCGTGCGAAGTTCTTCTCATAGTTCGCGCTGACGATCGGGCAGACGTCATAGCCCCATTGCAGATCGTAGAGCCTGTCGGTCGTCGCCACCTTCGCCGCGTAGGAGGTCGTGAGGATCCGATCCGGGTACTTGTCGATCATGCGGTCGATCTCGCGGCGCACCTCTTCGTAGCCCTGGCTGTCGTCAAACGCCCCGCCAAGACTGTTTTTGTCCTCGTAGAAGCTGAAGTAGACGGTGTTGCCGTTCTCGACGATCTCGTCCACGACGCCCTCGATCACGCCGGCGTTGCCGGCCGTCGCGGTGAAGTAGAAGCCGGCGCGCGCGTCGCCGCGGTAGTTCTTGAGCGCCTTGGCGAAGACGTCGATCTTGCCGGCGCCCCGAAGCATGGTGTCGAGCTCGTGGTCGCCCCACACGGAGATCGCGATCGTCATGTCCTCGAAGCCCTCGCGCGGAATCCGGCGGATGCCGTTCGTCACCGGCAGGATCGTGAAGTTGTCGTGCAGCTTCTTCAGTCGACCGAGCTGCAGGCTGGGCTCGCCGCCGAGGACTGTCATGTAGTTCGTCCCGCGGGCTCGCTCGCTCGCGACGAACTCGTCGAAGATCGCCTCGTCCTTCGGCGCCTTCGAGCCATCCATCTCCTCCGCGAAGAAGTAGCACCCTTCGCAGCGCAGCTGGCAGACGTGCGTCAGGTCCAGGCTGATGGATTGAAGGAATCCCACCTTGTCGATCTCGTCCTGCAGGCTGCGCAGAAACGGATCCTGAAGGTACTCGCGGACGCGGGCGCCGACGGCGCGCCGCTCGGCAGAGGATCGCGGCCGGACGAGGGTTCTAGCAGCCATGCGAGGGAATGCTATTCGTAGCCTGCCGATATTCAAAAACCGTCCGACCCGGCCACAGTCAGGCGGTCAGCCCTCCGTCGACTGGCAGGACTGCCCCGGTCACATAGGCGGCGCCGTCGGAGCACAGGAACTGCACGCAGGCAGCGACCTCGCCCACCGTCCCGGCTCGTCGCGCGGGCACATGCTCCAGAATCGCGCTGCTATCGACGTCGGCAGTCAGCTGTGTCTGGACGAAGCCGGGGGCGACGGCGTTCACAGTCACCCCGCGGCGAGCGACCTCGACTGCCAGCGTGCTGGTCATCGCAACCAGGCCGGCCTTGGACGCAGCGTAGTTCGCCTGGCCCGGGCTGGCTCGCAGGGCGGCGGCCGAGGCGATGTTCACGATCCGGCCGTAGCGGTTGCGCAGCATGATGCTGAGTGCCCGCCGGCTTACCATGAAGGCGGCATCGAGGTTCGTGCGCAGGACCCGCGACCATGCCTCGTCGGAGAGGGTCGCGCCGAGCCCATCCATGCGAATACCGGCGTTGTTGACCACGCACAGCACGCTCCCGTAGTGCTCTTCGAGCGTCGCGAAGACGGTGTCGATCGCTGCCGGGTCGGCGACGTCTCCCTGCACAGCGATCGCCTCGCCGCCCGCGGCGACGATCGCGTCGACCACCGCGTGCGCTCCGTCGGCGTCCGCGCGATAATTCACGCCACAGCGCCAGCCGTCGGCCGCCAGTGCCTGTGCGATCGCGGCGCCGATCCCGCGAGAGCCACCGGTGATCAGTGCGCAGCCGCTCGCGCGCGACTCAGGGCCGCTCATCGGACGCGGAGCGCCACGACGGCGTTGTGGCCACCCAGCCCGAACGAGTTGCTGATCGCCACCAGCTCACCCGTGGCGGCCAGCGGCTGTGGTCGGCCCGGCACGTAGTTGAGGTCGAGCTCGTCGTCTGGCTCCTCGAGGCCCAGGGTTGGCGGTGCGACGCGGTCGCGCAGGGCCAGCACGGTGGCGACCGCCTCGACCATGCCGGCAGCGCCCATCAGGTGGCCGATCGTCGACTTCGTCGAGGAGATCGGGATCTCATATGCGCGGTCGCCGAGGGCCGCCTTCAGCGCACGCGTCTCGGCTTGATCGTTGAGCTGCGACGCGGTTCCGTGAGCGTTGACGTAGTCCACGTCGTCCGGGCCGATGCCGGCGCAGGCAAGCGCTCGCTGGATCGCGATGGCCGCCGTCCGGCCGCTCGGCTCGGGCGCGCTGACGTGGTAGGCGTCGGTGCTGGCGCCGAAGCCGATGACCTCGGCGAGTGCTGCGGCTCCGCGCTCGCGCGCCGCGCTTGCACGCTCGAGCACTACGGCGCCCGCGCCCTCGCCGATGATGAACCCGTCGCGCCGGCGATCGAACGGGCGGGCGATGCCGCAGCGCGAGAGTGCGCCCATGACGCGAAAGGCTGCGACCACCTGCAGCGTGATCGCAGCATCGGCGCCACCGATCAGAACCGCATCGAGCGTGCCGTCGGCAAGCAGGCGCCTGCCGGCGCCGAAGGCCATGGTCCCGCTGGCGCATGCGGCAACCAGGGCACAGCACTCGCCACGGAAGCCGTAGCGCTGTGCGATCATCGCCGCCGCGGCGTTCGGCATCTGCATGGTCACCGCGAGCGGCGAGATGTAGTCCGCTCCCTTTTCACGAACCCGATCCTGCTGCTCGATGCACGATTTGATGCCCCCCACGCTTGTGGCGAGCACCACGCCGATCCGGTCCGGGTCGTACGGTGGCTCCTCAGACCAGCCGGCCTGATCCAGCGCCTCGGCCGCGGCGACGGTGGCCATCTGCGCAAAGCGGTCGGCCGAGCGCACCTCGCGTCGTGACAGGAACTCCGAGGCGTCGAAGTCACGACAGGCGCCCTCACCATCCACGATGCCGAGATCGCCGGCACGCCAGCGTGCGTACAGCGTCTCGGCGCCCACGCCGAGAGGTGTGACTGTGCCCATGCCGGTGATGACTGTCAGCTCGCTCATTGTGGTCCTTGGTGCAGCTCGACTGTAAGGTGCCTAGGTATACATGGCGGCGGAGGAAATTAACACTGGCCGGCTGCTCGACTGGATCGATCGGCCGGCGTCGGACCGGGGCGTGAGCTTCCTGGGAGACGATCGAAGCTGGCGGCGATACACATACGACGAGCTTGCGGATTCGGTCGGCGTAGCCGCAGCTCGCATCCTCGAGTCGACATCCCAGACCACCGGTGGCATCCGGTGTGTGGCGATCATGCTCTCGAGCGGCCCGCAATTCGTCGCCGCGTTCTTCGGGGCGCTGCGCGCGGGTTGTACACCCTGCCCGCTGATCCCACCGTCTGGCCTGCAGAGCCGCAGTGATTACCTCAACAATGCGGCCGCGATCCTCGCCGTTGCGCGGCCGGTGGCCCTCGTCACCGAAGCCGCACATCGCGAGACCGCCGCTGAGGCGATGCGCCGCTCAGGCGCACAGGCGCCGGTGATCGACCTACCTGCGAGCGGCACGCCCGCGCGAGGCCCGATGCCAGAGCTGGGACTGCTGCAGTTCACCTCTGGCTCGACCGGGCGCCCGCGCGGGGTGCGCGTGACGCTCGCCAACCTCGAAGCGAACATCTCGATGATCCACCGGTGGGTCGGCTTCGGTCCGGGCACCACGCTCGCGACATGGCTTCCGCTGTACCACGACATGGGCCTGATCGGCACGCTGCTGGCGCCGATCGCGGGCGGCCACGACGCCTACGTGATGAAGCCTGAGCAGTTCGTCATGGAACCGCGCTCGTGGCTGGAGTGCTTTGGGCGTCTGGGCGCCACGACCACCGCCTCACCGAGCTTCGGCTTTGGCTACGCGGCGAAGCGCCTGTCGCCGAGTGACCTCGCTGGCCTGGATCTCTCTGGCTGGCGCGCGGCGATCGCGGGGGCGGAGCGTCTCGACGCCGCGGCGATGAGCCGGTTTGCGCGTCTGGCAGCGCACGCAGGGTTCCGTGCCGAGACGTTCCTGCCGGCCTACGGCATGGCTGAGGCGTCGCTTGCGATCACCGGCGTCCCGCTCGAGGAGGTCCCGGCGGTCGCCAAGCTCGACTGGTCGGCGCTGCGCTTTGGCGAGCCGGTGCGCGTGCTCGACACCGCGCGGCTCGATCAAGGCGATCGCATCGGCGCCGGCGACGGCTGGGCGCTGGACTGCGGTGCGCCGCTGGACGGACTCAGCGTCGAGGTCATCGACGAGAGCGGCGCGCCGCTTCCCGACGGCAGCTTGGGCGAGGTTCTCGTCAGCGGCCCGTCGGTCGCCGATGGCTACTGCGCGGGCAGCGGCAGCGGAGCGACCGTGTTCACCGCCACGCAAGAGGTGCGCACTGGTGACGCCGGTTTCGTGCGCGACGGACGGCTGTTCATCCTCGGCCGTATCGCGGACAGCCTCAGTCTTCGTGGCCAGAGCTTGTATGCAGATGATCTGGAGACCATGGTCGCGACCATCGACGGCGTATCGCGCGGGCGCTTTGCGATCTTCACCGGCATCGAGGCAGAGGGCCCGGCGATCGTCGCCCTGGTCGAGGACGAGCCCGGGCCGTGGGCGCAGCAGGTCGGGCGCAAGCTGGCGAAGCTCGCCCGCGATGACGCGAGCGTCTACGTTCTGCGGGCGCCGAGGGGAACGATCGAGCGCACGTCGAGCGGCAAGCCACGCAGGCGGGCGATGTTCCACGCGTTTCTCGAGGGCACGCTGGCGGCGGAGCCGATCTGGTCGAACACCGCCGGAGAATCCGGACGGTCCCGTGGCGGTGAGTCGCGGATGCTCGCGCCCGCAAGGCAATAGCCGCTACGGGTAGAGGCACCCGGCGAGGCAGCGGCGTCGGCCGTGCTGCGCCGGGTGGGCGAGGCAGCGGCGTCGGCCGTGCTGCGCCGCCTGGTTGGTTACCCCACCTCGACGCAATGCGCCGGCGGCGAGGACGCGTACAGCTCGTCGATCAACTCTTCGTAGCGCTCGGCGATCCACTTGCGTCGGAGCTTCATCGTCGGCGTGATCTGTGGGCCGCTTGGCTTCCAGTCCTCGACCAGGATCGTCAAGCGCTTGATCTGCTCGATCCGCGACAGCGCGCGGTTGGCGTGGCGCACTGCGTCGCGGATCTCCTCGCGCAGCCCCGGGTCCTCAGCGGTCCGCCCACCGGCAGTCGCTGGATCCACCACCACCAGCGCGACGTTGTACGGCCGGCGGTCACCCACCGCCACCACATGCGCGACGAGCGCGCTCGCGAGCTTCACCTGTGCCTCGATGTTCGCCGGTGACATGTTCTTGCCGCCGGAGTTGATGATGAGCTCCTTCTTGCGATCGACGATGCGCAGATAGCCGTCCTGGTCAAGGTCGCCCACGTCTCCGGTGTGGAGCCATCCGTCGGGGTCGATGGTCTCCGCCGTGGCGTCGGGGCGGTTGCGGTAGCCATGCATCACCACAGGGCCCCGCACGAGGATCTCGCCGTCCTCGGCGATCCGCACCTCGGCCCCCGGGAACGCCTGGCCCACGGTGCCCAGCCGCATGCTCTCGGGGAGGTTGACGGTGACGATCGCGCTCAGCTCGGTCATTCCCCACACCTCGGTCAGCGGAGTGCCGAACGCGGCAAAGAACTCGATCACCTCGGGCATCGTCGGCGCGCCGCCGACGAGCGCAACCTTCACGCAGTCGAGGCCAATGGCTCTGCGCAGCGGCATGAGCACGTCCCGCTCTGCGGTCTCGGCCGCTGTCACCACGTCTGCCGGCAGCGGCTCGCCGCGGATCTCGAGCGCGGCTCGAGCGCCCGCCGCATCGAGCGCTCGTCGGGTCGGCTCGTCGGCGCCGAGCGTGACCGCCGTGCGCAGCTTCTCCCACACCCGTGGCATGCCGAGGAACCAC
>JBEKGK010000077.1:0-18259 GCA_050012835.1 Solirubrobacteraceae bacterium | reverse complement strand
TCGCGGCTGCTCGAGCGGCACGGATGCGACCGGCGCGATCTGCATGGCGCGCATCGGGGCTGGCAGCCCGACCGGCTTCATCGTCAGCCCGGTCGTGATCGGAGCAACGAGCGGCGGGGCGCTGCGAGCGCGTTCGAGCGCGTCCTTGGCGAGCGGGCTGAGGCCGCCCTGCGGGAGTCCGAACGCGGCCCGGTTTTCGGAGAACACGCCGGTGCCGGTGAGCACCTCGACGCCGGCTGTAAGCATCTTCTGCGAAGTCGCCGACGCGACGATCGTCGCGAGCGACTCCGCGAGCTTCCCGTATCCCTGCAGGGTCGCAGCTATCGCGCTCGTCGTCGCAAACGGCAGCGGCAGCGCGTACTGGAGCTGGTCTTCGACGAGCGTCGAGATCGGGATCAGCTCGCTCTGGTCCGCGAACACCACATGCGCTTGGACCTTCAAGCCCGCGACCGCGCTGATCGTTCGCGCGGCGGCCGGGAGGTGCTGCGGGTCGGTCCAGTGCCACGTGGCCTCGGGAAACAGCCCGGTCGCCGCGGTGACCGTGAAGTGCTGTCGGCGTTCGTCGAGCTGCTTGGAGCTCCCCTCGAAGTTCAGTGGCTGCCACGAGCCGTCGTCCTGGCGCTGTTCGAGGGACACGGTGTGTGTGCTGTTCACCGCCAGCAGGTCCATCGGCGCGATATCCAGCCCGTTGAGCCCGGCGATCGGATCGGCGGAGGCGCCGAACACGAAATCGCTCGTCGCGGTCGCCGGCATCCGCGTCGTGGTCGTGAACGAGAACTCGATGCCCACCTGCCACGGCTGCGTCGCGGTTCCCGGCTGCGGTTGCGCGCCCGGCGGCGCGGGGGTGAGCACGCCGGTGTTGAACTGGATCGAGACGGCGCTCTGGCTGGGATCGCCGGTGGTCAGATACTTGCCGGCGAACACACCCCAGTCGGTGATGTATGGCGGTGGCGCGGGCGGATCGCCGAACGAGACCGTGATCGTGGTGACGTATGCGTCGATCGATGCGGTCCCGTGGAAAGGTGGCCCCGCGATTTCGAGCTGTGCCCCGAGTGAGATAGTGATGCCGATGCTGACGCACGCGAAGAAGCAGACTTCGATCGAGAGCGATGCGCCGATCTCGACGCCGATGTCGAACTCGTACGCAAACGGGTCCCACGAGACGAGGAAGTCGACGTACACGTCGAACCATGCCTTGACCGGCCCGAAGCTCGCGGTTGCGCTGAGCGAGCCGCCGGCCATCACGCACGAATTCGTCAGCGCGAAGTAGCAGCCACCCTTGATGACGATGAATTCGCCGACGCTCCAGTTGAAGCCCAAGCGCGGCACTTCCGGGAACTGGGGGGGTTTCGCGAACGCCGGGTTGTAGCCGCCGAGGGTGAGCACGAACTGGCCCTGCGGGTACCACACGAAGAACGCGAAGCCGCCGGTCAGCTGACAATCATGGCTGAAGATGTAGGAGTTGTCGGTGAGCTGCGCCTGCACTGACAACACGCCTTCCTCGGAGTTGAAGCGCGCCTTCAGCGCGAGCTCGACGCTGGCCAGCGCGAATTCCTCGGTCGGCAGCGCCATCCGGCTGACGCCGAGCACGTCGATCTCGAAGCCGCGGTCGAGCGCGATCACGACGACCACCGTGCTGTTGACCAGCTCGAACGACGTGAGGCGCGCGCCCGCGGCGATCCAGTAGGCGCCGCGACGTGGAGGGATCGCGCTCCCCATCTTCAGCAGCGCCCCCATCGGATCGTTCGCCAGGCTGCTGTCGTCGATCGCGCTGACGAGTACGAACGAGTCGATTTCGTTCATTTCCGTCGGCACCACGAGCGCGCGGTTGTAGCCGAACCCGCCGCCGAGGCCGATCACGAACGCGAACGGCGGTCCGCCGAGCGGAACGCCGAGCGATACGAACATGAACAGCGACGTGTACTGGCCTTGTGTGTCGGAGGGACGCGCGTAGGAGCCGACGACGGTCAGCCCGAGATCCTCGACGCTGACCGACAGCATCCCGTCGTACTCGACCGGCGTGCCCGAGCTCTTGCGCAGGCCGCCCGCGATCTCGATCGGGTCCTGGTTGTAGGCGACGGCCAGGCCCTGCAGGTCGATTCGCCAGTGTTCGGGCGAGCTCAGATATTCCAGCGGGACCGCGAGCGCGAGTTCGATCACGCTCACATCGAGCCCGGCGATCTTCACGTCGCCGTCGATGCCGAGCGTGACGGTCTTCTCTTCGCTGACCGCCAGGTCGATCTGGTCGATGTAGACCGGCCCGAAGCTCGCGTGCACGGGGATCACGAGTGGGCCGCTCGTCCCCGCGAATTCGATCGTGAACGTGCCGTCGAGGTCGTACGCGATGACGTCGACCGCCGGGTTCACCTTCGAGTCCTCGCCGCCGGTGGAGTCGCCCGAGTCGAGCAGGCTCGCAGCGACGGGGTTGCTGGCCGTCGAGGAGTCGAATTGCGAGATCGGCAGGCCGAGCTTTTCGATCTCCACGCCGCCGCCGAGTCCCGAGACCTTGCCGCTGCGCAGATCGACCGCGAACGCGAGGTAGGTGTCGAGCGCGCCGATCCGGAAGCCCGACTCGTTCAACAGCGGTGCGTCACCGTCGCCCGCCAGCCCGAGCCCGAGTCCGCGGACGGCGAGTTCGGGACTGAACTGAAAGCCGCCGGCTTGCGTGAAGAGGTAAAGCGTCACCCCAGCGTCGGCGCCGAGCCACGCAGCGGGTGCGCCGAGTAGCAGCGAGAGCCGTGGCGAGCCTTCGCCGGAGAGCGCGATCGAGCCCACGAGCCGCGCGCCGATGCGCCCCGAGTCATCGACGAACTCGAGCGACAGCGGTGGCGAGCTCGTCACTGTGATCTTGACCGAAGCGATCGCTTCCAGGAGGCCCGCGAGGATCTTCTCGGGCTGTGGGAAGGGGCTCGCGAGCGAGTACTTGGGCGGCGCGCCGCTGACGTCGATCAGTTTTGCGCTTTTCAGTACGTGTTCGGCCGGCGGCCCGTCTTTCCACAGCGACTTCCCGAAGTCGGCTTCGGTCGCCGCGATCAGCAGGTCCGCCACCAGCGGTATCCCGTACTTTTCGACGAGCGCGCCGGGCGCCGCGGGTGTCGAGGACACGTGAAAGGACGGCAGCAGTTCAATCGCGAGCGTACTCGCCTGCGTTTCGCCGAGCGGGAGTATCGCCGCCTTCATGGTGCCGCCCGCGATCGTGAGTGCGAGCGCCGGCGTCACATCGATGCCGAGGTTGGCGCTTTCCAGTGAGACGCCAAGAGCGGCGTCGAGCGCCGGCGCGCCGTTGGCGTAGCCGGAGCTCAGCGTCAGCGTGACCGGCGAGTCGGCGGGTGCGATCCCACTCGCTTCGAAGCCCACCGTCGGTCCGGCTGCATCCCATCCGACAGACACTCCCATCGAGCCCTTGCCGAGCGCGCCCGGGAGCGGGTACTTCCAGCTGATCGTGCTGGCGGATGTCGAGATCGCTCCCGGGATCGCTGCGAGGAGAGGCGAGCTGGGGTCGTTGAACAGTGCGGCGCTCGCATCGAGGAACGCGGTCCTCGCCGTGGCCGAGAGCGTCGCCATCCAGTCGCCGCTCGTCAACGCCACGAGCTGTGGCCCATGCGCCGCGAAGCCGCCGGCTGGGTCATACAGCTCGAGCGCTTCGGCGACGTCGAGCGCGAGCGGCGTGATCGCGCTCGCGGGCAGCGCGTTGCGCAGCGCGTCCAGCGCTCGGCCCAGCAGCGCCTCGCCGGCGGCGGCGAGCGCGCCGGCGCCGCCGAAGCTCGGCAGCAGCTCGATCGGCGTGGCGCCGCCCCCCGGCGTGACCGTCAGCGTGATGCCCGTGGCGTTCACACCGGCTGCCACGGTCACGCCCGGCCACGTCCCTCCCAGCGGCGTGTCGATCGTTACGCTCCCCGCGGGCGCGAGGTGCCTGGTCGCGTCGATCGCGACGCCGAGTGACAGACCGAGCACGCCTCCGAGGGGCGCGCTCGTGGCGAGTGAAAGCGTCGTCGGGTTCGTCCCCGCTGCTGTCAAGGTGAGGCCTGCGGGCAGTGCGCCGATCGTGCTCAGCAGCTGGCTGACCTTGGTCGGGTCGAGCACCGTGCCGTCGCCCAACGCGCTGTTCTGCACGAGCCACTGGCCGGGTGCCGAGAGGAATGAGGCGATACCCGAGACGACATATCCGGGTCCCAGCAGCGACTCGATCAGCGGCGGCGCCGCCGCCGAGACGAGCAGCGCCGGCAGCGCCGCGGCGAGCGCAGACTCGATCGTGCCGGCCGTCGGCGCGGGAAAGAGCTGCAGCGGCGGGAGCTCGGGAGGCGCCTGCAGCGTCAGCTGGCCGTTCGCGTACGCGAACGTCGCCGATCCTGCGCTCAGCCCCGCCGATACGCTCGGCGTCAGCGTCGCGAGCGCCAGCTCGACCGAGAAGTCGAGGCCGGCGTCGGGCGCGAACGCGAGTCCCGTGCTCGGCGCGGTGGTGGGCGCTGTGCTTGTTGTGGTCGCGAGTCCCGTGCTCGGTGCGGTCGCTGGCCCCGCGCTCGGCGCGGTCGTGCGCAGCCCGATCGCCGCCGGGCTCCTCTGCACGAACAGCTCGAGCGGCAGCGTTCCGAGGGCGAGCACATAGCCGGCGGACGAGGCGGTGAAGCCGAGGCCGAGGCCGCCGGGCGCCGCGAACGCCGCGGTCAGCTTTGGCTCGAGGAATCCGATCGGATCGGTGGTGAGCGCGTTGAGCGCGTCCGCTGCGAGCTCGACGCCGCCGTGCGCCTGCTGCGCGGCGATGCCGAGCGTCTGCAGCGCTTCGAGCAGCGTGCCGAGCGAGCTCGACGCGGGCGGCGTCGTGGCGGTGATCGCGCCGAACACCGCGCCCAGCAGCGGCTGCAGTCGCGCCTCCGACCAGCCGACCAAGTCGCTGGTGGCGCCTCGGTAGGCGGCCTCGTGCAGCGCGGCGGTCGCAGTCGCGGACAGCTTTCCGTTTTCTTGCGCGATCAGGAGTCCGAGCTCGGCGCTGCGCACACGGACTTCGACGGGGGGCAGCGAGGTTCCGGCGTATGACAGCGGGCCACCGAGCAGCCATTCGCCGGCCTTCGACAGGGCGATGTTCACGGTGAGGGCCTGGGCGGGGCGAGCCGGCGCCGCCGCGCCCTCGTGAAACGCGAGTCGCCCGGCGTCGATCCGCACCGACGCGGCTGCCTTCACGGGCACGTCGGCGCCCAGCGGCAGTCCGACCCGCACCCCGTAGGCGAGGTGCGTCGGCGCGTCCGCGGTGAACGCGGCCAGCGGCGCGGATGCCGCGGCCTGCAGGCCGGCCAGCAGGTCGACGCCGGCGGCTCCACCGAGCGGTCCACCGAGAGCCAGCGACGGCACTCCCGCGGTGTCGCTCGAGGGAGCGCCGGCGAAGTCGCCGATCGGATACGGCCAGGGAATCGGCAGCCCGCCAGCGCTCGTGGGGGGCCGGAAGCCGTCCAGTGCCTGCTGCAGGTGCGCGAGCGCGTCGTGCAACGGTCTGGGCGCAACGCCGGCGGGGAAGAGATGCGCGTACGCGCGCAGCGCCTCGGCGGTCACCGGGTCCGTGAGCGGGGTCAGCGGCGCGCCGGCGTGCGGTGTGCCGAGCGTGATCAGGCCCTTGACGTTCGCCGGGTTGGCCGCCGTGTAGGCGAGCGCGGCGAGGCCCGCGGTGGAGTGCGCGACGAGGATCAGCTGCGCGCCCGGCTTCAGCGTCGCGATGTGCGCTTGCAGCAGCGCGATCTGGGCGACGAGGCCGGCGATGTCGCCGCTGCCGTTGTCTTGCAGGTCGGCGGTGTAGTAGTCGGCGAGCACGGTGACGCCGCGCAGATCGATCGACGCCGGCGCGACGCCGGGGAGGCGCAGGTCGAACGTCGCCGCCGGGCTGGTGCTCCCCGGATTTGCCTGCTCGACTTCGGCGAGCAGGTCGGCCCAGATGGTGTGGTCTGAGAAGGCCGGGCCGAGCAAGAGGATCGCGCGCGTGCTGCCGGGCGCCGCCCACGTGTTCACCCGTGCGCGAATCTGCGCGCAAGCCGACGGATCGCTCGGCTGGAGGTGGTGTGGCGTTCCGATCGGCGTTCCCGCCGTCCACGACGCTCCCGTGGGAATCTGGGAGGTGACGGGGACCACGCCGTCAGTTGAGCTCAGGTGGGCGGCCAGCGACTGCAGGGCAGCTGCCAGCGCGGACGCGTCGAGCGACGGCGGGATCTTGGGCAGGTACCGGCGCGCCGCCGCGAGCGCAGTGAGCAAGCTCGGAAAATCGGTGGCCGCGGCGATCGCCGCGCCCGCGGCGGCAGCGGTGCTCGGCGGTCCGTCGGGCTCCAGCCACACGAGCCCTTCGGCCGGCGAGTCGGTGGCGCCCAGCGCCAGCTGCCACGGGTCCTCGTAGGTCCCCGATCCTGTGAGCGTCGCGGGTTCGGGAGCGGAGCCGAGGTCTGGCAGCGCCGCCGCGAGCAACGACGCGAGCCACGTGAGCAGCGGCGTGGCGAAGTCGCTGCCGTCGGTGGCGACGCCGGTGGCGACGCTCGTCAGCCACGTGCGCAGCGTGCCGAGCGGGTCGGTGAATATTGATCCAGGGGCGGCGGGGTTCGCGAGCGCCGGGAAGTCGGCGGGCACACCGGGGAGACCCGCTGCGCAGCCCATCAGCGCCGCCAGCGCCAGCCCGGCGGGCCCCAACTGATCGCCGAGCGTGTGCGTGAGCAGGCCGAGGACGAGCGCCTCCAGATCGTCGGCCGCGACGCCGAGCGTCGCGGCCGGGTTGGTGGGGTCGAAGCTGCTGGGCAGCGGGAACGGCAGCTTCGCGACGGTGGTGGTGGCGCCCGCGGCGGTGAGGCTCAGCTGTTCGATCGAAGCGCCGACGACGGGCGGATCACCGACCGTCAGCTCGAAGGTCGCGTCGATCGAAGCGGCGCTCAGCGTGATCCCGGACAGTTCCGCGGGAGCGCTCGGCAGCAGTCGCACGGCGGCGCGATAGCCGGAGAGGATCGCCACCTTGCTCGGGCCGCTCGCCTGCAGGTCGACCCCGAACAGCTCGGCTGACAGCGACGCTTCGACCGGCCCGCTGCTGGTGGCGAGCAGCAGGCCGACGCGCAGTTGCTGCGCTTCGGCGGGGTTGGCGGAGCTCTGTGCGTTCCACGCCGCGAGGCTCAGCGTCAGCGCTCCGCTCGACGCGATCGTCGCGGTCCACGGGGTCGACGAGGAGCCGCTTCCGCTCAGCGGCCCGGGAAGTCCCAGGAGCGCCGTCAGCTCGCTGAAGTAGTTCGACCACGGGTGGGTGCTGCTCAGCAGCGCGTTTCGGTGCACGGTCGCAAACGCGCGGGTGGGGTTCGCTGCGAGCTGCGTCAGATCGACCGTGGGGGCGCCTGGGTCGGTGGCCGGCGCGATCAGGCCGGCGAGCGCCGCGAGCTGCGCGCCGGCGCCGGTGTTCCCGAGCGCGCCCGTGAGGGCGGCGCCGAGCGCGCCCGAGATGACGGTGTTTGCGTTGCTCAGGTCGATGACGGGATAGGACGCGCCGTCGACTACGACGTTGTTCATCTCGAGCTGCGGCTCGAGGCTGCCGGCGTTCCAACGCAGTCCCGCGGTGAGCGAGTCGACCGCGAATGCGCCTCCTGGCGCGATCAATTCCTTCGAGGAGTCGCCCGGCACGACCACGCTCAAGGAGGCGTTGGGGAAGGCGACCGGCGCGGCGCTGCCGGCCAGCGGCACCGTGCACACGGTGACGCTCGCGTCCAAGCGCGCCGGTGGACTGGCGCCGGCCGGCACGAGCGACAGCGTGAGCCCCACCTCCAGTTGCGGCGTGACGCCGTCGGCGGCCTTTGTTTGCGCGAGCTCGAGCCCGATCGAGGAGCTTTCCGGCGTGAAGATCGCCACCGACCACGTCGTGCTGGCGCCAGATGCGGTTTGCCGGACGGCGGGCGCCGCGACGCCGAGCAGTCCCGCCAGGTGCTCGAGCCACGTTTCGATCGGCGCCGGCGAGCCCGCGAGGAGCGAGCGCAGCCACTTCGCGATCGCCGCGGGGTCGCTGGTGAGCTCGGCGAACGGAAGCGCGGGGAGCGAGCCCTCCAGTCCGAGCAGCGGCATCAGATGGGTCGCGAGCGCTTCCGCTTCGCTGCTCGCCCCGGCGGCGATTTCATGCAGCTGCTCGCGCAACAGGCCGAGGATCAGCTGTGTCGCCTCGCCCTCGAGCTTCTGGGGGTCCAGCGCCACGTCATGCGCGCCCGTGCCGTCGAGGTCGAGACCTTCGAGCGTCAGCTTCACGTCGGCGATCGCAGGGTTCGCCGCCGGGGCGAGGACGAGCGCCGCCGATATGCCGGCGAGCGCGATCGGGTGCTTGGGCGTGTGCCATTCGAGCGGCACGGCAAGTCTCACGCTCAACGGGCCTTCGGCGGTGCCGGGCACGGCCGTGAAGTGCGAGCCGCTGAGCTGCGCGATCGGCAATTCAAACAGAATCGAGGCGACGGGAGACGGTCCGGCGGCTGAGTAGCTGCCGCCGATCCCCACCACGATCGTCGGGTCCTCAGAATCGTCGACGATCAGGTACAGGTTGCCGTTCATCTGCTGCTCGTCGAGCAGCGGATGCCACTTCTGTTTCGCCGATGCCCCCGCAACGACGGCGGGGGGCGCAAGTTGATCGAGCAGATCGAGCGTCGCGGCGCGTTGTGTGGCGTCGGTCAGCAGTTTCTCGAGGTGCCCGAGCGGCCTTTCAAACCACGCCGCGTTGAGTTCGCCGGCGTCGTTCAAGAGTCCCGCGGCTTGCGCTACATCGCCGAGCAGAGGACCGAGGAGGCTCGCGATGTCCACGTGCCCTAGCCGATCGTCAGCGGTTGTCCGGCGATCAGATGCAATTGCCCGCCGCTTACGAGAAGGCCGCGAGGGGCGAGCTCGCGTTCCGCGGCGTGATCGTTGGCGAGCGTGAGCAGCGCGCTCCATGCCGCCGCCTGCACAGCCGGACCCCAACGCGACGTGAGCAGGCCGTTCCCGTGCGGATACTCATCGGTCGCGACGACGAGCCCGCCCGCTTCGCTCGACGACAGCGCGAACGCGACGACCAATGGAGTGCGCCCAGTCTGATCGCACTCGAGGTCGATCGACACGAGCACCGTTTGCCCGACGATGTGTGTGGAAGTGCTCGTGAGGTGAACGAGTACTTCGTCGCCGCCGTCGACCCAAACGATTCGAGCTGGGGTGGCTCCCGCGGGCGTCGAGCCGTCCGCTGGGGTGCCCACCAAGCGAGCCTGTAGGTGTTCGGCGATCGCCGAGCCGGCCAGCGTGTCCGGGATCGTCGGCGCAGGCCCTTGGTTGGACGGTGGGCCGCTCCCCGCTCCGCTCGACGCCAGGCCGCGTACTGCGCGCAGCAAGCGCAGGACGAGCAACAGAATCAAGACGACGATGATCAGGACGACGATCAGCATCGCCAGCCCTGCCGCGCCTATGCTTCCCGGCGTGGACTGCCCGTCTGCGTCGGAAGCTTGCCGCCGATGTAGCCGCCATAGCTGATCCCGAGCAGGACGAGGAACGTACCGGCGATGTTCGGCAGCGACATGACGCCGCTCGCGACTTTCGTTTCGACGATCGAGTGAATCGCCATCGCGACGTAGGCGACGACGAGCACGATCGTGATCGCGAAGCCCTGGAACTTCGTGACGTCGACCGCGTCATCGGCGTAGTCGCCTTCTTCGAGCATGAACACCTGCCAGAAGGACGGTTCTTTGAGCGTCGCCTGGTAGGTGGCGAGCCTGCTGGCCGCCTTGCCGGCCGCGGGTGCCGCGATCTTGTCAGCTTCGGCTTTTACCTTCTTCGTCGCCTTGACCGCGCCCGTGGTCACCCCGGTGCCGATGCTGATTCCAAGCAGTCCGAGCACCCTGTCGGGAATCGTGAAATTCAGCGGGTCTTCGACGCCTTCGATCAGGCGGCCGAAGAACACTCCTGAGACGAGCGAGATCACCACAATGCTCCACGCGACGAGTTGCAGGCGATTGAGGCTGAAGCGGCCGCGATTGTCGACCAGGATGGCGATGACCCACAGCTTGAGCATCTTGCCTGGTTCGCCCGGCAGCCTGACCCGCGACCCGAGGACTGCCGCGAGCCCCAGTAGGATGGCCGCAGATGCGGCCCACGCGAGCAGAATCGCGGTCACGAAAAGCTCCCGCTTCGCCGGGCCGACGCCATCGTCTCGCTACCCCCATCGTCTCGCCGTCTCCCGCCACGAACAAGCCGCAGCGCGTGGGCCGGTAGATATCGATTGGCGTCGTGAAAGTCAAGCTAGTGGGGTGCTACGCGCTTTCAAAATCATGCAAATAGCGGTAACAACGTGGGCCCTTCCTCGCCCGAGGAGCTGGGGAGATCAGCGGATCTCGTCGAGATGCGAGTCGCGCGCTGGCCCAGCTGCGCGTTCAGACAGAGCCAGGACGTCGCCCAGTCGCCTGGACCGACCCGAGGCCGACGAGTAGGCGCCAAGGCCGACGACACGCTCACGGCTGCTCTCTCCGGCGCACGCGAGCGTTTGCCCAGCGGCCGCCCGGCCGACTATGGCTTCTCCAGAGCGGGCACGCGGCGAGCCCGGTCGCATATGGGGGGTGCGTAAAGCAAGACGTCCCGGGGTCGTCAGCGCTAGCTGCTGGAGGTTGCACGCACGGATCGCCGATCGGCAGGGAGCTGACGGGGGTCCGATTACGCAGCCTTCTCCGCTCCCCGTAACCCTCACTGCCGATGCACACCTGGGTGGCGTTGCTGCTTGGCCGGAGGGAGTGACGCTCTCGCCGATCTGGGTATCGACGTCCTACACGGTGACCGATCAAGCCGGCCAAAGCTCGTCTTCCTTCACCTTTACCGCCTTTCAATGGGGCGGGTCCAAAATCCAGCAGCAAGCGAACTTTGCCGGGCTGCACTTCCAGACGAGTTTTACCCCCGGGACCTTCAGCATCGACGACGGGGGGAACATCGACGTCCCGCTCGCAACGCTTGTGGCGGAACCGCAAGACGCGCTGCTGATCGATGAACCGCTCACGCTAGCCTATCTGTCGCTCAAGACGCAGGTAGAAGGAGAACTGTCGGCCCAGTTCAAAGTCCGCGATTTTCTTAGCGCGTTGAGCTATTTCGCCCAGATGGTGGCCTACCCTGTTGCGCTTGTCCAGGTTTCGGCCATCTTGGCAGGCGAGATAACCAGTGGACTCGGCGGACTTGCTGGTCTTGGAGCGAGGTTTCCCGGCCTTCTGATCGACACGCGATTGCCGGGATTCGAGCAGACGCTCATCGACGAACTAGGGGGCTGGGTCGGTGACCTGACCGGTATCACCGGACTGAGCCTGAAGGACTTCAACAACGGCGTCCCGTGCCCGTCATCGTCGCAGGAGGAGTCATAGTCGTCGGTGGAGCGATCATCGCCTGCGTTGCCGCCTGCCCAGTTGGCGCGGCCGTGGCGGCCGTGGCAGCCGTCGGCGCAGGCCTAGCCAGCGCCGTGACGTTCCTGTTCGGATCACCCACTGCGGCTAGTGCAGTGCATCGAGCCGCAGCGAGCGCGGCGCTGCCAGCGCCCCCATTCGTGACGCTGCCAGCGACCCGGGCCCGCATCGACGGGCTCCAAAGCGTACGAAAGCTGCGGCGCGCACCATTTACTAGCGTGCGCGCGGCAGTAGAACAGTCTCTGGGACTCGCCCTGAGCGCCACGGTACGGCCCTTGGTAGTAAACCAGCTCACCTTCCGCCCTCGCGAGCACATCACCGTGATCGCAGCGCGACTAAAGAATCACCGACGGCATCGCATAGCGCTATTCCTTCTGGGACCCGGGTACAGCGGACGACGGACGATAGTTGCCGACGCCGGTCTTGCCGGCGCAACGATCACCCTGCCCCCACACCTAAGCCCCGGACGATGGATCATCGCCACGGAGGATCTCTCGGGAGTCCGAGCGTTGAAAGGCAAAAAGCTTCAGGGACGCGCCGAAGATCGCATCGGCGTGTTTACCGTCCCTCCGCATCGGCCGACTCGAGAGCCTCATCGGCGTGCAGCATCAGCATCGGCGCCGTGACGGTGGTATTTCAGCTCGTGGCGGGCGGGTCGCTGGATCGCTAGCGCGGGTCGCTGCCGTAGGCGACTGAGCGGTGGCGGATGGTGGCGACGCGGACCGTTTTGTCGTTGTCTGAGAGCTGGTAGATGATCCGGTACGAGCCGACTCGCAGTGAGGACAAGCCGCGAAGTCTGCCACGCAGCGGGTAGCCGGCGTGTGGTTCGCGTTGAAGCAGCGCAAGGGCCTCCTCGGCGGCGTCGATCAAAGGCCAGTCGAGCGCGAGTAGCTCTGTACGGGCGCGACGCGCGAGTACCAGTCGCGCCACCGGCTATCTCGCAGCTCGTTTCTCCGCCAACTCACGGCGCAGGTCGCTGAGCTCGATTGCCTCACCGCGCGCGAGCTCATCGAGACCCGCCTGTAGCGCATCCAATGTCGCTGCATCCGAGAGGATCTCGGCGGTCTCCTCAAGCGCTTGGTACTCGTCGATCGGTACGAGTGCCGCCGCAGGCCGCCCGTTGCGCGTCACGACGACGTGGTCGCGGCGGTCGGCTACGTCGCTGAGTAGCTCAGCCAGGTTGCTCCGAAACTCGCGTACTGGGATGGTCTTGGTCACGAGACAAAGTGTACCAAATCGCGTACACCACGACCGGGTGCAGCGGAACGCTCTCGTCGGGCAGCGCCACGATCCCCAGCGGGAACAGCGGGAAGTCCTGGGAGACTCGCTCGGGCATGTGCCCGAGTTTAGGCAGGCGGCTTGCGCGCGGACAGCATCAGGTTGTAGAAGATCGCCGGCGGCAGCCGCGACTCCAGCAGCCGGCGGTCGAGCTCCTGTAGCAGCAGGTAGCCGCGATATGCATACAGCCGCCACGCCCACGGCACGTCGTCGGGGTCCGCGGTCGCCTCGAGCGTGCGGTTGGCCCACCCGAACCAGTTGGCGAGCAGCTCCTCGCCGGTCACGCGCACGTCCTGCAGTCCGGCGGCGCGAGCGGCCCGAGAGAGCTCGGCGGGGGCGAACGCGTGGACGTCGACGACGCCCTCGAGCGCCGCATCCGGCTGGCCGCCGTCCGCCGCCGGCGCGCGCGCGGCACCGATCGCGCGTCGCCACAGCGGCGCCACGGTGCTCGCCAAGCGCTTGGGCACGCGCGCCAGCTGGTCGCCGTAGCGGGACGGCTCTCCCGCGAACAGCACCGTGCCGCCGGGCGCGAGCACGCGCTCGAACTCGCCGAACGCGCGTGGCAGATCCGGGATGTGGTGGAGCACGGCGTGGCCGAACACGAGGTCGAAGCTGGCGTCCGCGAACGGCAGGCGCTCGGCGTCAGCCGGCTCGGTGTGGACCTCGAGTCCCAGGCGCGCGGCGTTGGCCTGCAGCGTCTCGAGCATGCCCGGCGAGATGTCCGAGCAGGTCGCGTGCTCGATCAGCCCCGCGCGCAGCAGGTTCAGGGTGAAGTACCCCGTTCCAGAGCCGATCTCGAGCGCTCGCGGGTAGTGGCCGGGCTCGTGGCCGAGCGCCTTGCGCACCTTCGCGCTCACCTGGCCCAGCCCGAGCTCGCCGAAGTCGATGCCCCACTTGGAGTCGTAGTGTTCGGCCGCCACGTCGTGGTAGCGAGTGTTGGCGTCGCGGATCTCCTCGGCGCTGAGGGCGGGCGGCATCCGGCGGACCATATACTCGCGCGCCGTGCTCGCGCCGCCCACCCGTGGCCTGAGAATTGAGACGAAAGCCATCTCTTGACCTCCATCCCTGACATGGCCTCTCCGCCGACTCACTACCAGCAGCGCGACCAGCCGCGGGGCGTGCCGCCCCTGGAGCTGACCGGCGAGCGCACGCTTCCGGACGTTCCCGAGGAGAACTACTGGTTCCGCCGCCACCTCGTGGTGTACCAGTGGATCGCCGAGCGCCTGCGCGGGCTGCGCGCGATCGACATGGCCTGCGGCGAGGGCTACGGCTCAGACGTGCTCGCGCGCAGCGCGTCGAGCGTGGTCGGCGTCGACGCCAACCCCGAGGCCCATGAGCACGCCCGCCTGCGCTACGCGCGTGCCAACCTGCGCTTCGCGCGCGACCTGGTCGACAGCTTCTCCGAGCCGGCCGACGCGGTGGTCTTCCTGCAGACGATCGAGCACCTCGAGCGGCCCGGCGACGTGCTCGATCACTTCCGCACGCTGGTCGGCGAGAGCGGAGTGGTGTTCGTGTCGACGCCCAACGTGCTCACGCTCGCGCCCAAGGGCGCCCCGCGCTCTGACAATCCGTGGCACGTGCACGAGTACCGCTGCCACGAGTTCGAAGAGCTCTGCCGGGCGCACTTCGCGAGCGTCGAGATGTATGGGCTGTTCCACGCGCGCAAGCTGCGCGCGCACGAGCTGGCGTTGCGACTGGGCTGGGATCGCGTGCACGCGCGCCTGGGCCTGACGCGGCGCTTCTACGACTGGTTCACGCCCGCGATCGCAGCATCGGACTTCGCGCTGCGCCCCGCGCGCGACGCTGACCTGGACCGGGCGCTGGACTTCCTCGCGGTGTGCCGGCCGTGAGCGGCGGCCGCGACCGCGGCGCGCTGGCGATCGTCCTGCACACGCACATGCCCTACGTCGAGGGCTTCGGCACGTGGCCGTTCGGTGAGGAGTGGCTATGGGAGGCGATGGCCGGCTGCTACCTGCCGCTGCTGGACCTGCTCGACGATGGCGCCCAGCTGACGCTGTCGCTGACCCCGGTCCTGTGCGACCAGCTCGAAGCTCCGGAGGTGCACGAGCGCTTTGCCGCGTTCGTGCAGGGGGTGCGCCGCGCGACACACGAGGACGACGCGGCCGGCCTGCGCGCCGGCGGCCACGAGGCGCTCGCGCTCGAGCTCGAGCGCTCGTGGGGCGACTACGAGCGCGCGCTGGAGAGCCTGCGCAAGCGCGGCGGGGCGCTGCTGGGATCGCTGGCGCGTCACGCCCAGTGGACCTCCTCGGCCACGCATGCGATCCTGCCGCTGCTCGCCACCGACGCGGGCGTGCGCCTGCAGGTGCGAAGCGGCGTCGCCGCCCATCGCCGTCGCTTCGGCGAGCACTGGCGCGGCGGCTTCTGGCTGCCGGAGTGCGCGTACGCGCCGTGGCTGGGGCGCGCGCTCGAGGACGCCGGTGTGCGCGCCGCGTGCGTGGAGCTGACCAACCGCTTCGGGCTGGCCGCCAGCGAGCACCTGTGTCCGATCGCAACCGACGCGGGCGTGGTGCTGGTGCCCATCGACCGCAGCACGATCTCACTGGTGTGGAGCGACGGTGGCTACCCGGCGAGCGGCGCGTATCGCGACTACCACCACCACACCGTCCACCACCACAACCCCTGGAACAACGACGGTCGTGCTTACGATCACGCCGAGGCGCAGGCGCTCGCGCGCGATCACGCCGCGGACTTCGTCGCGCGCACGCTCCGTCGCCTGCGCGAGGCCAACGAGTCGGCGCCGCGCGATGCTCCCCTGCCGGGCGGCGGCCTGGTCGTGTGTGCGCTGGACACAGAGCTGCTCGGGCACTGGTGGTACGAGGGCATCACCTGGCTGCGCGCGGTCGTGCAGGAGTGCGCGCGACAGGAACTCGAGCTGGTGCGCCTGGACGACGCGCTCGAGCGCTGCCAGTGGCCTTCCCCGAGCTCCGAGCAACCGGCTGGGTCGTCTGAGAAGTCGGCGGAACGGTCCGAGGAGTGGTCGGCCTGGCCCGCGAGCACGTGGGGCAAGGACGGCGACCTGTCCACCTGGTCGGGCCCGGCGGTGGCCGAGATGGCGTTCGCCATGCGCGACGCCGAGCTGCAGGTGGTGGCCGCGGGTGAGCGCACGGGCGCGGCGGCCGTGCGCGAGCTGCTGGCGCTGCAGGCCAGCGACTGGCCGTTCATGGTCTCCCGCGAGATCGCCCTGCCGTATGCGCTCGAGCGCTTCGAGGGTCACCGCCAGGCGCTCGCGCTCGCGCTCGCAGCCGGCGAGCATGCCGAGCTGGCGGGCGTGCGCAACCTCGCGGTCGACGCCGACCGCGCGTGCCTGCTCGACCCGTCGTAGGGCTGGCCCGACCCTCACTCCCAGCGCATCGCGCGCGGCGTCTCGCGCATGCGGATCACGCGCGCGGGCGTGCCACCTACGACCGCGTTCTCGGGCACCTGCTTGGTGACCACCGAGCTCGTGCCGATCACGCTGTTGTCGCCGACGCTCACTCCGCGCAGGATGCACGCGCCGTAGCCGATCCACACGTTGTGCCCGACGCGCACGTCGCGCTTGTAGATCCCCTGCACGCGGATCGGGCGATCCACCTCGGTGATGCCGTGGTCGAAGTCGATCAGCATCACCCGGTCGGCGATGATGCACTCGCGTCCGATCGACACGTGCTGGTAGGCCGAGATCGTGCAGTCCTGGCCGATCACCGTCTTGGCGCCGATGCTCACCTCGCCCTCGTGCACGCGGATCTTGCTGCCGTGCCCGATCCACGCCCAGCGCCCGATGCGCAGCGTCGCGTGCCGGCCGATCTCGAGCGTCACGTGCGGGCAGATGAAGCAGATGCCGTCCGTCTGCAGGCGCCTGCCGAAGCGCAGCTTCAACAGCGCGTAGCGACACAGCAGCCGCGCGTAGTGACGGTTCAGCATGCGATTGGCGCGCATGAAGCGCAGCAGCGCCAGCGGTCCGCCGTGCGCCGGCGCCGGCGCACGGCGCACGGCATCGCCGAGCTGCTCGGCGCGCGCCTCGGCGGTGGCGGGGTCGGCGGGGTCGGCGGGGTCGGCAACCAGCTCCATCGCGCTCGAATCGTAAGGGACGGCGGGGCGGGCAGAGCCCGCGCGGGCGGAACGACAGCGCGGCCCCTGCGATGATTGCGCGCTCGATGACCGACCCCACGCTCGCCCAGCGCCTGCTCGACGGCGACCGCCGCGCGCTCGCGCGCGCGATCACGCTCGTCGAGGACAACCGCCCCGAGGGATGGGAGCTCGTCCGCGAGGTATATCCGCACACCGGCCACGCCGAGGTCGTCGGCTTCACCGGGCCTCCCGGCGTGGGCAAGTCGACGCTGATCGGCGCGCTCACCAAGGCGCGGCGTCAGGCCGGACGAACCGTTGGCGTGCTGTCGATCGACCCGTCCTCGCCGTTCACGCAGGGCGCGCTGCTCGGGGATCGCATCCGGCTGTCCGAGCACTTCCTGGACCCCGGCGTGTTCATCCGCTCGATGGCCAACCGCGGCGCGCTCGGCGGGCTCTCCGAGGCCGCGCTGCAGGCCGCGCTGCTGCTCGACGCGGCCGGACGCCAGGACGTGTTCGTGGAGACCGTCGGCGTTGGGCAGGCGGAGATCGACATCATCGACCACGCCGACACGATCGTGCTCGTGCTGATGCCCGGCTCGGGCGACTCGATCCAGGCGCTGAAGGCCGGCGTGATGGAGATCCCGGACGTGATCGTGATCAACAAGGCCGACCATCCCCTCACCGACACGATGATCCGCGAGATCCGCGGCGTGCTCTCACTCGCCAACCTCGACCGCACGCCCGAGGAAGCCCGCGGGCGCTGGCGGGTGCCGATCCTCAAGACCGAGGCCGCCCGCGGCGAGGGCATCGACGAGCTCGTGAAGAGCCTCGGGGAGCACCGCGCCCACATCCTCGCCGCGGGACAGCTCGAGCAGCGGCGCGCGCGCAACCTGCGCAGCGAGGTGCTCGCGATCGCAACCGCGCGCATGCGCAGGCGCCTGGAGGAGGAACTGCGCGAGGACGCCGAGTTCCAGCACCTGCTCGACGAGGTCGTGCAGCGGCGCCTGGATCCGGCGAGCGCGGCCGCAACCCTGCTCGAGCGCGTCGGTGCCCACAGGATCGGCTAGCGCCGACGCTACGTCACCGCTCAGAGTGCAGCGAACGCGCAGTCGCTGAGCGCGGGACCGATCGCTGGTCGGGCAGCGTGCCGATCACCCGGTCGCCGACCGTCGAGGTCACGCCGAACCAGTAGCGCTCGTTCTTGTAGTGGTGCAGGCGGTGGTTGCGCCAGATCGCCTTGTAGTAGCGGCTCCGCGCTCGGTGCGGGGTGTGGATCAGGAAGTGCGTCCACTCGTACGCCGCGAGGATCGCAAAGCTCGTAGCGACACCCGTCGTCGCGTAGGCCAGACGCGGGCCGCCGAGCACGAGGTGGATCGGGAACGACAGCGCCCAGTTGACGAGCGCGATCATCGCCAAGAACACCAGCACTGCGTATACAGGGATCAGCACCCCCTCGAGCACGCCAGGCGCCTCGTGATGCGCGCGGTGCTGGTGTTCTTGGCGATGATCGCGCTCGTCAACTGGGCGCT
>JBEKGK010000076.1:0-18388 GCA_050012835.1 Solirubrobacteraceae bacterium | reverse complement strand
TCGAGGATTCGCCCGTTTCGGTCTGCTGAGAGCCCCCTTCCGCGGCCGCTTGGTTGCCGTTCGTGCCGGTCGCTCCCAGCGCTGGAGCGGCCAGCGGACCGCCGAGGCTGGCAGCCGTCAGTCCACCGCCGGCGAGGGCGGAGAGCAGCGCGCGCAGAGCCCGGCTACGGGCGCGATTCACAGGCGGCATACGCGGAAATCGATCATCTCGGGGACGTCCCATTGTCGTGGTTGGCGCAGCTAGCCCACACGCGCGGGGTACGCCCACCGGCATTCTTATCGGCAGCCAACCACGAATGCGTAAAGGATTCGTAATCGAACTGGCAAATCTTTGCGCGCTCAGATTCCATCGGGGGCGTGTGGCTCGGCACCGTAGCGACGCCCACGGCAGAAGCGTCGCAAGTGGCAGGTCGCTGCGTCTTCTAGGCGGCACGCGGCACTCCTGCTCTATTGTTGACAGCGAGGGTGCTGTTTGGTTGACAAAGCGGGGCGCCGGGCGCTCCGCGAGGCGGATGGGGATGGCGAGGATGAGCCGCAGTCGACATCGAGCCGTCGTGGCCCTGGGTCGAGCACGCGCGGCGCCGGTCTGGGCGGGCGTGGCGCTTGCGTGCGCCGCGCCGCTGCTGGCGACGAGCCCAGCGCGAGCGGAAGAGACCGTGCGTATCACCGAAGCGGGCTTCTCGCCCGACGTGTTGGGCGCTCCGACGAACGCGTTCGGCAGCGCCGCGATCGGCTCGACGAACCTCCCGGTGCCCTCGCCGATCACCCACGTCGACGTGTACGGGCCAGCGGGGCTGACGCTCGACCTCGAAGGCAGCGGCACGTGCAAGCAGGAACGACTGGAACAGATCGGCCCCAAAGCCTGCCCCGTGGACTCCAGGGCTGGCACCGGCGGCGGCGAGGGCGCCTACGAAATCGCGGGCGAACTCATCAAAGAGCAATACACCGTGGAACTCTTCCTGGCCGACAACCGGCCGGGGCAGGTCTCGCTGCTGATCTTCCTCAAGGGCTCGAGCCCGGTGTCGATCGAACTCGTGTTCGGGGGCACCGTCATCACCGGCCCGCCGCCCTACGGGCTCGGCTTCAGCGTGGACGTGCCGCTGATCAAAGTGCTCCCCGAAGCCTCGGACGCCTCCGCCACGACCGCCTTCCTGAGGCTCGGCGCGAAAGACGTCCCCTACTACAAGCTCGTCCACGGCAAGAGGAAGCTGTTCCGCGTCAAGGGCATCGTCCTGCCCAAGCACTGCCCGCGCGGGGGCTGGCCGGTGGCCTCGCGGTTCAGCTTCGAGGACGGCTCGACCGTCCTGGCCAAGCGCACGATCCCCTGCCCCTAGCCGCGCCAAAACGACGCTCGAAGCGATATCCTGCGGCGCGTGGAAACGATCCTCTCCGTGCTGCAGGTCGCCTTCGCGGTGATCCTGATCTTCTTGGTGCTGATGCACTCGGGCAAGGACTCCGGCCTCTCCGGCGCGTTCGGGGTGGGTAGCGGAACGGGCCCGCTGGGCGGCGGCTCGCTGGTCGAGCGCAACCTCAACCGCTGGACGATCTTCTTCGCGGTGCTGTTCTTCCTGAACGCGTTCGTGCTGCTCAAGCGTCCCTGGGCCTGAGCTCTTCTAGCCGATTTAGGATCTCGATCGCCTCCGCACGCAGGTCGGCGTCGATCGCCTGGTAGTCCTCGCGCGAGAGCTTGCCGGTGCGGAAGTCGAGCTCCGTGTCGCGGATCTCGCGGTACTTGGCCTCGCGCGCGGCCTCGAGCTCGTCGCGCGTGCTCGCCTCGGACGCAGCGGACACCTCGCCGCCCGGCGGCCCGGCATCGTCCTCCAGCACCAAGCGAGCGTCCGCGGGCTTGCGCGTGCGGCGCAACGGCGCGCTGACGACGGCGGCCACGAGCCCGATCAGCACCAGCGTCAGGATCACTACCAGGAAGCCCACTCCGTCAGGGTCGCAGGCCGCGCGCGCGTCAGACGCGCGCCAGGCCGCGCACAGCGCGCGTGCGTGCGCGCGCGTGCACACGTGCGCGCACCGTGCTCGGCGCAGGCCAGATCGCGATCAGGGCGCCTGTGAGCACGATGAAGCCGCCGAGCCAGATCCACATGACCAGCGGTGAGACCTCGAAGTGGAACTGCGCCTGCGGCGGGTGCTTGAGGTATTCGCGCGCCAGGTAGGCGATCGCGACGATCCCGTCTTCGGGCGGCAGCGTGCTGTTGCCCGTCTTGACGATCCGCTCAAGCGCCGGAGCTTCGATGTTCGGCTGGATCGCGGCCCACACATCGCGGGTGATGCCGCCGTCCAGCGCCACATGGCTGACGGGCTGGCCGCCGATCAGGCTGCCGACCGACCCCTGGCTGGCTTCCTCGGAGGCGTAGAAGCCCTCGCTGGGATACAGCGTCGTGACGTGATGGCCGTTCCTGGTCACGTCCAGCACCGCCCCCAGGGCGAGCGTTGAACCGGTGTGTTCCTGGTCGTACTTGGGCGTGATCGTCGCGGTGGGCTTCACGTAGCGGACGTCGTAGGAGCCAACGCGCGTGGACTGACCCGGCGAGAGGCCGAGCTCGGAGGCGTGCTGGAAGGACGAGGAGGCGGCCACGCCGACGAACAGCACCGCGATCCCCAGGTGCACGACGTAGCCGCCGTAGCGGCGGCGGTTGCGGCGCACCAGCGCCACCAGCGCCAGCGGCGCCGAATCGCCCGCCATCGCCCGGCGCGCGCGCGCGCCGCGGAAGAACTCCTGGCCAATGCTGCCGAACACGAACGCCGCGCAGCAGAACATCACGAGCGCGAGCGGCTTCTGCGTCACGCCCGCGAGCTCCAGGATCAGCAGCATCGCCAGGGCGCTGGCGATCGGCACGAGGAAGTTGCGCCGGGCGTTGGCCAGCGTCGCCCGCCGCCACGCGATCACCGGCCCGATGCCACTCAACAGCACCAGGATCAGCGCCAGCGGCACCGTGTAGCGGTCGAACCACACCGGCCCGACGGACGCTTCCTGGCCGGTGAGCGCCTCGGAGATCAGCGGGAAGTAGGTGCCCCAGAAGATCACGAAGCACAGCGCCACCAGCACGAGGTTGTTGGCGAGGAAGATCGACTCGCGTGAGAGCCACGAGTCCAGCCGGTGCTCGGAGCGCAGCATGTCGCGGCGCGAGACCACGAGGTAGATGGAGGCGGCGATCAGCACGGCGATCAGGCACACGAACGGCACGCCCAGCGTCTGCCCGCCGAAGGCGTGGATCGAGTTGAGGATGCCGCTGCGCACGAGGAACGTGCCCATGATCGCCAGCGTGCCCGTGGCGAGCACCAGCGACACGTTCCACACCTTCAGCATCCCCCGCTTCTCCTGGATCATCAGCGAGTGCAGGAACGCGGTGGCCGTCAGCCACGGCATCAGCGAGGCGTTCTCGACGGCGTCCCAGCCCCAGTAGCCGCCCCAGCCGAGCTCCGAGTAGGACCAGCGGGCGCCGAGCAGGATGCCCATGCCCAGGAACAGCCAGCCGGCGAAGGCGAAGCGACGGATCGCTTTGATCCAGTCCGCGTCCACGCGGCGCGCCAGCAGCGCGCCCATGCCGAACGCCAGCGGGATCGTGCACAGCGTGTAGCCCGAGTACAGCATCGGCGGGTGGATCATCATCGTGGGGAAGCGCAGCAGCGGGTCGAGCCCCGCGCCTTCGGGCGGCACCGGGTGGGTGGTCGCGAACGGGTTGGCGTAGAAGACCATCAGCGACACGAAGAAGCCGCTGAAGCCGAGCATGATCGCGGTGGCGTAGGCGGCCACGTCGCGCATGCGCTTGCGCGTGAGGAACAGCGCGAGGCTCGACCACAGCGACATCAGCCACGCCCACAGCAGCAGCGAGCCTTCCTGCGAGGACCACACGGCGGCCGCCCGGTAGAAGGCCGGGGTCGTGCGGCTGGAGGTGTCCGCGACGGTGTTGAAGGCGAAGCTGTTGCTCAGGAACGCCACCTCGAGCACGACGAACGCGACCGTCAGGATCCCCGCGAGCGCGTAGACCGAGCGCCGGCCCGACTCCGAGAACTCGACCCGTCCGGTGCGCACGCCGTACAGCGACGCGCCGATCCCGTACACGCACACGACGAGCGCCAGCAGCAGGCAAGCGAACCCAAAGCCTGCCATCAGCGCCTAGCCTCCGGGCTGGTCGTGTCCGCCGTGCGCGAGCGCACTCAGGAGTTCTGGTTCTCGCTCGGGGGAGCGGTCTTGTACTTGGAAGGGCACTTGGTGATCAGCGAGTTGGGTTCGCCGACGTAGCGCCCGCCCTGCTTCTCAACCCCGACGATCACCTCGCGGCCTTCGCGAAAGGGGTCCGGCACCGTGCCCGTGTACGCGAGCGCGACCGCTGAGGATCCGCCGGCGCGGTCCTCGACGCTGAAGTCGAGCACCGCCCCTTCACGGTGCACCGAGCCCGGCACGACCGTGCCCGTGAGCTGATAGCTGCGGCCGGGCGCGGCCTGGCGGAGCAGTTGGCTGGGGGTCAGAGCCGGGCTTGCGGCGCTGAAGCTCGTGTAGATCAGCGCGCTCGCCAGCAGCACAGCCGCACCCAACGCCACAACCAGACGCACCGTTCGCTTACGCGAGGGGTTCATCGCCGTGAAGTATCTCAGACCGCCTTTGCGCCCGCGCAGCAACCGCGCGGCGGCGCGGCGGACACGGCCGACGAGGAAATCTCCCCTGCAGAGCGAAACCTTTGGGCGTGAATGACGTCATAGGGAGTAGCGCATCATGAGACCGAGCCTCCCGCACCCCCTACGCGAGCCGCGACACGCGCGCCGGCACCGTCGCGGACGAAGTGCGCGGGCGCTGGATCCCGCGACGGAGCCCGCCTTGACGGCTCGCGAGCCCGCCGCGAATCCGCCCGATCCCGACGCCCAGCGCGTGCGCGAGGCGGGCGGCCCCGTGGATCGCGCCTCCTACACCTGTTCGTGTGGCTATGTGTTCCGCGCCAGCGTCTCCACGAGCGTCATGTGCCCGCACTGCGGCGCAGACCAGGCCTGGTAGACCGGCGTAGCGGCGTGACCGTGGCGCGGGGCGCAGGCTGACGCGCGCAAGCGCCGCCCGACGAATCCACGAGCCGCAAGCGCAACGAAGGCCCCGCGATCCGTGCGGGGCCTTCGTGCGATGCCGTGCTTCCGGGTTGCCGGTCTTGCCTAGAGAGCGCTGATCGCGATCACAGGCTGGTAGTTGACCCCTTGGCAGCCCGTCCCTTCCTCGGGTCCGAGCGTGCCCACGTCTTTGGCCCCCGGGCAGTACATTTCACTCCAGGTCGAGTTGGCGAACCATTCTTCCACCGGGTCCGAACCCACCGTCAGCGTTTTTTCCGACGGTTCGCTGACCGCCACGTTCAGCGAATCGGATGGCCCGCTCGTCGGGTAGGAGACGGTGATGACCGCTTTCTTGGGCAGTCTCTGGAGCCTCAGGTTGATCGAGATCGGGAAGGCGTAGCCGTTGAAGCATTCTTTCGATGCTTCGTCATACCACGTGCCCGCGTATTCCCCCGTGCATTTTGAGCTCGCAGCCGGCCGGTAGGACATCTTGAAGCTCTTCGTCTTTGTCACTATCGGGGTTTTGAGTTCGCCCGCTTCGTAGACGCGGAAGGTGACGGGAACCTTGAAGCCCTTGTTGCTCTTGGGCAATTGGCAGTCGTGTTCGTTCCAGCTTCCGCTCTGACATGCCCAACTGCTCATCACCACCGTCACCGTCGGGTTCTTGCGGGCCGTGCCCGCCAATTCGACCTCGCCACCGAACTCGGTCGTGGAGGTCGCCGCCAAGCCGATGGATGCGAAGTTCCCGGGCAGCGTTGCCGGGATGTTGTTGTAGACCACTTCGGCGCTCGCCGTCCCGGCCGCGATAGCTGTGACGGCGGCTGTCGCGAGGATCGCCGCAGCCAGCCTGGCGGACCTCGCTGGAATCCTTCCGTTCATGTCTGTCTCCATTCGTTGCAGATCAGGTCCTCCGACCAGGAGGCCACCCAGCATTCGAAACCCCTCCAGGGTCCCTGTCGGACGAGAGCCGCAGGACGACGGTTCTGTCATCTCCCGCAAAGTCCGCTCGTGATAGCCGATTCCCCGCTTCGCAGCGTCCCTCCGCGGTGCAGACGGTAGTCGCAAGCGAAACTACTGTCAAGCCCCTACAGCCGCAGCAAGCTCCGGGCGCAGTGGAGGCCCCACAGCTGGTGGGGCCTCCACTGGATGCGGCTTCTCGGGCTCGCGCTCCTGCCTACTTGGCGCTGAGCGCGATCACCGGCTGTGCGCCTTCCCAGAATGCTGAGCAGCCGGCGGGACCGAATGTCCCCGCAATACCGCTTTCGCAGAACATTCCCGCGTAGGTCGAGTTCACGAAAACGTCTTCCGTCGGCTGCGTGCCCAGCGTGAGCGTGTGTTCCGACGGTTCTGCGATCGCCACGTTCAGCGAGTCGTAGTAGCACCCGCCGCTCGAGGCGTTGCACGCGGCCGCCCCCACCGGTGCGGGACCGTGGTCGGTCGTGTCGTAGGAGACGCTGACGATCGCCTTCTGGCGCAGTTCGATATGCACCGGCTTGAAGGTGATCGCGAACGCCATACCGTGATAGCAGTGGCCTGTGGCCGCGTCGTACCACGTGCCTGCTGCGTAGTGCAGGGGCACGCACACGGCGTCGTTCTTCGTCGGCCGGTACGGCATCGCGAATATCCTGGTCGTAGAGCCGATCTTCGCGCCCAGCGTGTTCCCCGGGCCCACGTCGTAGAGGTTCAGCGTGACCGGCCACCTGAACTTCTTGTTCGGCTTGGAGGTTTCACACGTGTCCTGGTAGACGCCCCCGCTCTGACACGCCCAGGTGCTCATCACGACGGTCACCGTCGGATTCTTGCGGGCCGCGCCGGCGAGTTCGACCTCGCCGCCAAGCTCCTGCATCGAATAGGCCTCGTTACCGTAGGACGCGAAGTTACCGGGCAACGGGCTCGGAATGTTGTTGTAGACCGCTTCCGAGGCGCTCGCCGCGCCCGCGGTCGCTGCGATGGCGCCCACTGCTGCGAGAATCGCCACAGCCAGCATCGCGATTCTCGTTGGAATCCTTCCAGTCATGTGTGTCTCCGTTCGTCGTAAGGCCCGGGACGCATGGTCCTCGAGCATCTGACCCCTCCAGGGATCCCAATCGAATGGAAGCCGCACGGGCCAGCTGCTCGCCTCCGTGCAAGATGTGGGGCGGGAGCCAGCAAGCCCCACCGCGCGGTCCCCGTCGTCGGCAGACGCTAGTCGCCCGCCTGACTAATGTCAACCCGGGTAACGCGTTCGCAACGCGCCTGGCCGGCCTACTTGATCTGCATTCCCGAGATCGCGCGGGCGATCACCAGCTGCTGGATCTCGGCTGTGCCCTCGAAGATGTCGTAGATCAGCCGGAGATGGCTCTGTAGAGCCTTTTTGGCTTACCAATGCGGAATCGACCCGGCGGAATCCGGTGGAATCCGGCCGAATCAGGACACGACTGGCGCGAGACTGGCGCGCAGTATCGGGAAGGTATGTCCTTGCGCCGACCCGGTCCCACGCGGGAACGCCCGATGCGGTCATCGCACCACAGCGCATCATAAGGCCAGTCGCCCAGCTCGGCCACAGGCACCTACTCAAGCAGCAGGGCGAGCACCGGCGCCGGCAACGCCCACGCAGGGTTCGACAGATCGAGGACCGTCCGCGTAGCCACCACGCCCGCAGAGAACTTCCCCTCGATCACCCTCGCCTCGGCACGCCATCCGGAGGACACCCACTTCGACTCGATCGGCACGGTGTGCGCCATCCCCGAGGGAGTCGGCACGGCGACCGGGGCGAAGTCGATCTCCTTCCCCCCGCCCGTCCGCAGGTACCCGATGGAGTCGTCGTCTTCCCATCGCCCGGGCTCGAGATCGTCGACGGCGCGGGCCAGCGCAAGGCCGAGACACGCCTCGGTGAGACGAGTGAAGTCCGGGTGTGGGAGTCCAGCCCGCAGCCGCGAACCAAGCCATGCGAGCACCGGGTCGCAGAGGTAGAGCTTTGATTGGGCCCCAGCCACCCTCCGCCCGTCCTCGTCGACCTGGTGGCACCAGATCGCCGCGTAGGTACGGACGAGACGCATGAGACGCAGGTCGGCCGTCTGGCGGCTCCCATAGCCGAGGTCCTCGGCGAGCGCTCGACGGTTGAGCGGCGAGGTGCAGCGGCCCTCGAGCGCGGATAGTAGCTTCGGCACCGAGTCCTCCGCCGCCTCCGGGTCCACGTCTCGATGCAGCCACGCCGTCAGGTCCCGCAAGAACGCCTCGCTAACCTCGCCGGTCTTGTGGTGCTCCGCGACCGCGCGCGGAAAGCCACCCGAAGTGAGGTACGCCTGCCAGGCCAGATCGAGCTCGTCCACAAAGAGCTCGAGTGACTCCGCGAGGACCCGGGCGGCCTCATCCTGGAGCGCCCACGGCGAGAGTCGGGCGGGCAGGGGAATCTCCCTGCCCGCAGCGGCGAGCACGTCCCGGAAGCTCATCGGATGAAGGATCCGGGATCTTCTTCTCGCGGAGGTCCCGGCCCTGCCGGCGAGGAGGTCCCGCTCCACCTCGGCCTCCCGGTCCCAAGAGGAGCCGGTGCACACCACCGTGTCGGCGCCGAGCTCGGTGTTGTCGCGGAGGTACTTCAGCGCCTGCGTCCAGCCCCGGAGCCCGGTCACCTCGTCGAGGAGCCAGACGCGACGCGCCTTCCCCACGGATCGGGTGAGCTCCCGGCCAAGCTTCGCCACGCGACCCAGGTCAGACGCACGCATCCCGTCGGTCGGCACGTAGACAAGCTGACGCGGATCCACGTCCCCGCGTCCGCAGAGGCGCGCAGCCGTATCCTTCAGCAGCACGGACTTGCCGATCCGCCGAGCGCCACGCAGCACGACGAGCTTGTCGTCGACCGGGCCGTCAGCGACATCATCGAGCAGGCCCGAGCGGTAGCCCAAGTCATAAGCGGCCCTGGCGCGAAGCATCTGGTCGCTCGCCACCCAGGCGAGGGCATCTCCCCCCGTTGTTGCCGCACGCCACCATGGGTTGCAATCACGAAGCCGCTCGCGCAGTTCATCATCCCTCATGGGATGAACCTACCAGAATGGCCCCCGTCCTGGTAAGGATACACGTCGTGAATCCCCCCGGTCTTGGTAAGCAATTGACCTACACCACCTCATCCCAGCGCCAGCGCGAACGCGAGCGCTACACCATCGGCGGTCCCAGCGCCGGCCACCCGCCCCCCCTGCGCGACCTACGCTTCACCGTCTGCGCCCCCCAGGTAGGCGTCGAGCTGGGCGGCCGCCTCGCTCTCGTTGCCGGGCATCAGGTGGCCGTAGAGGTCGAGCGTGATCTGGATGCCCGCGTGGCCCATGTACGTCGAGAGGGCCTTCGCGTTGACCCCAGCGGCGATCATCAGCGACGCGAAGGTGTGCCGGCACTCGTGCAGCGTGATCGGCTCAAGCGGCGGTTCAAGCGACCCTGACGGGACTAACTCGCCCTGGTCGTCCGGTCGCCAGCCCCATGCCTTGCGGGTGCGTTCTCGCATCGACGTGTCGTTGAACGGCCTATCGGCTGCCACACCGAAAACGAGTCCGTCCGTCCAGGCGAGGCTCAGCAGGTGCTCGTCCAGGTGGTCCCGGAGGATCGCGGGGATCGGGACGCGCCGATCTTTGCCGGACTTCGTGGCGATCTCGCCCTCGACCGCATCCCAGCCGCGCCGCACATGGATCACGCCGGCCGCCAGGTCCACGTCCTCACGGCGCAGCGCCATCAGCTCACCGCGGCGCAGCCCCGCGTACATCGCGGTCGCCCACAGCGCCCGGTCCGCCGGTCGGAGTGCCGCGAGCAGATCGGTGCACTCATCAGGCGAGGCGATCCGATCGCGACCACTGCTCACCGCTGGCATCTCCAGGTCGCTCGTCGGGTTCACCGCGATCCCCGTCTCGGGCCGTGCCAGCGCCCGCTTGTAGATCGCACGGAGCGGAAGCAGCGTCACACCGATCGCGCTCTCGCTCAGGCCCGAGGCGAGCAGCCCGTCGACGAGGTCTTGCAGATCGGTGCGTGTGACCTCCGATAGTCGCATCGAACCGATCTCGGGCAGCAAGCGCAGCCGCAGCGCGATCTCATACGCCCTAATCGTTGCCGGCTTATACGGGTCGCCCTTACGGTTGCGGATCAGACCCTCCCGCGCGCCCTGTAGCCACACCTCGGCGGCCTGATCCACCGTGGTCGACGTCGACGCGCGCAGCGTCCGCTTGCGGACCGCTGTCTTGGCGTCGTCGCGCCACGCCTGCGCTGCGGCGTGCGTCGGGAACGTCTTGCGGATCTTCTTGCGGTCGCGCTTGCTGTATACAAACGCCTCGTATGGGCACTTGCAGCGGCCGTTTCCATTGCACTCGCGGCCGTGGCGCTGACGCACTCCGGTGGCCATCAGAAACCTCGTCCGGGTGCTACGACGGTATACCGTGCTGATTGCATGGGAGCTAACTCTCCTGTGCCATGCCCCCGGCCGCGACAACGGTGCGGGGGCGCTTTGTAGGTGCTCGGCATCCTACTCCCCCACTCCGACGCTTTCAGCGTGCCGGTCGAGCCAAGCCTGAAGCTCGCTGACGGGAATCAGCTTGCGACGCCCAAGGCGGACAAGCCGCACGTCGGGCTCGATATGCGCGCGCCAGGTGTCCCAGGACACACCCAGCGCTTGGCACGCCTGCTCGACGCTCAGTGCGAGGGCGGGCGCGCTCCGTTTCTGGGCGGCAAGGGTGGCTGCCGCATGTGGCGATATTGGGGCCATCGTGGTTATAGACCCCGACCTGCTCGGACCGGCCATTCAATTGCGCGAGGTACAGACGCCGTCGCGCGAGGAACGTCGAACCGATCGCCTGCGGCCGTCGCTTGAACGGCCTTGCGAGCACGCGGGCTTCGCCCGCTGTGACCGAGCCTCCCTGCGGTCGGCTCTCTGACCGTTCCCGGCGCCGTGCTGAGCCGGCCTGCGCAGCCCTGTCGGGCTGCTCGCTCGCCGCTCGCTGACGCCCGCGGCTCGCGCGCCGGCGCACAGCACCAAGCCCGGACAGACTAGATGCTCACCTGAGCAAGCGCTGTGTACACGCTGTGCAAAGTCGTTGGCCGGTCTGGAGCCTTCGTGGTCTGTATCCGTTGTGATGACCGCAGCCAGCATCGGCGCCGCCAAAGGCGGCGGGTACGCGCGCTACCTCGAGTCAAAGACCGTGGAGCCAGAGCGCGGCGACTACTACCTGAGCCCTGACGGGGAACCCACCCAAGCCCCCGGCCAGTGGCTTGCGAGCCCTGACACGCTCGCCCGATTTGGGATCGAGAGCAGCTCGATCGAGGGCCAGGACTTCATCGCGCTGATGGAAGGACGCCATTCTCGGAGCGGTGGATTTCTCCGCCGGGCTGGTGCCACCGGCGGGCGTGGCGGCGGAATCGATTTGACCTTCAGCGCCCCGAAGTCCGTCTCTGCCGTGTGGGCGCTCGGAGACGCTACGCAACGCCGCGAGATGGAGGCTGCGCACGCAGCGGCCGTGAGCGAAGCGATGACTCATCTCACCGAGACGGTGCCGACCGTGCGCCGCCGCTACGGCGGAAAGCAGGTCGAGGAGCACGCGCGAGAGGTAGTGGCCGCCGAGTACCGCCACACCACTTCGCGGGGTGTCCTCGAAGGGGACGCACCCGACCCCCAACTGCACAGCCACGTCGTCATCACGAATGCGATCCGCGAGGACGGTCAGATCGTCGCCGTCGCCTCCCGTCCGATCTTCCGCTCCGCCCGCGAGCTTGGCGCCTACTACCGCTCATCGCTCGCGCACCAACTCCAGCAGCGGGGTTATGCGATCGAGCGGCGCACCGGCAAACATGGCCGCTACTTCGAGATAGCCGGCGTGCCGCGCGGTCTGCTGGACGCCTTCTCCGCCCGCAGCCGCGAGGTCGCCAGAGCCGCCGAGCGCTTCCGCGCAAAGTGGGGCCGGGCGCCCGAGCGCGGCGAGCTACGAGCGCTCAAGCTGGAGAACCGCAAGGCCAAGGTGCTCGTCACACGCACCGACCTACAGAGCGCATGGAACGACACCGCCGCGCGCTTTGACTTCACCGGCGACGAGCCCGGCCGGCTGCTCGGCGCTGCCAGCGAACGCGCGCCGGAGGGTGCGCTTGAGGATCGTGTCGAGCAGCGCCTGACCGAGCGCGCCGCGACGTTCGAGCCCGGCGAGTTCCGAGCCGTCCTGCTGGAGCAGTCCGTCGGCGAGGTCTCACCCCGCGAGGCCCTTGAGCGCTCACGAGCGATGATCGCCGAGCGCCGTGTCCTGCCGTTGGAAGGTGGCCTGATGACCACGCTCACGGTGCGCGTCCGCGAGCAGGCGATCGAGCGCAGGTTCACCACGCTCGCCAGCGCAGGCGGCCGAGACGTTGGTAACGAGGCCCGCGCGCTCGCAAGCGATCAGATCGCCGAGCGGATCGGCGGACACCTCAGCGCCGAGCAGGCGCACGCGCTGGAGGTCATCACCGGCCCCGAGCGAGCCGCGATCCTCGTCGGGCCCGCCGGCACCGGCAAGGGTGTCGTGATCGACGCCGCCGCCCGCGCCGAGCAGTACGGCGGCCATCAGACCTTGGGGATCGCGGTGTCCGGGTCAACCGCCCAGCGCCTCGGCCAAGACAGCCCTGCGCTCGCCGGCCGGACCCTGACGGTCGACGCGCTCGTATCGCGTGTCGAGCGCGGCCAGCTCCACATCGACACGGACACGACGATCTACTTCGATGAGGCCGGCATGGCCGACACCGACCGGCTCGACCGGCTCACCGAAGCCGTGGAGCACAGTGGGTCAAAGCTCGTGGCGATCGGCGACGCCGCGCAGCTGCCCTCGATCGGGGCAGGCGGCATGTTCGACCGGCTCGGCGACATCGCCCCGAGCGCCGAACTCTCAAACATTCGCCGCACCCTCGACCGCGACGAACAGCGCGCGTGGTCAGACCTGCGCGCCGGACGCTCCGACCGCGCGATGGCCCACTACCACGCACGCGGACAACTGCACATGGCAGACACCCGCGACGAGGCCGTCGAGCACGCCGCACAGAACTGGGCGGCACTCACCAAGACCCACGACCCAAGCGAAGTCGCGCTCATCTCCGACGCCTCAAACCAGGAGATCCACCGGCTCAACGCCCGTGCCCAGCACTTCCGCGCAGAGCGCGGCGAACTCGGCGAGCTCGAAGTCGAAGTGCCCGGCGTCCACTACGGCATCCGCCAAGGCGACCGCGTAGCGATGATCCAGCAGCACTACGAGCCAGGAGCGGAGCGCATCGAGAACGGCAGCCAAGGAGAAGTCCTGGACGTCACCCCTGCCGGGGAAGCGCTCATCGAGTTCGACGTAACCGGACGCCAACGAACATTGGCCGGCGATGACCTCGGCCGAGTTCGCCTCGGATACGCGCAGCACATCCATCGTGCGCAGGGCGCGACCGTCACCCGCACAATCGTCGTCACAGGCGGATGGCAGACCAGCAAGGAGCCCGCCTATGTCGAGGCATCCCGCGCACGCAACGGCACCAGCTGGTTCGTCTCCCGCGAGGACCTCGGAGTCGAAGGGCACGACACCGACCGCATCCAACGCCTCGCGGCCAGCATGGGGCGCAGTCGCGCGCAGACCCCATCGCTCGCGCATCCCGAACTGCCCGATCCGGAATACGGCCGCGGCTACACGCGCCCGATCGCGCCCAGCCGCCGCAGCCGGATACCGGGGATCGCCCGCGCCATCAACCGCATCGCCCAACCCGACCGAACACCCGAGCGAACACGATAAGCCACAAGCTGCCGACGCCGAACTGTGGGAGCCACGAGCGGACTCGCCTAGCAGGTGTACTCGGCAAGCCGTACCGTGTCGCGGCAGCAGATGAGCAGCTCGACCTTCAGCGATCTACTACGCGCGCTCGATCCGCGCCCGGAGGTTCGCTTCCGGGAGTTCGAGCGGATCTGCAAGTGGTTTCTGACCAACGATCCGCTGTACCAGCACCAAGTCCGGCGTGTTTGGCTTTGGGATGAGTGGCCTGGCAGGTGGGGCGCCGACGCTGGGATCGATCTCGTCGTCGAGGATCGCGTGGGTGGCCAGTGGGCGGTTCAGGCGAAGGCGTATGACCCCCAATACAGCGTCACCAAGGCTGACGTGGACACGTTCCTGTCGGAGTCGTCGCGGCCCGAGTTCTCATACCGGCTGCTGATCGCCACCACGAACCGGGTCGGCCAGACCGCCCGGCGTACGCTCGCGGCGCAGGAGAAGCAGGCGGGGCTGCTGCTGCTCGCCGATCTCGAAGCCGCCCAGGTCGATTGGCCCTCGAGTCCGGCTGCGCTGCGGCCCAAGTCGCCGAAGCGAAAGCGTCCACGACGGCATCAGGCCGTGGCGATTCGTGCGGTGCTCAAGGGCTTCGCCGCCGCCGACCGGGGGCAGTTGATCATGGCCTGCGGGACCGGCAAGACTCTCACCGCGCTGTTCGTCGCAGAGCGCCTGGAAGCGAAGCGGACGCTCTTGCTTGTTCCTTCCTTGTCCTTGCTGGCCCAAACCCTGCGTGAGTGGACAGCGAACACTTCCGAGGACTTCGACTGCCTGGCGGTGTGCTCGGATGACACGGTCATCGAGCCTGACGCGGCGGTCAGTTCAACATCGGACCTGGGCTTCCCGGTCACGACCGATGCTCAGGACATCGCCCGGTTTCTGCGTCGCCGCGCTGGTCGGCAGGTCGTTTTCTCCACTTACCAGTCCTCTCCGAGGATCGCCGAGGCGTACAGGTCCGGTCGCGTTCCCCGGCTGGATTTGGCGATCGCCGATGAGGCGCACCGCTGCGCCGGGAGGGTGTCGGGCGACTTCGCCATGATCCTCGACACCGGGGCGATCGCCGCACAGCGTCGGCTGTTCATGACGGCCACCCCGCGCTACTTCACGGGTCGCGTTGTTCGAGAGGCCAAAGAGGCGGACTTCGAGGTCGCCTCGATGGACGACCCCAGCACGTTCGGCCCCGTCTTTCACCGCCTCAGCTTCGGCGAGGCAATCGAGCGGGACCTGCTCAGCGACTACCAGGTCGCGGTCATCGGCGTCGACGACGCCACCTACCAGGAGTGGGCCGAACGTGGCCGGTTCGTCACGATGGACGGGACGGCCGTCACCGATGCCCGCAGCCTCGCGGGCCAGATCGGCCTCGCCAAGGCGATGCGCCGCTACAACCTTCGCCGCACGATCTCATTCCACTCGCGGGTTGCCCGCGCCAGGGACTTCGCCCGAACGCTCACCGAGGTCGTGGAGTGGATGCCGAAGCGTCAACGCCCGAAAGGCTCTCTGTGGGCACAGCACGTCTCCGGGGAGATGTCCACAGGGCAGCGGACGATCAGCCTGGAGCGCCTGCGACACCTCGAGGATGACGCCGTGGGCTTGCTCGCCAACGCGCGGTGCCTGTCTGAGGGGGTAGACGTTCCCACGCTCGACGGGGTCGCGTTCGTTGATCCCCGCCACTCTGAGGTGGACATAGTCCAAGCTGTTGGCAGAGCGATCCGCAAGGCCGAGAACAAGACGGTCGGCACCATCGTGATCCCCGTGTTCATCGCTGCTGAGGAGGACCCCGAGACAGCCCTCGACGACTCGGCGTTCAAGCCCGTATGGGACGTGATCCGGGCCTTGCGCGCCCACGACGCGGACCTGGCCGAACAACTCGACTCACTCCGCCGCGAGATGGGCAAAGGCGCTGCGTCCGTGACGATCCCGAAGATCCACCTTGACCTGCCCGCCCGCATCGGAGTGAACTTCGCTTCAGCCTTCGAGGTCCGACTGGTCGAGCGAACCACATCGCGCTGGGAGTTCGGGCTTGGCCTCCTGCTGGGCTACGTCGAGGCCAACGGGGACGCGCGGGTGCCGGCACAGCACTCCACACCGAACGGTTTCAAGCTCGGCAGCTGGTGCGGCCACCAGCGTAGAAACCGCAGCGCCGGGAGACTCGACTCAGAGCGTGTCGCTGCTCTCGATGCCCTCGGGTTCGTCTGGGATCCTCACGACGACGCTTTCAACCGCGGCCTTGCTCAGCTTGCCGCGTACGTCTCGGCCAATGGGAATGCGCGCGTGCCGCATGAGCACTCAACGCCGAGCGGCTTCGAGCTAGGAAGCTGGTGTATCCACCGGCGAACCGAACGCAGGGCAGGCACACTTGATACCAAGCGTGTTGATGCGCTCGATGCGCTCGGATTCGTCTGGGATCCCGTGCGAGACGATTTCGACCGCGGCCTCGCCGAGCTTGCCATGTACGTTGCGGCCAGCGGGAACGCACGCGTCCCCGCGACCTACTCCACACCGAACGGCTTCAGGCTCGGAAACTGGTGCAGCACCCGACGCAACGACGGCCAGGCTGGAAGACTCGTCGCCGAGCAAATAGCCGTGCTCGATGCGCTCGGGTTCGTCTGGGATCCCTATCAAGACGCGTTCGACCGCGGCCTCGCCGAGCTTGCTACGTATGTCGAAGCCACAGGGAATGCGCGCGTGCCCGCTGGCCACTTGTCGCCGAACGGCTTCAATCTCGGGAAGTGGTGTAGCCACAAGCGCGACGAACGCAAGAGAGGCCGACTGAGCCACGAGCGAATCGCTGCGCTCGACGCGCTCCGGTTCGTGTGGGATCCCTTCGACCACGACTTCGACCGCAGCCTCGCTGAGCTTGCGGCGTACGTCGAGGCCAACGGGGATACGCGCGTGCCGCCAGGACATTCAACGCCGAATGGCTTCGAGCTCGGCATTTGGTGCCTGAACCGTCGCAAAGATCGCGCGGTCGGCAGACTCGACATCGAGCGCATCGCTGCGCTCGACGCGCTCGGATTCGTGTGGGACCCCTTTCAAGACGCGTTCGACCGCGGCCTTTCCGAGTTTGCCGCGTTCGTCCAGACGCATGGGGATGGACAGGTACCGAAAAGGCACGCGACACCGAGCGACTTCAAGCTCGGGACTTGGTGTAGCCACCGGCGCGCAGATCGCAGGGCCGGCAGACTAGACGCCGAGCGTGTCGCTGCTCTTGACGCGCTCGGGTTCATCTGGGACCCCTTGAAAGACGCCTTCGACCGTGGACTCGACGAGCTTGCCTCATATGTACAGGCGCATGGGGATGCGCGGGTGCCAGTGAAGCATTCATCGCCGAACGGCTTCAATCTTGGGAAGTGGTGCAGCCACCGGCGCGACGAACGCAAGACAGGCAGACTCAGCGCCGAGCGTGTTGCTGCTCTGGACGCACTCGGATTTGCGTGGACCCTTTGAGCGAGATACCGACTGGGACCAGCTCCGAGTTAGTTCGGCGAAAATTGCAGCTAGTGGGTCGGTTTGATTGAGGTCGTCGCGATTGGGGCGTCGCGGCGAGCCGCTCAGGGACGCATAGGCCTTGAACGGCCTCGATTCAGAAGTGAGGCTATGGTTCGCGAGATGCGACGACAGGATGGAGATGCAAGCAACTCCGGCAAAGCGCGTCGGGTGCCGTTCCATCGAGCACTGCTTGGCGCGGTACTCCTCTCCGTCACGATAGGCGGTTGCGGCTCATCCAGTTCGACGGCGCCCACTACTGCGGCTACTGCGCCGGCGCTGACGGGGAACCGCGTCGTGCTGGTCTATCGTGCACATGCCGGTGCCGAGCCTGTATCGACTGCGAGCATCAATGCGGCGATAGGGATCATGCGCAAGCGTGTCGCGGCGCTGGGCATACCGTCTGAAATCCAGCGCTCCGGCGCTGATGAGATCACGGTGGCCCTGCCGGATGCGGGCAACCTCGCCCCCGGGGGAGAACAAGTCGGCAAGACGGCACAGCTCGATTTCTACGATTGGGAGCCAAACGTGATCGGCCCCGCGGGCAAGCTGGCGCCGACCGAAGGCACAGTGACGGGCGGACCCAACGCCGGCGCTGCTCAGTTCGGGCTGCCCGAGTACCAGGCAGTTCTGCGCGCGGCGAAGCGAGCGGCGATCATCCGTTCCAATGACACGACGCTCGACCCGGGCTGCACGCCGGCGCAAATCGGCGGGTGCCGCTACGGGGTTTGGTACTTGCTCGACACGAAGCACGAAAAGGTGCTGAGAGGCCCCGAAGAAAGCAAGCACAGCTTCTACGAAGCCGGCTACACGCCGCCGGCCGGTGCTGTGGTCACGGCCGTGCACGTGAATCCGGGGACCGTACTCGTCCAGGCCAGACCACTTGAAAATGCGACTGGGAAGGTCATCAACGCGTCTCCGAACAGCTGGTATGTACTGAACGACGACCCAGCGCTCACCGGGTCTGATCTGACTGACAGGAAAATAGCGTTCAGGCTGCCACTGCCTCGTGCAGGGTGACGGTGTGCCCGAGCGCTTCGAGCTGGGTGATGAGGCGTTTGGTGGTGCGTTGAGGGTCGCGTTTGCGGAAATAG
>JBEKGK010000075.1:0-18869 GCA_050012835.1 Solirubrobacteraceae bacterium | reverse complement strand
CCTGATCTGGCTGCCCGCCGGCTACGCCACCGAACACCAGGGACAGCTCTGGCACGGCGTGCTGATCGCCGCCGCAGTGATCACGCTCGTCGGCGCGCTCGACGACCGCTTCGACCTGCATCCGGCGCTCAAGCTGCTCGGCCAGGTGCTGGCCGCCGTGATCGTGGTGCACTTCGGCGTGGCGGTCAAGGCGATCACGCTGCCGTTCGTCGGGCACCTCACCTTCCCCAACACCGGCCCCGCCGACGCCGGCCCGATCCTGACCGTGATCGGCCTGGTCGTGATGATGAACGTCGTCAACTTCTCCGACGGCGTCGACGGCCTCGCGGCGGGGGTCTGCGTGATCATCGCCGCCGCGATGGCGGTGATCGCATTCGACTTCCCTGGCCGCCAGCAGCCCGGGGTTCTGGCGGCGCTGACCGCGGGCGCCGCGCTCGGCTTCCTGCTCTACAACTTCCCGCCGGCGTCGAGCTTCATGGGCGACTGCGGCGCGCAGCTGCTCGGGCTGCTGATGGGCGTGATCACGGTCGAGGCCGCCGTCAAGACGGCGGCCGTGGTGTCGTTCGTGCTGCCGCTGATCCTGCTCGCGGTGCCGTTCCTGGACACCACCTTCGTGGTGCTCAAGCGGCTCAAGTACCGCCAGCCGATCTACCGGCCCGACAGCGAGCACTTCCATCACCGCATGGCGCGCATCGGCTTCTCCAGCCGCCGCACGATCGCCTACTTGTACGCATGGACGCTGCTGCTCGCGGGCATGGCGCTGGCGCTGCGGTTCGTGCCCTACAGCGACCACAAAGGCCACTACAACACCGGCTGGACGCTCGTGATGCTCGCCATCGGGCTGCTCGTGATCGCGGCCAGCGTGTATCTCGTGTACGTGCTCGAGATCCTCAAGTTCAGACGCCTGGACGCGATCCGCCTGCGGCGGCTGCGTCCGGACGCCTCACCAGCGGAGATCGAGCTGGATGTGGCGAAGCATCTGGAGACCGGTGAGTTCGACGCGGTGTCGCACGCCGGGGATCGCGACGTGCAGGCGCTCGACGACGTGGTGGCTGACGGGGCTGAGCAGCGGGTCGGCAAGCGGCAGGTGGATGAGGACCGCGTAGGCGCAAAGCAGGAGCGTGGCGGCGCACAGGCGCCGATCGCCGCTGACGGCCGCTAGCGGCAGCACCCAGATCGCATACCACGGCAGCAGCCACGCGGTGGAGGCCAGCAGCGCGATCGTGCTCCAGCCGGCGGTCACGCGCCAGTCGGCGCCGCGCGCGGTGCGCCACAGCGCGTACGCGAGCACTGCCACAAACCCGCCTATGTAGACGTGGCGCCACCAGCTCGGGGTGCCGCTCAGCCCTACCAGCCGCGCGGTCTCGGCGGGGATGCTGTGCGTGGCCACCAGCTGCTGCTGCTCGCCGACGGCGTCGAGGAAGCCGAGCGCGTGCACGCCGAAGCCGAGCACCCCCACAAGCGCGACCGCCAGCAGCGCGGCGCACGCGCCGAGCGCCACGCGCATGCGCTCGCGTGTGCGCGGTGAGGCGAGCACCAGGAAGGGGAGCACCAGGCCCGCGGTGACCTTGATGCCCACGCCCGCCGCCAGCGCGCCCGCGGCCGCACGCGAGCGCTGGCTCGCCCCGGCGGTCAACGCGAGCGCCAGCGCCAGCGCCAGCAGCAGCAGCGTGTCGTTGTGCGCTCCGCCCACCGCCAGCACCAGCAGCACGGGGTTCAGGCCGACGAACGCCAGCGCCCAGTTCGGGGAGCGCCCGAGACGCCCGGCCGCGCGCGCGATCAGCGCGACCGCGCCGAGGCTCGAGATGACCGCGATCGCTTTGAACGCCCACAGCCCACCCCCGAGCCCCAGCGGGACCAGCGCGTAGCTGAAGAGCGTGAACAGCGGGCCGTATGGCGAGTGCTGAAACGGCCACCCGATGAAGCGGAACACCGGGTCGGTGGGGGCTTCGGCGGCAAAGTGCGTGTAGGGGTCAAGCCCGTGCAGGACCCCCAGCCGCGCGAACGCCAGGTAGCCGAAGACGTCCTGGGAGATCAGCGGCGGCCCAAGCAGCAGGATCGCGTCCGCCGCCACGATCGCGCCCACGAGCGCCGCCGACGGCAGTCGCCGCGCGACCAACAGCACCAGCGCGTAGCTCGCGCACATGATCAGCATCAGCGTCTGGAAGCCGGCGCTGGAGAGGCCGATGTCCAGGCCCCGCAGCGGACCGGCCAGCCAGGTGGGCCAGCCGCCTTCGCGGGCCGGGACGTACTGCCCGGGTGCCGAGGCGGCGCCGGCGCTCACCAGGAAGACGCTCGCCACGATGCCCAGCAGCCCGAGCGCGCCGAGCGCTCGCGCGATGCCGGCTGGCACCCGCGCGCCCACCGCCGCGTCGGTGTCCGCGGGCGCCGTCCCGGCGATCAGAGCGGTGGTTGGGGGGCTTGCTGCCTGTATGGCGCCATTGTTACGTCTCCCCGCCCTGCGAGCGTCCCCTGCGGGCGGTACTCTGTACGCAGGTCCGTGCCGCTCGGGGGGGGCTCCCTGTGTGCGCGTATGCCTGCCTGAGCCGCCCGATCGTGGGCGTGGGTGGGCGGGCCACCATCTCATGCGACGCCGCAACCGCACACGCAACTGGCGCCGGGTCTCCGATCCCACCCGACCGCACCGCGTCCTCATCCTCTCCGCCGACGTCGGCGAGGGTCACGCCGCGGCCGCGCGGGCGCTGCAGGAGCAGATAGAAGCATCCGAGCAGCACGCCGAGGTCACGGTGATCGACGGGCTCGCGGCCATGGGCCCGCTGGTACGACCGGTGGTCGAGGACGGCTACCGCGTCCAGCTGCGCTTCATGCCGTGGACATACACGATGGTCTACTGGCTGCTCGAGAAGGTCATGCCCGTTCGCGTGTTCGCCCGCCGGCTGCTGTGCCTGGTGGGTTCGCGCCCGCTCGCGCGGGCGATCGCCGAACACGACCCCGACGTGGTCGTCTCCACCTACCCCGCGGTGACGGTCGTGCTGGCGCGGCTGCGGCGCACCGGCGAGGTGCGCTGCCCGACGGTCGCCACGATCACCGACCTGACCGGCCTGTTCTTCTGGGCACAACCCGGCATCGACGTCCACCTGGTGATGTACGGCGAGTCGATGCCCTCGGTCGAGCGCATCGCCGGGCGCGGGAGCGTGCAGCTCGTGCGGCCGCTGATCTCGGCCGAGTTCCTGCAGCCCCGCTGCCCCGCCGAGGCTCGTCGCGCGCTCGGGCTCTCAGAGGAGGGCCGCACGGTCGTCGTCTCGGGTGGAGGCTGGGGTGTGGGGGACATCGCGGGCGCCGTGCGCGAGTTCACCAGAGTGCCCGAGGTGAGCAACATCGTCTGCCTGGCCGGTCGCAACGAGCCGCTCGCCGAGAAGCTCCGCGAGGCGTTCGTGGACGAACCGCGCGTGCGCGTGTACGGGTTCACCGACAAGATGCCAGAGGTCCTGGCCGCCGCCGACGTGCTCGTGCACTCGACCGGCGGGGTCACGTGCCTGGAGGCGAGGGCGGCGGGCACGCCGGTCGTCTCATACGGCCTGCCGGTCGGCCACGCGCGCCTGAACACGCGCGCCATGGCCTCGCTCGACCTCCTGCGCCTGGCCAACGACACCGACGAGCTGCGCTCGCACGTCCAGGCGAGCTTCGCCGCCGCCGACTCGACGCCGGGCGGCGCGGACGGGGGCTCGCCGGGAGCAGCGGAGCCCGCCCACGCGGCGCATCCGGCGGCCGTCGACGTCGTGCTGCAGGCGCCGCGGCGCGTGCGGCCGATCCCCCGCTGGAGGCTGCGCCTGGCTGCGCTCGCGACCCAGCTGACGCTGCTGGCGCTGCTGGGCTCGTGGATGATGTCGACCGACGAGGTGACAGCGGTGGCGGCCAAGCTGCTGCACGTGCACGAACTCGTCCACGTCACGACCACGCAGCCGGACGTGGGTGTGATCGTGCACGCGCCCGCCGGTGACATCGCGTCCGTGGCAAGCGCGCTCGCTGCGAAGGGGATCCACGTGTCCTTCGCCGACGACTCCGGCGTGCCCTCGCGCGAACGCATCGGCAAGCTGCGCGCGCTGGGCGACCAGCTGCTTCCGGAAGTCTCCAGCGGCGCGCTGTTCCACTGGGTGCGCACGCGCGGCGTGCTGCGCTCACAGGCGCGCGCGCTCGGGCTGGGCCGCCGCTTCTACTTCCTGCGGCCCCGTGGTGGGCTGTCGGTCGGTCAGATGGTGCTCGCTCGCACCGACGGCGCGATCCCCGTCAAGGGCAGGCTGCAACTGAGCGCCACCGGCGCGCTGCCTCAGCGGCCGATGCGCGCGGGTGACGTGTTGGTGGTCGAGCTCGACGGATCCTCGGCGTCGGTGCTCGGGCTGGAGCGCATCGTCACGTGGCTGGGGTCGTCGGGGTTGGGCGCCGAGCCGCTGTCGTGGCTCACCCGCTCACCTTCCATCAGGGTCAGCAGCAGCGGTGAGCGCGCCAGCAGCGCCGCTCCCGCGATCAGCACGCCCAGCGACACGATCAGTGGCGCGCCGCCGAGCGGCGTCGCACCGAAGCGCTCGCCGAACAGCACCGGCGCGAGTCCCACCGGCACGATCGTCTGAGTCACGAACACCACGGGCGCCACCTGGATCGCCGGGCGCGCCTGCAGCGCACTGGTCTCGCTGAGCACCCCGACCGCCGATGCGGCCGCCGTGGACAGGCCCCACAGCGCTGCCACGGCCAGATGGTGCGCGGACAGGTCGTCGGCGGCCAGCTTGGTGGCGACGCCGCTCCAGCCGAACGCGAGGCCGGCGCAGACCATCGTCAGCTCCGCGACCGAGTGCCCGAGCGCGCGCAGCAGATACGGCAGCAGGCTCGCGACGGCGAGGCCGATCAGGACGAGCACGATCGTCAGTTGCTCTCCCGGCTGGCTGGCGCTGCGCGCCGGCGCGAACAGCCCCGCGCCGATCACGCCGATGACGATCGCGAGCGTCGCCAGGTGCTCCGCGCGACCCCCGTGCTCGCCGAGCATGCGCTCGCCGAACAGCAGCAGCACGAGCAGCCCTGCGGCGAGCGCCGGCTGCACCACCACGAGCGGCGCCAGCAACAGCGCCACCACCTGCAGCGGCCAACCGAGGATCGACAGGCCGGTGCCCAGCATCCAGCGCGCGCGCTTGAGCAGCCCCCATACCAAGGCCACGCGCAGGTGCTCCTCCGGCGGCGCCTCCCTGGCGTCCATCGCCTGCAGGGCGATCCCTAGGCTGTAGAGGGTGGACGCCCCCACCGCCGCCGCGATTCCCAGCACCAATTCGACCATGTCCGCTCACGATCATCGCACTCACGGGACTCACATCGTGGGCGCGCTCGGCGGCGCCGCGACGATCGGCTACCTGCTACCCGCCCTTGCCGGCGCGCGACCGATCTGCTTTGCGACGTCGCCCGCGCCCATCTCGCCGCGCCTTCGCGCGCTGCTCGGCGTCGAGGACACCACGGCCAGCAGGCGCGGCTACGCGCTGACCTTCGACGACGGTCCCCACGCCCAGGGCACGCCCGCGGTGCTCGAGATCCTAGCCCGCGAGGGGGTGCGCGCGACGTTCTTCCTGGTCGGCGAGCAGGTGCTGCGCAACCCGGCGCTCGCCCGCGAGATCGCCGACGCGGGCCATGCCATCGCCCTGCACTGCCACCGTCATCGCAACCTGCTGCGCCTGACCCCGCGACAGGTGCGCGAGGACATCGCGCAGGCCGAGGAGATCATCGCGACCCACACCGGCCGCTCACCCGAGCTGTACCGGCCCCCGTATGGCGTGCTCAACGCATCCGCGCTGCGGCTGGCGCGCTCGCGTGGCTGGCGCACGCTGCTTTGGAGCCACTGGGGCCGCGACTGGGAGGCGCGGGCGACGCCCGCGTCGATCGCCGCGCGCGTCACCGACGGCGCCGGCGAGGGCGCCGTGCTGCTTCTGCACGACGCCGACGACTACTCCGCGCCCGGCTCCTGGCGACGCACCGCAGCTGCCCTGCCGCGCGTTCTCTCGACACTCGCCGAGCGGGGGCTCGAGCCGGTGGCGCCCTGACGTGTACATGGGGTCGCGTGTAGTACGTGGGGTCGCGTGTAGTACGACGTAGGGTCGCGTGTAGTACGTAGGGTCGCGTGTAGTACGACGTGGGGTCGCGTGTAGAACGCGCGCCGCGAGATCGTTACACGACGGAATCATTTCGTGGCGGAATGATCGCGTGCACGGTCGGTCGCCGGGGGGTTCACCTCAACGCCGCTCAGGCGGCGGCTAACATCGACGGCTTGTCAGCCGTCGCACCGATCGACACCAGTGGCTCGGTCCCCGCGATTCGCTCCGTGGGGGCGCTGTCGCGCACGCATGCGCGCACGCGCTGGTGGGTCGAGGCGCTGACGATCGTGTGGCTGTGCTGGGTCTACGACGCGATCACCAACCTCGCGCCGCTGCGCCTGCACGCGGCGATCAACCACGCGCAGGGCATCCTGAGCCTCGAGCAGTCGCTGCACATCGACCCCGAGCAGGCACTCGATCGCTGGCTCGCGGGACACCAGACGCTCGGGCTGCTGATCTCCGACTACTACGACAACGCGCACTTCATCGTCACGCTCGGACTGCTCGGCTTCGTCTGGTGGAAGCGCGCCGACATCTACCGGCCGCTGCGCAACTCGCTCGTGCTCGTCAATGTGCTGGCGTTCGTCGTCTTCTGGCGCTTCCCCGTGGCCCCGCCGCGCATGCTGCCGGGCTTCGTCGACGTGGTCGCCTCGACCCACGCGATCGGCTCGTGGCACAGTGGCGCGCTGGCCTCTCAGGCGAACCAGCTCGCGGCGATGCCGTCGCTGCACATCGCCTGGGCGGTGTGGTGCACGGTCGTGCTGTGGCGGATCTCCACGCGCGGATGGGTGCGCGCGCTCGCCGTGCTCTATCCGTTCATGACCGCGTTCGCTGTGCTTGCCACGGGCAACCACTTCGTGCTCGACCTGCTCGGCGGGCTCGCGACGATCGCCGTTTCGCTGCTGATCGTGCGCCTGCTGGACGGTCAAACGCGATGGCCCGGCGCCGGCATCCGGCGCAGACAGCCGCATCTCGCGGGGACCGATCCCGCGTAGCGGTTGTCACAAAGTTGTTACGAAGTCCAAGACCGGGTAGACTGGGCCGCGCCGTCGCAGACCGTTGAGGGACGCTCCGACGGCTCCGCCGCGTTTTCGCGCGGGGACCTTGTTTTCTATAGGGTGGCCAGTCAACGAGACATGCCAGGACAACGACTCACAGATAGCGCCGCAGGCGCGAAATCGCCGCACACGCGGCGATCCGACGGGTAACACGGTCACGTTCCCCTCCAAGTGCATCGACGACCATCAGCCGGCCTGCGCCCGGCCATCACCCAATCGCCGCTAGAGCTCCCTACCCGGGCCACGCCCGGGCAGGATGAGGCCCGTGCTGTCCTCGCAAGCCGCGCGATGCTGATCCTGCGGTATCTCGACGTCGTGCTCGTCGCCGTCGCGGCACCCGTGGCGCTCGCGCTCGGGGTGCCCGCGCTCGGCTTCGCGGTAGGGGCGGGTGCGTGGGTGTTGCAGCGCATCGTCGGCCAGGTGGACAAGCGCTGGGTTGGCAAGGCGGCTGAGCCCCGTACGCAACTCGGTCTCAACCTGTTCGAGGCGTTCGGCCGCATCTGGCTGCTGGCGGGAGCGATCGTGGCCGCCGGCGTGATCGGCGGGCGGGCCGACGGTCTGACCGCCGCGGTGACGATCTTCGCCGCGTACACGGTGGCGTTCGCGATTCGCGTCTTCTCCGGCCCGCCCACACAGTCGCGGGCACAGCGGGAGGCGATCCAATGAGCCGTGTGCGCTCGTGGAGCAAGAACAAGAAGATCGGCTACAGCATCTTGCTCGTGTACGTGCTCGGCCTCGTTGGCTTTGCCGTGGGCTTCGGGATCAAAGGTCACAAAAACGAAAGCTTCAAGGTCATCGACGCGTTTCACCTCGAAACCTGGTTCCACATCGCCGGACCGCTCAACTTCGACAAGGGCGTCCTCTACCTGCTGCTCGCGACCGGGCTGACCCTCGGCATCATGCTGTTCGTCGCCCGGCACATGCAGAAGCGCCCGGGCCGGCTGCAGGTCGCAGTTGAGATGGGCTACGGCCTGATGTCGAAAGTCACGCGCGAGAACATGGACGAGAAGATGACCAGGAGATGGTTCCCGCTCGTCTTCACGCTGTTCGTGTTCATCCTCGTCTCCAACCTGATCGGCTACGTCCCGCTGCCGGTCGACTCCCAGAACACGTTCAGGCTGTTCGGCGCGAACATCCCGTCGTTTCAGATCTACGCCGCAGTGACGAACGTCGCGGTCCCGCTGGTGCTCGCTCTCGGCGTGTTCGTGGCCTACAACGCCGAAGGAGTCCGTGTCCACGGTCCCTTCGGGTACCTGAAAAGCCTGATCCCGCAGGGCGTGCGCGGGCCGATGCTGGTGCTGATCTTCCCGCTGGAGATGCTCTCGAACTTCGTGCTGCGGCCGCTGTCGCTCACCATTCGTCTCTGGGCCAACCTGCTCGCCGGCCATCTGCTGATCGACTTCATGGCCGGCAACCTGGCCGTGCTCCTCGGACTGCAGCTGCTCGGCTGGTTCACGCTGCCGCTCGGCGTCATCATCTACCTCTTCGAGGCGGTCCTGATCGCCGGCCTGCAGGCCTTCATCTTCGCCATTCTGACCGCCATCTACCTCGGCGGAGCGACCGCCGCAAGCCACTAAGCACTCGACAAGGAGAACGATGCTTCACCTCTTGCCTTTCATGTCAATCCACCTGGGCACTCCGGTGCTCGCGGTCACAGAAGCTGCGAAGGAATACGGCGCGAACGCCGGTAAAGCGATCGCGCTCGGCGTGGGCGCCGGCGGTGGCGCCGCGGGCGCCGGCGCGGGCATCGGGATGCTGTTCGGCAAGGTGATCGAGTCCGTCACCCGCCAGCCGGAGATGCGCGACGAGATCACCTCCATCCAGTGGCTGGGCTTCGCGCTCACCGAGGCCACGTTCTTCTACGGCCTGGTGGGCGGCTTCATCGCCTTCTTCCTATAGGTCGATGCAACCCTTCGCCGCCATACCAAGCGTGCCAACTGCCTCGAGCTCATCCTCGTGGCTGATCACGCCGAACGTCGGCCTGATGGTCTGGACGTTCGTCGTCTTCGGCATCTCGCTCTACATCCTCGTCAAGGCGGTGTTTCCGCGTATCCGCGAGGCGCTCGACAACCGTGCCGCGAGCATCGACGAGTCGATCGACTCGGCTGAGCGCACCCGCAAGGAGGCCGATGAGCTGCTGGCCGAATACCGCGAGCGCCTGAAGGAGGCCAGGGTCCAGTCGGAGGAGATCCTCCAGCGCGCGCGCCAGACGGCCGACTCGCACGAGCACGAGGCTCGCGAGCGCGCTCAGGAGATCCTCGTCGAGGCCGCCAAGCGCGCCGAGCGCGACATCGACGCTGCCACGAAGCGCGCGCTCGACGACATCCGTCGCGAGGTCGCCGACCTCACGATCATGGCCACCGAGAAGGTCGTGCGCAAGACGCTCAACGACGCCGACCAGCGGCGCCTCGTCGAGGAGGCGTTGAGCGAGATCGACCTCTCCGGCCTGTCCTCGGGAGCACAGAGCAACTGATGGAGGAGCTCGCCCAGGTATACGGTCGCTCGCTGTTTCAGGTGGCCCGCGAGCAGGGCAAGCTGGACGAGCTGCGCGAGCAGCTGGCCCAGTTCGCCGACGCCCTGGACGAGCACCACGAGCTCGCCGTGTTCTTCTTCTCGCCGTACTTCTCGAGCGCCGAGAAGCGCCAGGCGCTGGACGGGTTGCTCGAGGGGGCCGACGAGATCCTCATCAACTTCCTCTCCCTGCTGATCGAAAACCACCGCATGCCCGTGATCTTCCGCATCCGCCACGAGTACGAGCGGCTGTGGGACGAGGAGAACAGGACGCTGCCGGTGGAGATCACGAGCGCGATCGCGCTCGACGAGCAGACCACCGAGAGCCTCGGCAGGACGATCGGCGAGCGCGCCGGGCGCAAGGTCTCCCTGGCGGCGCGCGTGGACCCGGACATCCTCGGCGGCATCATCATCAGGGTCGGCAACTCGATCCTCGACGCCTCTATTCGCAACCGACTGGAGCAGCTGCGCAGGCACGTTGCCCAAGGAGCTTCCTAGCATGCAGATCAACCCCGACGAGATCACAAGCATCCTGAAGAGCCGCATCGAGGGACTCGACAGCGGCACCGCTGAGCTGACCGAGGTGGGCACCGTGCTGTCGGTGGCCGACGGGATCGCGCGCCTGCACGGCTTGGAGAACTGCATGTCCTTCGAGATGCTCGAGCTTCCCCACGGCGTCACCGGCCTGGCGCTGAACCTCGAGTCCGACAACGTCGGCGCGGTGCTGTTCGGCGACTGGGAGCGCATCTCCGAGGGCGACACCGTGAAGCGCACCGGCACGCTGCTGGAGATCCCCGTCGGCGAGCAGATGCTCGGACGCATCGTCGACCCGCTCGGGCGCCCGCTGGACGGCAAGGGCGCGATCTCCGTCGAGCAGACACGCCCGGCGGAGTTCAAGGCGCCCGGCGTCGTGCAGCGCCAGCCGGTCAAGCAGCCGATGCAGACCGGTCTGAAGGCGATCGACGCGATGATCCCGATCGGCCGCGGCCAGCGCGAGTTGATCATCGGCGACCGCCAGACGGGCAAGACGGCGATCGCGATCGACACGATCATCAACAACAAGGACACCGGCGTGGTGTCCGTCTATGTGGCAATCGGGCAGCGCATGTCGACGGTCGTGGCACTCGCGCAGACGCTCGAGGAGTACGGCGCGCTGGAGAACACGATCATCGTCGCCGCCCCTGCGGACGAGGCCGCGCCGATCAAGTTCATGGCCCCGTATGCGGGCTGCGCGATGGCCGAGCACTTCCTCTACAACGGCGGGCATGCGCTGTGCGTGTACGACGATCTGACAAAGCACGCATACGCCTATCGCCAGATGTCGCTGCTGCTGCGCCGGCCCCCGGGCCGCGAGGCGTACCCCGGCGACGTCTTCTACCTGCACTCGCGCCTGCTCGAGCGCGCGGTCAAGCTCAACGACGACCTCGGCGGTGGCTCGCTGACCGCGTTGCCGATCATCGAGACGCAGGCGGGCGACGTTTCGGCGTACATCCCCACGAACGTGATCTCGATCACCGACGGGCAGATCTTCCTGGAGTCCAAGCTGTTCAACTCGGGCGTGCGTCCGGCGATCAACGTCGGCATCTCGGTCTCGCGCGTCGGCGGCAACGCGCAGATCGGCCCGATGAAGAAGGTCGCCGGCAGGATCAAGCTCGAGCTCTCCCAGTACCGCGACCTGGAGGCGTTCGCGCAGTTCGGCTCGGACCTCGACGTCGACACGCAGCGCACGCTCGCCCGCGGCGAGCGCCTGGTCACGACGCTCAACCAGCACGAGCGCGAGCCGCTGGCGGTCGAGGATCAAACGGTGCAGATCTTCGCCGCCACCAACGGCTTCCTGGACCGGCTGAACGTCATGCGCGTCCCGGAGTTCCTGATCGGCCTGACCGAACGTCTGCACTCCCAGCACCCGGAGCTGCGCGCAAAGATCAACGGCGGCGACTGGTCGGATGAGATCCAGAAGGAGGTGCGCGAGACCGTCGACGCGTTCGCGCAGGACTTCGGCTTCGACCTCGACGAGGAGGGCCAGCCGCTGGACGTGGACGCGCCGCTCGCGCAACGCTCCGCGCAGGCCCAGGACGAGCACGCCGAGGACAAGGAGGCCCAGGCGGCCTAGCGCCGTCCGCGGGCACAGCCATGGCTTCTCAGCGCGACGTCAAGAACAAGATCGCCTCGGTCAAGAACATCCAGAAGATCACGCGGGCGATGGAGATGGTGGCCGCCGCGCGCCTGCGCCGCGCCGAGCAGCGGATCGGCGTGCTGCGCCCGTACGCGGACGCGATCGGGCGCATGACGCGCCAGGCGGCCGACGCGGCCGGCGCGGAGGCAAAGCGCCTGCCGCTGCTGCGCGAGCACGAGTCCGAGACGAACGTCGCGCTGCTGCTGGTGACGGGCGATCGCGGCCTCGCGGGCGGCTTCAACTCGCAGATCATCCGCGCCGGCGTGCGCCTCTCAGCCGAGCTGTCCGAGCAGGGGTTGCGCAGCAGCTGGTACGCGACCGGGCGGCGCGGCGTCTCCTCGCTGACATTCCGCGGCCACGAGCTCAGCGGCGCCTACACGGGCTTCTCCGATCGACCCGCTTACGTGGACGCGCGCACGATCGCCGACGACCTGATCCAGGCGTACGTCGACGGTCACGTCGACCGCGTGGAGATGATCTACAACTCCTACGTCTCGCCGCTCACCCAGCACGTCACGCGGCAGACGCTGCTGCCGCTCACCCACCAGACGCTCACCGAGCAGGACGGCTCGGGCGAGTTCGCGCAGCAAGCGCCCGCGGGCGCAGCACACGGTTCGGTCGAGTACGAGCCCGACCCCGAGAAGATCCTCCGGCGCCTGGTTCCCGACTACATCGAGATCTCGATCTACCGGGCGCTGGTGGAGTCGGCTGCCGGCTTCTTCGGGGCTCAGATGACGGCGATGCGCAGCGCGTCGGAGAACGCCGGCGAAATCATCACCGACTACACACTGCAGATGAACCGAGCCCGCCAGGCCGAGATCACGCAAGAGATCATGGAGGTAGTAGCCGGAGCAGAGGGACTCAGCTAGGACGGACGCTGGCCTGCGCGACACTGCGTCCTCGGTCGCTCGCGTGCTGGCCGATCGGAGATCCCGTCGATCTACGATCGGTACGCCACGCGGGCGGGTGGGCTTCGGTCCTTGTCTCGCTTGACCATCGACCGTCCTAGACGCGTTGCTAAAACGAAACAGACTTGGAACAGAATGATTAGGAGACCAAAGAGCTAATGCCACCCAGCACCACCCAAGAGGCCACCGACTCGCAGCACTCCGGCAACGGAGATGCCCCCAAGCGCAACGTCGGGCGCATCGAGGAGATCCAGGGCGTTGTGATCGACGTCGTGTTCCCCGACAGGCTGCCCGAAATCAACCACGCCATCACGATCGCCCGTCCGGCCGCCGGCGCCGACGAGGAGGCGCCCGGCATCAGCGCAAGCGCGGGCGGAAGCGTGCTCGTGTGCGAGGTTCAGCAGCACCTCGGCGACGATCGTGTGCGTGCGGTGGCGATGGACACGACCGACGGCCTGGCGCGCGGTGTCGAGGTGATCGACACGGGCAGTCCGATAACCGTCCCGGTCGGAGAGGCCACGCTTGGCCGCATCTTCAACCTGCTCGGCGAACCGATCGACCTCGGTGCCGAGCTGCCCAAGGACATCGAGCGTCGGGGAATCCACCGGGACGCTCCGCTCGCGGTCGACCTCACGCCCACCAGCGAGATGTTCGAGACGGGTATCAAGGTCATCGACCTACTGGCCCCTTACGCCAAGGGCGGCAAGACCGGGCTGTTCGGCGGTGCCGGCGTGGGCAAGACGGTGCTGATCCAGGAGCTCATCCACAACCTCGCCAAGGAACACGGCGGGCTGTCGGCGTTCTGCGGCGTGGGCGAGCGCTCGCGAGAGGGCAACGACCTGTGGCTGGAGATGAAGGAGTCGGGCGTCCTCGACAAGACGATGCTCGTGTTCGGCCAGATGAACGAGCCCCCCGGGGCGCGTATGCGCGTGGCGCTGTCGGGGCTGACGATGGCCGAATACTTCCGCGACAAGGGCCAGGACGTGCTGCTGTTCATCGACAACATCTTCCGCTTCGTGCAGGCCGGCTCCGAGGTCTCGGCGCTACTGGGGCGCATGCCCTCCCAGGTCGGCTACCAGCCGACGCTGGAGACCGAGATGGGCCAGCTGCAGGAGCGCATCACCTCCACGCGCGAGGGCTCGGTGACCTCGATCCAGGCGATCTACGTCCCCGCCGATGACTACACGGACCCCGCGCCGGCGTCGGTGTTCGCGCACCTCAACGCGACCACGGCGCTGTCGCGGTCGATCTCCGAAAAAGGGATCTACCCGGCTGTCGACCCGCTCGACTCGACCTCGACGATCCTGAAGGCGGAGGTCGTCGGCGAGGACCACTTCCGGGTCGCCAACCGCGTCAAGGAGATCCTGCAGCGCTACAAGGAGCTGCAGGACATCATCGCGATCCTCGGCATCGACGAGCTCTCCGACGAGGACAGGCTCACCGTGCAGCGCGCGCGGCGCATCGAGCGATTTCTCTCGCAGCCGTTCTTCGTGGCCGAAGAGTTCACCGGCACGCCCGGCGCCTACGTGAAGATCGAGGACACGATCAGGGGCTTCGAGGAGATCATCGAGGGAAAGCACGACGAGGTGCCCGAGAGCGCGTTCTTCCTGAAGGGCACGATCGACGAGGTCGTCGAGGCGGCCAAGAAATAATGGCTCACTCGAAGTTCCCAGTCGAAGTGCTCACACCCGAGGGCGAGGTGTTCTCCGACGAGGTGGAAATGCTCTCCACGTTCACGGCCGTGGGCTCGATCGGCATCCTCGCCAACCACGAGCCGGTGCTGGCGATGCTCGAACCGACCGAGCTGCGGCTGTATCGCGCGGAGGGCGAGATCGTGCGCTTCGCTCAGGCCGAGGGCTATCTGCAGTTCGCCGAGAACCGCGCGCTGGTGCTCGTCGAGGAGGCGATCGCGCCCGAGCAGATCGATCGCGCCGACTTCGAGGCGAAGCTCTCGGAAGCGCGCGCCAGCGCCGAGCGCGCCGAGCCCGACAGCGAGGAGCTGGCGCGGGCACAGCGCGACATCCGCCGCTACGAGGCGTTCCTCGCGGTCGGGCAGTAGGAGCCGGCACGACGATGGCGACTGCCAGCGCCGACCACTTCAAGCGCCCCGGCTGGTTCACCAAGAACGTGTTCAACCGCATCGTCGCCGCGCTCACGCGGATGGGCATCAGCGTGTGGGGCTCGCGCGTGCTGGAGGTGCAGGGCCGCAGCTCGGGGCTATGGCGCCGCACGCCCGTCAACCTGCTCAGCCTCGACGGCGAGCGCTACCTGGTGGCCCCCCGTGGGCACACGCAGTGGGTGCGCAACCTGCGCGCGAGCGGACAGGGCAGGCTGCTGCTGGGACGTCGCAGTGAGCCGTTCACCGCGGTGGAGCTCGATGACAGCGAGAAGGTCCCGGTCCTGCGTGCGTACCTCAAGCGCTGGAAGGCCGAGGTGGGCGTGTTCTTCGATGGCGTCGGCCCCGACTCCTCCGAGCAGGAGCTCGGCCGCGCCGCACCCGATCACCCCGTATTCCGGCTCGGCTCCAGCGGCTCCTGAGCGGGCCATGCGCTCGTCTACCTCGTCCCGCTCCCGCACCGGCTAGCCTTCCCCGCTTCATGAGCCAGACGCGCGAGCCAATCGGGGTGATCGGCACCGGCTACGTCGGGCTGGTGACGGCAGCCGGCTTCGCCGAGCTGGGCAGCGATGTGTGGTGCGTGGACATCGACGCCGCCAAGGTCGAGCGCCTGCGCCGGGGCGAGGTGCCGATCTATGAGCCCGGCCTGCAGGAGCTGCTGGCACGCAATGCCGAGCGCATGCACTTCTCCACCGAGCCAGCGGACGCGCTCGCGCACTGCCGCCTGCTGTTCGTGGCGGTGGGCACCCCGCCCACCTACTCGGGGGACGCGGATCTGTCGGCGGTGCACGCGGTCGTCAACGCGATACCGGCCTCTCAGGACCATGCGCTGGTGATGAAGTCGACGGTGCCCTGCGGGACCGGTGCGTCGCTGCAGCGGGTGTTCGGCGAGCAGGGCAAGGACGCGCTCGGGTACGTCTCGTGCCCCGAGTTCCTCAAGGAGGGCTCCGCGGTCGAGGACTTCCTGCACCCCGACCGGGTCGTCGTCGGCGACGACGGCGGCTGGGCGGGGGACGCGGTGGTCGAGTTGTATGCCCCCCTGAACGCGCCGCTGGTGCGCACCGACGTGGCCAGCGCGGAGATGGTCAAGCTCGCCTCCAACGCCTTCCTGGCGACCAAGATCTCGTTCATCAACGAGATCGCCAACGTCTGCGAGGAGACCGGCGCGGACGTCGTCGAGGTCGCGCGCGGCATGGGCCTGGACGATCGCATCGGGCCGAAGTTCCTGCAGGCGGGTATTGGCTTCGGTGGTTCGTGCTTCGCTCCCGGGGAGACCGCATTGGTGCGCTGGCACGGCCGCACGTCGCTGCTCAGCTTCGAGCAGCTGTGGGATCGCGTCTTGGCCACCGCCGCTGCCATCGACTCGCCCGAAGCGCTCCTCGCCTATGGCGTGGGCTCAAGCTCGGAGGTCCTGGAGCCAGATGGGCTAGAAGTCCTCTCGTGGGTTCGCGACGAGCAGGAGCCCAGGTTCCAGCAGGTCATGGCGCTGACGAGGCGACCCTACAAAGGCGAGCTGATTGAGGTTCGCACCAAGATGGGTCGCCGCGTGCGCAGCACTCCAGACCATCCCTGGCTCGTCGGCGACGGCCGCTGCGAGCGTACCGAGGTCAAGCTCGCCTTCGAGTTGACCACCGAGGACTGGGTGCCGGTGGCCGGCATGCGTGAGGCGCATGGGGAGAGCGGCGACGTGCGCTATCCGCTCGACGCTGCAATCGAGGCAGCGGGCCTTACCAACCACGAGGTGATCGTGCGACTGCCCCGCGAGTCGATCGAGGCGTTGGCAGCGCGGCCGCTCGCCGAGCGTCGCTCGATCTTCCTCCACCAGCGCGGCGTCGCCGCCCGGACCGGCGATGTGAAGCGCAGCGGAGCCATACGTCTCGACGAGGCGCTGCGCGCCGAATTGCAGTGGCGCGACGGAACGCTAGCGACGGCCAGCAACGGCGCGCATATTCCTGCGGCGATCGTCGTAGACACGGACTTTTGGCGGGTCGTCGGCCTCTATCTCGCCGAGGGCAACGTTGCCATTGAACAGAATGGCACCACGAGGATCTGCTGGTCCTTTCATCCCACCAGGGAGCAGCACCTCGTCGATGAGGTACTTGCGTTCTGGGCGACGCAGGGCGTCCGCGCCAGGGCTCACAGATCGGCGACCGCTCATCAGGTAATCGTTCAGTCGCGGCTTCTCGGCGGCTTCTGGACCGGCGTTCTTGGCTTGGCTCGCACGTGCTACGGACAGCGTCTTCCAGACCGCACCTGGGACCTGCCCGACGAGAAGAAGTGGGCGCTGCTCTCAGGACTTTGGGAGGGTGATGGCTCCTGGTCGCTCATTAACGGCGGTCCAAGCGTGATCCTGGAGCTGGGGACGATCTCCGACGAGCTGGCCGATGGGGTCCTCCGTTTGCTCGGGGACCTCGGCATCGTGGCATCGCGTCGCATCGGTCGCACAGCGCGATCGACCAAGGACACCCACTGGATCCGAGTAAGCGGAGCCGAGCAGGTCGAACGTGCGATCACGCTCGTTCCCGAGCGTGATCGCACGGGCGCGCTTGCCGCGATCGCTGGCCAGAGCAAGCGCATTGCTCCCACCGGCTACCGCCAATTCGGCAACGGCCCGGCATGGGCAAGGATCTCAGAGCTTAGGCATGAGCCGCACGACGGCTACGTCTATTCGCTCGAGGTGCCCAATTCGCACACGGTCGTGACAAGCGGCGGTGTCACCACCTCCAACTGCTTTCCCAAGGACGTCGATGCGCTCAAGCAGCTCGCCGGTAACTCCGGCTACCACTTCCAGCTGCTGACGGCGGTGATCGAGGTCAACGAGCTGCAGAAGCGGCGTGTGATCGGCAAGCTGCACAAGCACCTGGGAGGACTCGCGGGCAAGCGCGTGGCATTGCTCGGCCTGGCGTTCAAGCCAAACACCGACGACATGCGCGAGGCCTCATCGCTGGTGCTCTCCGCGCGACTGCACGCCGATGGGGTGGACGTCGTCGCTTATGACCCGGTCGCGGAGGAGCAGGCCCGCGCGCTGGTATCCGGGATCGAGTTCGCCGACTCGCCGCTCGCCGCGATCGAGGGGGCCGACGCTGTAGTGCTGGTCACCGAGTGGCGCGAGTTCCTGGAGCTCGACTGGAGCAGGGTCGCCGCCGGCATGAGCGGCAACGTGATCGTCGACGGCCGCAACGCCCTGGACCCGGAGGCTGTCCGCGCCGCGGGCCTGATCTACGAGGGAATCGGACGGCGGTGAGCGCATCCAAGCCGTGATCCTCGTGGGCGGGCAGGGCACGCGCCTGCGGCCGCTGACCTCCACCGTGCCAAAGCCCGTCGTGCGGCTCGTGGACAGGCCGTTCATCGCGTTCATGCTCGAGTGGCTGCGCGGGCACGGCATCGACGACGTGATCATGTCGTGCGGCTTCCTCGCGGACGGCGTGCGCGGCGTGCTCGGCGACGGCTCGCAGTTCGGCATCCGCCTGCGCTTCGTCGAGGAGCCCGATCCGCGTGGAACGGCCGGCGCGCTGAAGCTCGCCGAGCCGATGCTCGACGAGCGCTTCCTGATGCTCAACGGCGACGTGCTCACCGACATCGACCTGACCGCGCAGATCGCCCAGCACGAGGCGAGCGGCGCGCGCGCCACGCTCGCGCTCGTGCCGGTCGCCGACCCGAGCGCGTACGGCGTGGTGATCCTGCGCGAGGACCGCTCGGTGAGCGACTTCGTGGAGAAGCCCAGCCCTGACAGCGTCAACAGCAACCTGATCAGCGCCGGCGCATATGTGCTCGAGCGCGAGATCCTCGAGCTGGTGGCGCCCGACCGCAACGTCTCGATCGAGCGCGAGGTGTGGCCGCGGCTCGTCGACAGCGGCCTGTACGGGTTTCCGTCGCAGAGCTACTGGCTGGACATCGGCACCCCGGCGCGCTACCTGCAGGGGACCTTCGACATCCTCGAGGGCAACGTCGAGACAGCCGTGCGCGAGCGGCTGGGCGGCGACTGGCTGGCGATCGACGAGGGCGCGCACG
>JBEKGK010000074.1:0-19011 GCA_050012835.1 Solirubrobacteraceae bacterium | reverse complement strand
ACACGAGCACCGCCAGCACGAGCACCACGACGAACACCGCCTGCATGCTCAGGACGGTGTTGTCCGAGCTTTGGGAGCCGACCCACAGTGCGACGAGCGGCGCGCCGGTCCACAGGTTGATGGACAGGAACGCGGTGGCAGCGGCCATGGCCAGCCGCCTGAGCGTCACGAACCGCGGCGGTTGGTATGGCCCCGGTCGCCGCCGGTAGCCTCGCGGCTCGGTGTACCTGCCCTGGATGTCGCCGGCGAACATGCTCAGCTCCTCAACGCTTTCTCGATCGACGATACCGCCTGCGGGCACAGGTATCTGATGGGCATATGATCCTGCGCCTGATGGACTTCGAGCAGATCACCACCGAGCTCGCAGATGGCGTGCTCACGATCACGTTGAACCGCCCCGAGCGGCTGAACGCATGGACGGCGCAGATGGGCCTGGAGTTGCGCACGGCGTTCGATCGCGCGGACGCCGACGACGAGGTGCGTGCGATCGTGGTGACGGGCGCGGGCAGGGGCTTCTGCGCGGGTGCGGACCTCGCGAGTGGCGGGGACACGTTCGACGCGCGCAAGCGCGAGAGCGTGGCGGGCGCCATGCGCGACAACGGGGGCGAACTGACGCTGCGCATCTTCGAATCGACCAAGCCGGTGATCGCTGCGATCAACGGCCCGGCGGTGGGCGTGGGCGCGACGATGACGCTGCCGATGGATGTGCGCCTGGCGGCTGACGACGCGCGCATGGGCTTCGTGTTCGCACGCCGCGGCATCATCCCGGAGGCCTGCTCGAGCTGGTTCCTGCCGCGCGTGGTTGGCATCAGCCGCGCGATGGAGTGGGTCGCCACCGGCCGCGTGTTCTCGGCGCAGGAGGCGCTCGAAGGCGGGCTCGTGCGCAGCGTGCACGCGAAAGCCGAGCTGCTCGACGCCGCCCGCGCGCTGGGGCGCGAGATCGCCGAGAACACGGCGCCCGTCTCGGTGGCGCTCGCCCGACAGCTGATGTGGAGGATGCTGGGCGCCGAGCACCCGATGCTCGCCCACCGCGCCGACTCGCGCGGCATGGCCGCCCGCGGACAGTCAGCGGACGCGGTCGAGGGCATCACCGCGTTCCTGGAGAAGCGCCCCGCGCGCTTCCCCGACCGCGTCAGCGACGGCCTGCCCGATGTGATGCCCGGCTGGACCGCGCCGGAGTTCGAGTAGGGAGTTAAGCCGTACCGCTCGCGGGCAGAATCTTGTAGAGCAGCCAGCAAACAACTCCGGCCGCCACGGATATACCCACGATCCTGACGTCTCCTGCAGTAACTGATGAGGTGCGCGTGATTTCGGCCGCGCACACGCCGATCCCGGCTGCCAGGATCGCGAATCCTGTGTACAGGATGACTGCTGCGAGCCCCCCCCTGTAGACGCCACTCTTTGACGAATGGCTCAAAATGGCTGAGCCACGCGTACGCGATTAGAAGTGCGGCGGCCCCGCGAAGAAGAGCTGCCGATTCGGCGTCGAGCCGTCGCTGGAGGGTGAGGAAAAGCGCTGCCCACGCGTAGCCTCCCATCAAGAACGCGAAGCCGGTTAGGCCTCGCTCCGCCCAAGCGCGTTGTGACTCGGAATCTTCGGTCAGACGATCAATCCACCTCAGCCTCGGCCGCGCGAGTGCAAGCGTGAGCATCGTGCCGCCAACGATCGCCAAGACGATTTCGCTTCCGCCTGTGTGTGCGACGGCTGAATGGACAGCAGCAATGACCGACACGGCGAGCTATTCGACATATCGGATTGATGCCTTTAACCGGGCACCTCCTGCACCAGCGACAGCACCGGCGCGAACAGGTCGCCGCCCTCGGCCACGCGCTCGAGCACCTGGCTGGCCTCGAACGTGAGCGTCGCAGGGTCGCCGGAGTCGCGTGTGGCGCGCACCTCATCCCAGTCGACAGGCGTCGACACGGTGGGCCGCTCGGTTGCGCGCAGCGAGTAGGCGCACACGGTCGTCTTCTTGGCGTCGTTCTGGCTCCAGTCGATCAGCACCTTGCCCGTGCGGCGCGCCTTGGTCATGCGCGAGACCACAACGTCCGGTTCCGCGTTCTCGAGCAGCTCCGCCACGGCCTTGGCGAACGGCTTCGTGCGCTCGTACGTCACCTCCGCGGAGTTCAGCGGCACGTACACCTGCAGGCCCTTGGAGCCTGACGTCTTGGCGTAGCTGTGCAGGCCCAGGTGCTCGAACATGCCCTGCAGCTGCAGGCCCACGTGGCAGCACTCCACGATGCCCGCCGGCGCGCCCGGGTCCAGGTCGAACACCAGCGCAGTCGGGCGCTCGATCGCCTCCGCGCGCGCCAGCGGCACGTGCAGCTCGATCGCCGCCAGGTTCGCCAGCCACACCAGCGTCGGCAGATCGTCTGCCAGCGTGTAGTCGATCGGCTTGCTTGCGCTCGCCACCGTCGCCGTGCGCACCCACTCCGGCCGATGCGCAGGCGCCTGCTTCTGGAAGAACGACTTCGCCTGCACTCCGTCCGGCCAGCGGGTGACCGTCAGCGGACGGCCCGCCAGGTGGCCGAGCAGCACCGGTGCGATCGTCGCGTAGTACGCGATCACCTCGCCCTTCGTGAACCCCGTCCGGGGATACAGCACCTTGTCGAGGTTCGACAGCTTCAGCTCGCGCCCCTCGACCGTCGCCTCCGCCGCTTTGGCGCCACGCCGGCGTATCGACAGCGGCCCCAACACCTCATCTGCCGCGTCCGCAGGCGCCTTCCGCGCGGCCTGCGCCTGCGGCCGTTTGCGCCGCGGCGTTTCCCGCGCCTTTGCCGCGTCAGCCGGCGAATCCGCGGGCGCATCCGCTCCTGCGTCGGCGATGTCCTCGCGTACGACCTGCTCGGGCAGCTTGTCCTCGCGCAGGCCCTTGTACACGGGCGCGCGCAGGCTACCGCCGGCGGTCCAGTTCGCGAACTCGACCTCCACCACCAGCTGGGGCTCGCAGAAGAGCGCGCCTGCAGGAGGCTTCTCGCCGGCTGTGAACGGTGACGCGGGGCGCTCTATTGGCGTGAGCAGGCCGGACAGGCGCTGGAGCTCGCTGTCGCTGAAGCCGCTGCCGACGCGGCCCACGTAGCGCAGCTGTCCGTCACCGCCGTACACGCCGAGCAGCAGCGCACCGACGCTGTGACTGCGCTTGCCCCTGCCCGGCATCCAGCCGCCGACCACGAACTCCTGGCGACCTGTGGTCTTGACCTTCACCCAGTCGCGCGTGCGCACACCCGGCCGATACGCCGAATGCAGGCGCTTGGCCACGACGCCCTCCAGGCCCTGCTCGGCCGTCGCCGCCAGCAGCGCCTTCCCCTCTCCGACCACGTGATCGGGTGTCTGCCAGCTCTCGCCGCTCAGCGCCAGCGCCTTCAGCCGCTTGCGCCGCTCGCTGTAGCGCTCGCGCATCAGCGAGTGGCCGTCCAGCCACAGCAGGTCAAAGATCACATACGTCACAGGTGTGGCCTTCGCCAGCCTGCGCGCCTGCGCTCGAGACGCGATGTGCATGCGCCGCGCCAGCGCCGCGAAGCTCGGGCGCCCCGCGCCGTCCAGGGCCACGATCTCGCCGTCCAGCACCGCCCTGTGCGAGCCCAGCGCTGCGCCCATGCCGATCAGCTCCGGGTAGGTGTCCGTGATGTCGTTGAGGTTGCGGCTCTCCACGCGCAGCTCGCCCGGCTGCGAGTACGCGATCGCGCGCACGCCGTCCCACTTGACCTCGTACGCCCAGCCGCCGTCGTCCGGCAGCGAGCCCGCGCGCGCGAGCATCGGCGCGATCCGCGCCGGCATCGGCTCGCGCTCGGCGTCCGCCGGCGGGTCCATGCGGTGGATCAGCCAGTTCTTGGGCTGCTCGTCCTTGTCGATCGGGAACAGCGCATAGCGTGCGTCCACGCGCTCGCCGTGCAGCGCCACCTCCACCTTGCGCGGCTCCCACTTCAGGCACTCGTACGTGCCGTGATCCCAGATCGTCACCGCGCCCGCGCCGTACTGGCCCTTCGGTATCTCCTGCTCGAACTCCAGGTACTCCAGCGGGTGGTCCTCCACCGCCACCGCCAGATGGTTCTCGCCGGGCGCCTCCGGCAGTCCCTTCGGCACCGCCCACGACGCCAGCGCCCCGTCGCGCTCCAGGCGCAGGTCCCAGTGCAGCCGCGTCGCATGGTGCTCGTGGATCACAAAGCGCAGCACGTCGCTCGCCGCAGCGGCGCCCGCGGGCGGCTCGGGTGTCGCTGCGAAGTCGCGTCTGGCGTCGTAGCGCTTCAGCCGGGCGGCCCGCTTTGTGTCGTCCTTCGACTTCCGTATAGCCATCGTTATACGGTGCTCGCAAGAGCAAACAACGAGCGGGAGCGCCACGCGATCATCAGGGCGAACGCGGCGCGCGGCCGGGCTCCACGCCTACCGCTTGCTGGCGGGCTTCTTGGCGGCGGGCTTCTTTGCCGCGGCTTTCGCGGCGGGGGCTTTCTTGGCCGCCGGCTTCTTGGCGGCCTTGCGCGCTTTGGCGCCGCCGACACCGCCGCCGACACCGGCACCGCTACCCGCGCCCGCGCCTTCGCGTGTGCGCACCGCGTCGAGGCTCGCCTTCAGCGCGCTCATCAGGTCGGGCGCCGGCGCCGCCAGCTCTTCGGGCGCCGGCTGCACCGCGATCGCCTTGCCCTGCGCCTTGCGCTCGATCAGCGCCAGCACCTGCTCGCGGTGGGTGTCGTGGAACTGCTCCGGCTCGAAGTCGCCCGCCAGCGATTCCACCAGCTGCTTGGCGATGTCCAGCTCGCGCTTGGTCGTCTCGACCGCCGCCGCTTCCGCGATCTCGTCCAGGCGATCCGGCGGCAGGATTTCGTCGGCGAACAGCATCGTCGCCATCCCCATCACATCGCCCATCGGGCGCACCGCCACGAGCTGCTCCTTCGAGCGGATCACCACGCGCGCGATCGCCACCTTGCCCGTCTCGCGCATCGCTTCGAGCAGCAGCCGGTAGGGCTTCACACCGCCCGGGCCCGGCGCCAGGTAATAGGGGTGGTCGTAATACACAGGGTCGATCTGTGAGAGATCTACGAACTCCTCGATCTCGATTGTTTTTGTCTTCTTCGGCTCGAGCGCCTCCAGCTCGCCCGGCTCGATCACCACGTAGCGGTCCGGCGCCAGCTCGTAGCCCTTCACGATGTCGCCATACGGGACCTCATCGCCCGTCGACGGGTCCACGCGCTTCTGCGCCACGCGCACGCCGCTCTTGCCCGACAGCTGGTGGAAGCGCACCGTCTTGCGATCCACCGCGCTGTACAGCTTCACCGGGACAGTCACCATCCCGAAGCCGATCGTTCCCGTCCACATCGCGCGCGGCATACGTGAGTAGTACCAGCTCCGGGCGCTTACAAACAGCGCTGCAAAACCAGTGCCGCGAGGTTAGGAGGGATCGCGCTCACGCGGCGGCGGGTGCATCGTGATCGGCAGCAGATCGCTCGGCGCGAGCATCTCGCGCTCGGCCGTCTGCGCATCCACGTCGTCGTAGCCGATGCGCGCAGCCGCCGCGTGCACCTCCTCCGGCAGCGCCGACAGCCGCGCCGAGTAGATCGACGGCGCCCCCAGCACGCGCGCCAGCACCGTCGCCTCCACCACCGCGATCAGGATCGGCACCATCAGCGCGTCAGCGTGATGCGTCAGCTCCAGCAGCAACACCACCGCCGCCAGCGGCCCCTGCATCGACGCGCCCAGCACCGCCGCGCCGCCGATGATCGCGTAGCCGCCCAGCGGCGCGCCCGGCCAGATCTGCGCCCAGCCCTCGCCCAGCACGCCGCCCAGCAGCACGCCGTACGCGAGCGTCGGCGTGAACAGCCCGCCCGGCGCGCCGCTGCCCAGGCACGCCGCCGTCACCAGCGGCTTCAGCACCAGCAGCACCGCCAGCAGCGCCACGCTCAGCTTCGCCACCAGCGCCAGCTGCACCACCGGTTTGCCGTTGCCCAGCAGCTGCGGGTACGCGGTCGCCAGCGCGCCCAGCGCCGCGAACACCACGATCGGCGCAGCCAGCCGCTGCCAGCCGGCGGGTCGCAGCGCGTGCGCCCGCGCGATCAGGCGGATCCATGCGATCGCCGCCAGTCCCGCGATCGGTCCCACGATCACCGCCCACACGATCTGCTGGCCATGCACCGGGTACGAGGGGACCGTGTACGTCGGGCTGGTCGGCAGCGCGATCCACGCCACCCCAGTCGCGATCAGCGACGTCGCCAGCGCCGGCAGCACCAGCGGCAGCGTCAGCGTCCCCAGCAGCACCTCCAGCGCGAACAGCGCGCCACCCAGCGGCACGTTGTACACCGCCGCCATGCCCGCGCCCGCGCCGCACGCCACCAGCAGGCGCCGCTGCCAGTCCGGCAGTCGCGCCCACTCGCTCAGCGCGCTCGCCACCGCCGCGCCCGCCTGCTGCGGCGCCGCCTCGCGGCCCAGCGACGCGCCCAGCGCCACGATCACGATTGAGTGCACGCCCCGCGCGATGCTCGCCCAGAACGGCACGCGCGCGCCGCGCAGCCACAGCGACTCCGACACCTCGCCCGGGCTGTGACGCGACAGCAGCATCGTCCCGCCTCCAGCCACCACGCCGCCGAGCAGCAGCACGAGCACGCGCCGGGTCGACGACGTGCGCTTGACCGCATCCAGGAAGTCGCCCGAGTGATACGACCACGCCAGGTGCTGAACCGCGCGCAGCAGCTCCATCAGCGCCGCGCCGCCCAAGCCCGCCCCCAGGCCCACCAGCACCACCAGCATCCAGAACCGCACGCCGTAGGAGGCCACGATCCCGCGGCCCGGCACGTTCGGCTGTGGGGTTCGTCGGTTCACGCCAGCCGTCAGTCTGACGGCGGGTGCAGTTGGCACGGGGAACGCGCTGTTACTGCACCGAGGCGCTGAGGTTTCGGGGCCGGTCGAAGCTGACCGAAGCCCGCTCAGGCTTCGGCGGCTGCAGCCCCGGGGGCGGGCACTGCTGGGGTGGTGGCCTCGTTGCCGGCCTCGTGCGCCTCGTGCATCATCTCGATTGCCCTTCGCGCCCCTTGCGAGAGCAACATCGCGCTTTCAGCGACTTCGCGGTTGACCTCAGGCGTGGTCTCGACGAGGCGATCTCCGCAGACGGTGTAGGCACGGCCTCGTACCCTCTTCGGACCACGGATGCCGTTCTCCATGCCCTGAGGGTACCTCATGTCGCATCCTTGCTTGCACGCTCGATGCGCTCGGTCAAGAGCTGCGCGAAGGGCTCGACATCACCAGAAGCGGACAGAAGTGCTGGGACGAGAGCGTCGTCGTGGGCGATCAACTCCTCGGCGCTGGTGAACCTGACGTTCGGCAGGTCGAGCGACCACAGTGCGGCGGACAGCGCGACGAAGCTCACACGATGGTTGCCGTCCACGAACGGATGTACACGCAGAATGCCGGCATAAAGAGCCGCCGCTGCCCGCGTCCGGTCGTGGACACTCACGGCATCCACCTCGTCGAAAGTGTCCACCCGGCCATTGAACGATGCGCACACGGCCGCGAGTTCCTGGCGGATCGCCTGAGGTGGAGCTCCTTCGAGTTGTCGCATCCCGCCGTCCGGCATCACCACGCCGAAGAACGCCAGCTCTCGACGGAAGTGCCCGCCGACGTGGGGAAAATGGCGGCCGAAGATTGCTCCGTGCCACCAGCGGATGCGCTCTGGGTCCAGCCGCAACGGCATCCTCAAGAAGGCCCGTTGCGCATCGTCCAGGACGCGGGCAAGCTCGTCCGCGAGAGCTTGCCACGTAGCCTCGGGTGAGAGGCCGTGCGCCTGGTAGAAGCGCGACTCGTCGCGGTCGCGGTAGCCGCTGTGGTGGGGCGCGTCCATCCGTCGAGGATGCCAACCGATGCGGACCCCCGACGCATATCGCCGATGGCCGGTAGGCGACGCGCCCCGGCATGGCGTCGGGGCTGACCTGGACGAAGCCTCGACGCCGTCGTGCCCCAAACTGGCCAGGCGGCCAGTATGATCGGGCGCACCATCCGGGCGGCGATCGTGGAGGTTTGAAAATGGCGACTGTTGGGCGCGACATCGAGGCGGTGGAACTCACCGAGGCCGGGCTGTGGGGGAACGGGCCGCCATACGAGCTGTTCAAGCAGATGCGCAGCAAGTGCCCGATCCACTGGACGGAGAGCTTCGAAGAGTTCCCCGAAGAGGCCGGCTTCTGGTCGGTGACCACCGCCGATGACATCCATACGGTCAGTCGCGACTGGAAGACATACTCATCGGAACGCGGCGGCGTGCTCGCGGCGGCCGCGGGCCTCCCGATCGAGCTCGCGCGCGCGATGTTCATCGGCATGGATCCCCCCAAGCACGATCGGCTGAAGGCGCTGTTCCAGGCCGGCTTCACGCCCAAGCGGATCGCCGCCCACGAGGATGCGATCAGGGCGATCGCCGTCAAGGTCCTCGACCGGCTCGAGGGCCGGGACAGCTGCGACCTGGTCGACGATGTCGCCCAGCCGATCGTCTCGCGCGTGATCGGCAGCTTCATGGGCATCCCCGAGGAGGACGATGCGATCTGGGCGAGGCTGATGAACGCGACGCTGGGCGCCGCCGACCCGGATCTGAACCCCGACGGCTTCGAGGGCGCGCTCGAGAAAGAGCTCCCGGAGATCTTCGAGCGCTGCCGCAAGCTGATCGCCGCGCGACAGGAGAACCCGACCGAGGACCTCACGAGCGTGCTCGTCCACGCCGTCCTCGACGGTCAGAAACTCGAGGAACACGAGATCGTCATGGGCTTCTTCCTGCTCGTCGCCGCCGGCAACGACAGCACCAAGGCGACCTACTGCAGCGGCATGCGCGCGCTGATGGAAGACCGCGAGCAGACGCAGCTGCTGATCGACGACCCCTCGCTGATCCCCGACGCGGTCGAGGAGTCGCTACGCATGTTCCCCGCCTTCGCTCACTTCCGCCGCACCGCCACCCGCGACACGGAACTGCACGGACAGAAGATCCGCGAGGGCGAGAAGGTCGTCATGTGGTACGTGTCCTCCAACCGCGACGAGACGCGCTTCGAGGACGCCGACCGCTTCGATCTGCGCCGCGAATGCGAGCACCAGGCGTTCGGCGCCGGTGGACGTCACTTCTGCCTCGGCACCGCGCTTGCGCGCCTGGAGCTGAAGGTGATGATCGAGGAGACCCTCAAGCGCTATCCCGGGATCGAGATCGCGGGCACGCCCGCGGCCGTCGAATCGCTGTTCATCAACCAGCTCAAGACGCTGCCGGTGAACCTGGCGCCATAAAGAAGGAGAGCGACGTGGCCGATATGGACGACTTCAACCGGGCGATCATCGCGGAGTTCCGCGCGAACGACGGCAAGGTCGGCGGGCCATTCGAGGGAGCGCCAGTGCTGCTGCTGACGGCGACCGGCGCCAAGAGCGGGCAGCGGCGCACGACGCCGGTCATGTATCTGCCCGACGGCGAGCGCATGGTGATCTTCGCCTCCAAGGCCGGCGCGGATACGAATCCCGGCTGGTACCACAACCTCGTGGCCAACCCGACGGCGACCGTGGAGGTCGGCGCCGAGAGCTTCGACGTCGACGCCAGCGTCGCCTCCGGCGAGGAGCGCGAGCGGCTGTACGCGCAGCAGTCGGAGCTGTACTCGCAGTTTCGGGACTATGCGCAGAAAACCACGCGGGTGATCCCGGTCGTCGTACTGCAGCGCAGAGCCTGATCGCAAGCGCCAGCCTGGCGCCGCCGCGTGTCTGGGGTCGATCTACGGCGCCCGGGTCGGTCTACGTAGTAAGGAGCGCGTCGTCCCCGGGATTCCACGGATGCGCACTGGTGGCGGCGATGCAACGTTTTCACGTATGCCGTCCAGCACCTCATTACAGGAGCGCGCTCATGTGGTGATAGCCGGCGGCGGGTTCGGTGGAGTGGAGTCGCTGCTCGCCCTGCGCGCGCTGGCGCCCGAGCACGTGCGCGTGACGCTGGTCTCGGCGTCCCCGTCGCTCGCGTACAAGCCGGCCGCGACCGTGGAGTCCTTCGACGAGACTGCACCGCTCGCCTATGACCTGCAGGCGATCGCCACCGACGTCGGCGCGTCCTTTCGCCTGGATCGCGTGGAGGCGGTCGCTGCCGACGCTCACACAGCACGGCTCGCCTCCTTCGCTCACCTCGACTACGACGCGCTCGTCCTTGCGGTGGGTGCGCGCGCAGTCGTCTCGATACCGGGCGCGCTGACGTTCCGCGATCAGCAGCAGGTTCAGCACATCCGTCGCCTTGTGAGCGAGCTGCCCTCGGGGACGATCCGACGGATCATCTTCGCCGTACCGAGCGGCTGTACGTGGCCACTGCCTCTGTATGAGTTGGCGTTGCTCACGGCCGCTCGTCTTGCAGAGCTCGACGCCACGGGTGAGGTGATGCTCGTGAGCCCGGAGATCACGCCTCTGCGTGTGTTCGGCGCGCAGGCCTCCGGTCTGGTCGCGCATCTGCTGGCTGAGCGAGGCGTGAGCTTCATCGGAGAGGCCGATCCGCAGCGAGTCGATCGCAGCGGAGCGCTCGTGCTGGCCTCGGGGAAGACGCTTGACGCCGATCGTGTCGTTGCCGCACCCGAGCTCCGGGGCCCCAGGATCACCGGGCTGCCGGCCGACCGTTGGGGCTTCGTCACGACGGATGCGCTCGGCAGCGTCATCGGCCTGCCCGACGTCTACGCGGTCGGCGACATGACGTGCTTCCCGATCAAGCAGGGCGGGCTGGCAGCCCAACAGGCCGACGCGATCGCGCAGCACATCGCGACCGCCCACGGCGCCTCTGTCACGACGCCGCGGATCCATCGCGTACTGCGCGCCCGTCTGGTGGGCGGCGCAAATCCAGTGTTCCTGCGAACTGAGCTCGACGAGTTCGGTCAGGCAACCGCCTCCTACCTGCACGGTCACTTCAACGACTCCGAGTCCGACACGCGGGCAGAGAAGGTCTTCGGGCGCTATCTCGCCCCGTACCTTCAAACGCGCGCGCCTATCCGTGGCCGAGCACCGGGTGGGGCACGTAGGGCTCCTCCAGCCGCGCGATCTCCTGCTCGCTGAGCGTCAGCTGCTCGGCGGCGAGCGCATCCTGTAGGTGTTGGAGCTTGGTCGCGCCGACTATCGGCGCGGTCACCCCCGGCTTGTGCAGCAGCCACGCCAGCGCGACCTGCGCGGGCGCGACGCCACGCTCGCCGGCGACCTCGGCGACACGCTCGACCACGTCGAAGTCGGTGGGCTGGTCGTACAGGTAGTCGGTGAACTGGTCGCTGCCGGCCCGTGTCGTCAGGCGCTCGCCAGCACGTGTTCGGTTACCGGCGAGAACGCCTCGCGCGAGCGGGCTCCACGGGATCACGCCGACGCCCTGCTCGATGCACTGCGGGATCATCTCGCGCTCCTCCTCGCGGTAGAGCAGGTTGTAGTGGTTCTGCATCGACACGAAGCGCGTCAGGCCGGCGCGCTCGGCGAGATGCTGGGCCTTGGCGAACTGCCACGCGAACATGCTGCTGGCGCCGACGTAGCGCGCCTTGCCGGCGCGCACCACGTCGTGCAGCGCCTGCATCGTCTCCTCGATCGGCGTGCGCGGGTCCCAGCGATGGATCTGGTAGAGGTCGACGTAGTCCATGCCCAGGCGCTGCAGCGACGCGTCGATCGCGCTGAGGATGTGCTTGCGCGAGAGCCCGCCACCGTTCTCGCCGGGCGTCATCGGCATGAACACCTTGGTCGCCACCACGACCTCATCGCGCGTCAGCAGCTTGCCGAGCAGGCGACCGGTGGCCACCTCGCTGGCGCCCTGCGAGTAGGTGTCGGCTGTGTCGAAGAAGTTGATGCCGCCCTCCACCGCCGCGCGCACGATCGGCTCGGCGGCCGCCTCGTCCAGGACCCACGCTCTGTCGCTGTCGTTGCCGAAGCTCATCATGCCGAGGCACACGCGCGAGACCCGAAGGCCCGTCGCGCCCAGGTTCACGTACTGCATGCGCTACCTCCAGGTGGTCGTTGCTGCCGGCAGGGCCTGTACGAGCTGCAGGTTAGCCGCGGCTCGCGCGCTCGCCGGCGTGCGCGAGCGCCTCCACCACCAGATCGACCTCGCGCTAAGCGTCGCGCAGGGGTGGCTAGCACATTTGTACCGTGTCTCGATACATGGTACAGTGGCGACCTTGAAGGGCGTCGATCTCATAGTGCTGCTGGGACTACTCCGCCATCCGGTGGGTGGCTGGACGGTACGCTCATTGGCCGCTGAGCTGCGGCTGCCGTCCGCGAGCGTGCAGCGCTCGCTTGACCGGCTCGCGGTCGTAGGGGTCTTCGATGCCCGGAGGCGTCGAGTGAACGTTGGTGCGTGCGAGGACTTGTTCGTGTATGCGCTGCGTTTTATTGCCCCCGCCGCAGTGGGCGGCGAGACAAGGGGCCTGCCAACGGCATGGGCCGCTCCACCGCTCGTCGGACACCTCGCTCGCACAGATGATCTGCCACCGGTCTGGCCAGATCCACATGGCGAGGTACGTGGTCTAGAGGTTCAGCCGCTGCATCCGAGGGTGGTGTCTCTCGCGAGCGCCGACTCGGAGATGTACGAGCTGCTTGCGTTGATCGACGGGTTGCGTGTAGGCGACGCGCGAGTGCGTCAGTTGGCGGTGCGGATGCTGCACGACTGGATCCTCGGCGCGCCGGCCGTGGCTGATCGAGCGTGAGCTTCGAACTCCTAGAGGTAGGAGCAGCGGCCCTCGGGCCGCTGCTCGACGAGGTCGTCTTCATCGGGGGAGCGAGTCTTGTGCTGTGGATCACCGATCCAGCAGCGGCGCCTCCACGACCAACAAAGGATGTCGATGTGATCGTCGACGTCACCGGCCGCTGGGGCTACGAGCAGTTCTCAAGGCGGATGCGTGCACAGGGTTTCGCCGAGGATGTCGAGAGTCGCGTGATCTGTCGTTGGCGGCACGCCCGCTTCGATCTCACGCTCGACGCGATGCCCACTAACTCTGCGATCCTCGGCTTCTCCAACCGCTGGCAGGCACCCGCGCTGCCGCATGCGGTCGAGCGCCGGTTGCCGTCCGGCATTGCGATCAGGGCGATTACGCCCCCCTATCTGCTCGCTACGAAGCTCGAGGCGTTCGCCGGCCGCGGCGGTGGCGATCTCTTGGGCAGTCGCGACTTCGAGGACGTGATCTCCCTTATCAACGGGCGTGCTGCCTTGGTAGGGGAAGTACAAGCCTCGCCCGACGAGCTACGCGGTTTTCTAGCGCAGCAAATAGTCGAACTGCAAGCCATTCCTCGTTTCAATGAATGGGTAGGAGGTTCGCTGCGCCCGGATGCGGCCAACCAAGCACGTGTCGAGGCAATCGTGCTCCCACGCCTCGGGGCGATCGTAGATTCAGCTTGACCTTATGGTCGCGCGCTCACGGCACGCAGCGCCTCCACCACCAGATCGACCTCGCGCTCGTGCAGGAACGCGTGGATCGGCAGCGAGAGCACCTCCCGCGTGGCGCGCTCGGCGTTCGGGCACGCACGGGCGTCGCCGGGCGTGGCGGCGTCATCGCCGGCCGCGCCGGCGAACAGCGGCTCGTGACGCAGCGGGCGAGCGTAGTGGATGCGCGTGGGCACGCCCGCGCGCGCCAGCCGCTCGCGCAGCTGGTCGCGGTCGCGCGCGCGGATCACGTACTTGCTGAACGCGTGCGCCGTCAGCTCGCCGCGCTCGGGCGCCTGAATCGCGGGCATCGCCGCGAGCGCGGCGTCGTAGCGCGCGGCGATTGCCTGGCGCGCGGCGCGCCACCCCGGCTCGAGCTCGAGCTTGTGGCACAGCATCGCGGCGGAGACCTCCGGCAGCTGCGAGTTGTAGCCGAGCTCTCCGTAGCGCCCGTGGTCGTCGCGCCCGTGCCAGCGCAGGCGGCGCACGCGCGCGGCGATCGCAGCGTCGTCGGTCAGCAGCGCGCCGCCGCTGCCGGGGGCGGCGAGCGGCTTGGTGGGGTCGAACGACAGGCAGCTGACCGCGCCGATCGCGCCCGCGTGCGTGGCGCCGAGCGCCTGCGCGGCGTCCTCGATCACGAGCAGTCGGTGCTCGCGCGCGAACTCGTCCAGCGCCGGCACGTGGGGCGTCTGCCCGAACAGGTCCACGGCGATCACAGCGCGGGTTTTGATTTTTATGTTGGCGCGCGCGCTGTCGAGATCGAGCAGATGGCGGGCGCATGTGTCGACGAATACCGGTCGCGCGCCCGCGCGCACCACGCACGACGCTGAGGCGATGAACGACAGCGCCGGCACCAGCACCTCGTCGCCCGGGCCGATGTCGAGCGCGCGCAGCGCGAAGAACAGCGCGTCGGTGCCCGAGCCCACCGCGACGGCGTGCGCGCGACCGAGTCGCCGTGCGAGCGCGTCCTCGAACGCGCTCACCTGCTCGCCCTGGAGCGTCTGGCCGCCCGCCAGCACGTCCGTCATACGCTCGAGCAGCTCGCGGCCGTGCGCCGCGAGCTCGCGCTGGGCGGCGAAGAACGGGATCGCGCCGGCGGGCGCGCGCAGCGTCTCGGCGCTCACGCGGCGACCGGCGCCCGTGCTCACGCGGCGTCCACACTCACGCGGGGACCGGCAGCGTCGCGGCGAGGTAGCGCTCGAGGCCGCGCTCGAGCGAGTGGCGCGGTTCGTAGCCCAGCACCTCGTGCGCGCGCGTGATGTCGAGGGAGCCGCGGCGCGGGCGAAACCCGAACCGCTCGACGGCGTGCTCGACGTCAAGCGAATAACCGAGCTCGCGCACGATCGTGACGGCCTCCTCGAGCGAGCGCGCCTCGCCGTAGGTCATGTTGAACGTGGCGCAAGCGCCCGCCGGTTGAATGGCGGCGCGGCGTAGCCCGTCGGCGAGGTCCTCGACGAACGTGAAGTCCAGACGTGTCAGCCCGCCGCCTGTGAGCGTCAGCGTCGTGCCGCTGTGCGCGGCTGCGGCCAGGCGCTGCACGAAGCGCCCGCCGAGGTCGCCTGGGCCGTAGACGGCGGAGGGCCGAACGATCGTGATGGTGTGCCCGGCCCTGAGGCCGTGGCTGCGCACGAGCGCCTCGGCCGCGTGCTTGAAGCGGCCGTATGGCTCGCGCGGCTTGCAGCGCGCATGCTCGGGCATCGGCTCGCGGTCGAAGTCTCCGTAGACCATGCTCGAGGACACGTAAACGACGTGACGCACATGCTCGGCATGCTCGAGTGCCCGCAGCAGCGCTTCGGTCGAGCCGAGGATCTCGTGCCGGGCCTCGTCGGGGCGCTCGAACGCGCGCTGCGCGAACGGCAGGTTGGCGAGCTGCACGACGACCTCGGGGGCGCATTCGCGGACGAGCTCGACCAGCGCGCCGGCGTCGTCGATCGAGAGCGTGCGCACGTCCGCGCCCTCGAGCAGGTGCTCGCGCCGCCACGCGAGCGTCCGCTCGCGCTCGCCGCTGGCGGGCGCGCCATAGGAGCACCATGCGTCGGCGACCGTCACGGCCGCGCCATGGTCGACCAGCGTTCGCACGAGGTGGGCGCCGATGAAGCCGCCACCCCCCACTGCCAGCACCCGCGTCATCGCGCGGGAATGCTGACAGAATCGTGCCGCGGTGCCGCCCTCCGCTTCGCTCGCGCCACATGTTGGCAACGCGTATGACAAGTACGCGAGTCGCAATCCACTCGCGGCGGTGCTCACGCGGCGCTTCCTCGCCTCCGTGGACGCGCTGCTGGCCAGTGCTGCACCCGTCTCGCTGCTCGACGTCGGATGCGGCGAGGGCGTGCTTGCGCAGCGCTGGGCGCGGCGCTGGCAGGCGCTCGAGATCCTCGCGGTCGATCGCGAGCCGCTGAGCGCGCAGTGGGAGCGGCGCGCGCAGCCGAACCTGCGCTTCGACGTCGCCGACGCGTGCGCGCTGCCGTTCGCGGACGGCGAGTTCGACGTGGTGTGCGGAATCGAGCTGCTCGAGCAGGTGCCGGCGGCGACGCTCGCGCTCTCAGAGCTCGTGCGCGTGGCGCGCAGCGCGGTGCTCGTGTCGGTGCCGCGCGAGCCGCTGTGGCGGGTGCTCAACGTGCTGCGTGGCGCCTACGTCGGCTGGCTCGGCAACCCGCCGGGCCACGTCAACCACTTCTCGCGACGGACGTTCGTGAGCCTCGCGGCCGAGCACGGGCGCGTCCGCGAGGTGCGCTGCCCGCTGCCGTGGACGATCGTGCTGATCGAGGTCGCCGGAGAGGCCACCCCGTGAGCGCCTGTGGGTTCGACCCGTGAGCGCCACCGCGGTGCTCGAGACGCCCGGCGCCGCGCGCGGGGGCCGAGCCGACCGCGCGCGGCTGGCGGGGTGGATCGCGTTCGCGGCGCTTGCGGCGCTCGCGCTCGCGCTGTGGGTCGCCTACCCGGTGGCGCCGACGTTCGACTCCGCGTGGTCGCTCGTGTGGGGGCACCAGATCCTCGCCGGGCAGCTGCCGAGCTTCGCCGCCTACCGCGCCCCCACAGAGCACCCGCTGTGGGTGGCGTTCGGGACGCTGTGCGCGGCGCTCGGCTCGGCGGGCGCGCGCGCCATGACGCTCGTCGGCGTGCTCTCGCTGCTGGCGGTCGTGGCCGGCCTGTACCGGCTCGGGCGCGCGGCGTTCGGTGGATTGGCCGCGCTGCTCGCGTGCGTGCTGCTGCTGTCGCGCTTTCACTTCGCGTTCTACGCCGCGTTCGCGTACCTCGACGTGCCCTACATCGGGCTGCTCGTGTGGGCGGCCGTGTTCGAGGCCGAGCGCCCGCGACGCGGCGGCGTCGTGTGGGTGCTGCTGGTGCTCGCCGGCCTGCTGCGCCCGGACGCCTGGCTGTACCTGCTCGCGTATGCGATCTGGGTGGGACACGACGCTCCATGGGAGCGGCGCCTGCGGCTGCTGGCGATCGTCGCGCTGCCTGCGCTGCTGTGGGCGCTGCTCGACCTCACGGTCACCGGCGATCCGACGTTCTCGTTCACGTTCACCACCGGCCACGCGGAGGAACTCTCGCGCTCGAAACCGCCGCTGCAGATTCCCGGCGCGGTGCTCTCGGGGCTGCTCGACCTCGCCAAGCCGCCGGTGCTGATCGGCGCGCTCGCGGGCGTCGCGCTGGCGGTGCGGCGGCTGGCGCTGCCTCGCTACGGCGCCCCGCTGGCGCTCGCGCTCGGTGGCGTCGGCTCGTTCGTGATCACCTCGTTCGCGGGCTTCGCTGTCGTCAATCGGTACCTTGCGCTGGCCGCCGTCGCGCTGATCTGCTTCGCGGGCTACCTCGCGGCAGAGCTGCTGCGCGTGCTCACCCGCCGCGTGCGCGCTTCGCGGGCGCTGATCGCCGCCACGGTCGCGGTGCTCGCGGCCGCCGGCGTGTGGACCGCGGTGCACCTGCACCCGGCGGGTGCCGTGAGCGAGCTGCGGCTGCGCGTGAACGTCGAGTCAGACGTGCGTTCGCTGCTGCGCTCGCCGGCGGTCACCGCGGCGCGGCGCTGCGGCCCGATATCGGTGCCAAGCCACAAGCTGATGCCGTTGATCATGCTCGACCTCGGGACGCACAGCGTCACGGACGTGCTCGCTCGCAGCGACGCCGAAACGGCGCGCGCGCGTGAACGCGGCGTGGCGTTCGTGATGCAGGGCGGAAACCGCGCGCTGTATGACAACGAGTACGGGCCGTTCGGCAACAACAGCCACGACCCGCACTCGATCAACGACGTGCCGCGCGGGTTCCAGCTGGTGAGCAGCCTGCGGTACCTCGCCGTATACGCGTACTGCTGAGCGGCCGCGCAACCGGCCTGACCGTGAGTAGAACAGACGTCCAGCTGCGTGGTGCGGCGCTCAAGCAGGACGGCGCGCACCCCGTCAATCGCAACGTCGGTGCTTTAGAAGTCATGCGAGATCGCCGAAGATGTGAGGGCGGGGACACCGTCACCAAGCATTGGAGAAGTAGATGGGCTTTTTCTACATCAGCGACGACGCGTCGGTCGAGGGCTGGGAGCGCTCCGATGACATTGCCATGCTTGTCGCCGGTGGTGATATCGACTACGACGCGAGTCCTCAGCTCAGAGAGCGCCTCGCCGACCAGATCCACTCCGGCGCGAGGCGTCTGGTGCTCGACCTGTCGAAGGTGACGTTCATCGACTCGACCGCCATCGGCGTGCTCGTGGGGGCTGTCATGCGCCTGCACGAAGAGGGCGGGGGCTCGCTGGCGGTCGTTTGCGCCGAGGAGAACCGGCGCGTGCTGCGGATCTTCGAGATCGCTGGGCTCGACAGCATGATCGCCGTGCATCGCACGCGCGAGGAGGCCCTCTTGGAGCTCACCACCGCCGGTTGACGTGCGCGCGACGGTCGAACAAGGCGGCGCCAGCCGCGCTACGAGCGAGTTGCGCCTGCCGGCCCTACCCTCGGAGCTGCGTCTGGCACGGGAATACGCCCACCGGGCGGCGGCGGCGTTCGGCTTCGATGCCGAGCGTTGCCACGAGGTCGCGTTCGCCGTCAACGAGGCGGCGACAAACGCGATCAGGCACGGTCGCCCGGACGAGCACGGGCACATACACCTCAGCGCCGTCAGCGACGGCGACCGCCTGACGCTGACGGTCCGCGACTACGGCACGTTCGTTGCATCCGCCGCCGGCGCCGCCCCGAGCCCCGAGGGCGGCAGGGGGTTCGCGCTGATGGCCGGCCTGATGGACACCGTCCAGCTGTGCGTCTCGCCCGGAAGCACGACTGTGCGTTTGTCCAAGGCTCGCGTGTGAGCAGGGCCGCAGCCCGCCGGCGATCCGTCGGGCACGCGCTGACGGCGACGCGTACGGACGACCTTCCGCGCTGTAGGGTTGCAACGAGTGTGTGCGTTTGGATTTGGTCATAGGGCGATTGTTCTAAAAGACGCAACAGGCGGGGGGCTCGAAATGCGGATGAGTGTCTTGCGGATGAGTGTCTTGCGGTGGGGTTTGGCGGCGACGGTTCTCGCGTCCCTGGTCGCTTGTCCCGAAGCGCTCGGGCTGAACGTGTATGTCACGGACTACGGCGTCGGCAAGGTCTCGCAGTTCGAAGCCGGGTTGGGTGGGGCGCTCTCCTTCCTGAGCCCGGAAACGGTCCCGGCGGGCACGGCCCCGGACGGGATC
>JBEKGK010000073.1:0-19142 GCA_050012835.1 Solirubrobacteraceae bacterium | reverse complement strand
AAATACGTCGCACACGTCACGCTCGCCGGCTGAGCGAACACGCCAGCTAGCTGGGGCGCCGGACGCCGGGCGCCCTCATTGGCAGCGCGCCCGCCGGTCGAGAAGCTCCTCTCATGCCAATCAAGCGAGGGGAGAGCCGATGAACATCACAGCCCGTGCCGCGAGATGGAGTGCGGCGAACTGGAAGAAGGCCACGTTCGGCTGGCTGGCGTTCGTCGTCGCGTCCGCGGCGCTCGGCCAGGCCGTGGGCGTGGTCAAGCTCACGGAATCCGAACGGGGCAGCGGCGAATCGGCGCGCGCGCAGGCCCTGCTCGAACGCGCTGGCGTCGATCGGTCCGCGAACGAGGCCGTCCTCGTGCAGAGCGAGACGCTGACCGCGTCCGAACCCGCATTCAGGCGCGTCGTCGAACGCGTAACGGGACGTGTTGCGACGATGGCGCAGGTGAAGGACGTGCGCTCGCCGTTCGCCGCGGGCGACGCGGGCCAGATCTCCAAGGACCGTCACTCCGCGCTGGTGCAGTTCTCGATGCGCGGGAGCTCCGAAACAGCCAAGGATCGCGTGCAGCCCGTGATCGACGCGGTCGCGGAGATCCAGCGCCAGAGCCCCGGCTTCACCGTGGCGGAGTTCGGCGATGCGAGCGCTGAGCGCGCGCTCAGCCGGGTGAGCAGCGAAGGCTTTGCTCGAGCGGAGAAGCTGTCGGTGCCGATCACCTTCCTGATCATGCTCGTCGCCTTCGGCGCGTTCGTGGCCGCCGGCATACCGGTGCTGCTCGCGTTCTCCGCGGTGCTGGGCTCCCTGGGCCTGGCGGCGCTCGCCAGCCATCTGGTGCCCGAGTCCGAAGCCACGAGCTCGGTGATGCTGCTGATGGGCATGGCCGTGGGCGTGGACTATTCCCTCTTCTACCTCAGGCGCGAGCGCGAGGAGCGCCGTCAGGGGCATTCGAGCGCGATCGCGCTGCAGCGCGCGGCCGCCACCTCGGGGCGGGCCGTGCTCGTGTCCGGGTTCACCGTGCTGATCGCGATGGCCGGCATGCTGCTGACGGGCTCGAAGGTCTTCACCTCGCTCGGCGTGGGCGCGATGCTCGTCGTGTTCACTGCGATGGTCGGCTCGCTCACGGTGCTCCCGGCGCTGCTCGGCAAGCTCGGCGACAGGGTCGAGAAGGGCGCCGTCAGGCGTGCGAGCAGGGCGCGCTCCACCTCGCGCGCGTGGGATCTGGTGCTCGGCCCGGTGCTGCGCTTCCCGCGGATCGCCGTCACGCTGTCGGGCGGCGTGCTCGTGCTGCTGGCGTTGCCGCTGTTCGCGATGCATACGAGCTTCCTCAACGCGACCGACCTGCCGCGCCAGCTGCCGATCATGCGCACCTATGACGAGATCCAGCGCGCGTTCCCGGGTGCGCCGGAGCCGGCGCAGGTGGTGGTGAGCGCAGCGGACGTCACCTCGCAGCCGGTGCGCCGCGCGCTGGCGCAGATGGAGCGCCGAGCGCTGGCGAGCGGCGAGGCGAGCGAGCCGATCAAGACGCGTGTCAACAGCGCGCACACGGTCGCCGAGGTCGACATCCCGCAACCGGGCAACGGAGAGGATGCCGCGTCGATGAAGGCCCTGCAGACGCTGCGCGAGCAGGTGCTGCGGGCGACGCTCGGCCGCACGAGCGGCGTCAGCTATGCCGTCGGCGGCGAAGCCGCCGGCACCCGCGACTTCAACGACACGCTCAAGGCTCACGCCCCGCTCGTGTTCGCGTTCGTGCTCGGGCTCGCCTTCCTGCTGCTGCTGTTCACCTTCCGCTCGATCGTGATCCCGCTCACGTCGATCGTCTTGAATCTGCTGTCCGTGGGAGCCGCCTACGGCGTGCTCGTGTGGGTGTTCCAAGACGGGCATCTCGAGGGAGTGCTCGACTTTCACTCCAAGGGCGCCGTCGTGGCGTGGCTGCCGCTGTTGCTGTTCACCGTGCTGTTCGGGCTCTCGATGGACTATCACGTGTTCATCGTCAGCCGCATCAAGGAGCTGCACGACCGCGGCGCGAGCACATCGGAGGCGGTGTCGCAGGGCATCCGTGCGACGGCGGGCACGGTGACGGCGGCGGCAGCCGTGATGGTTGCGGTGTTCTCCATCTTCGCCTCGCTGCCCACGCTCGAAATCAAGCAGCTCGGCGTCGGGCTGGCCGTCGCTGTGCTGGTGGACGCGACCGTGATCCGCAGCGTGCTGCTGCCCGCCACGATGAAGCTGCTCGGCGAGCGCAACTGGTATCTGCCACGCTGGCTGCACTGGCTGCCTCACATGCGCCTCGAGCGGCGTCGCGCGAATCGCCTGGCCGAGCTGGCCTGATGCCTGCGCGCGTGCGACCCTCTCTCTCGTCAACACGATGGCCATACCGATCGATCCCGGCGCGCCGCGCCTCATGAGCGAGGAGCGCGAGCCGACGCCCGAGCCGACGGCTACGCCCGAGCCGACGGCTACGCCCGAGCCGACGGCCGCGCCCGCGCCGTCGGCGGCGGCCGCGCCAGCCATCGTCGGGCGCTGGCTGATTCTGCATGCCTGGGCCACCGGCATGCTGTTGGCCGCGAACCTCCTGATCTGGGCGGCTTCCGGCGCCGGCTACTTCTGGCCGATGTGGCCGTTGCTGGCGACCGCGCTCGTACTGGCGATTCATGGCTGGGTGCGGCTGCTGCGCGCGCGCCCGGCGATCTGGCGACGGCCGCACGTGACGTTCGCGCTCGCGCTGAACGCCGGCCTAGCGCTCGGCTTGACGCTGTTCAACATCGGCATCTGGGCCGCCGGCGGCGGCGGCGGCTTCTGGCCTGTATGGCCGGCGATCGCGTTCGTGATGGCGCTCACGATCCACGCGAGCATCGTGTTCTTCACAGCCCCCGTGCACCGCGAGCTGAGCGAGCGCATCGACGTGCTCACGAGCACGCGCGCGGGCGCCGTCGACGCGCAGGAGGAGAAGCTGCGCCGAATCGAGCGCGACCTCCACGACGGCGCGCAGGCGCGCCTCGTGGCACTGGGCATGAGCCTCGGGATGGCCGAGCAGAAGCTCGACGCCGCCGAGCCGGGGCAGGCGCGCGAGCTGCTCGCGGAGGCGCGCGTCGGGGCCGAGCAGGCGCTGCGCGAGCTGCGCGACCTCGCACGCGGCATCCACCCGCCCGTGCTCGCAGACCGCGGTCTGGAGGAGGCGGTGCGCTCGCTCGCGGACCTCAGCCCGATGCAGGTGAGCGTATCCGTGGATCTCGGCGCGCGACCGGCTGCGGCCGTGGAGAGCGCCGCCTACTTCGTGTCCGCCGAGGGGCTCGCCAACGCCGCCAAGCATGCCCGCGCCGAGCGGGTGGAGATCCGGATCGCGCGCCGCGGTCCCTCGTTGCGCCTGGAGATCCTCGACGACGGCGTCGGCGGCGCGGATCCAGACGGCAGCGGGCTGCAGGGACTGCGCCACCGCGTGCAGGCGCTCGACGGCACGTTTCGCGTCCTCAGCCCGGCAGGCGGTCCCACTATCCTCACCGCGGAGCTGCCGTGCGCGTAGTCATCGCTGAGGACCTCGCGCTGCTGCGCGACGGCCTGGCGCGACTCCTGCGCGACAACGACTTCGACGTGGTGGCCTCGGTCGCCGACGGCGAGGCGCTCGTGCGCGCGGTCGTCGAGCATCAGCCGGACGTCGCCGTGGTCGACATTCGCCTGCCTCCCGGCTTTCGCGACGAGGGGCTGCGCGCCGCGCTGCGCGCGCGCGAGCTGGTGCCGGGCACGGCGATCCTCGTCGTCTCCCAGTACGTCGAGCACGCGTACGCGGCCGAGCTGCTCGCCGATCGCGGCGGCGGCGTCGGCTACCTGTTGAAGGACAGGATCCTGCACGTGACCGAGTTCGTGGAGGCCGTTCGCCGCGTGGCCGGCGGCGGCACCGCGCTGGACCCGGAGGTCGTGGCGCAGCTGTTCTCCCGCCGTCGCCGTGACGGACCGCTCGAGCGCCTCACGCCGCGCGAGCGCGAGGTGCTCGCGCTGATGGCCGAGGGCCGCTCCAACGCCGGCATCGCGGACGCGCTCGTGCTCACCGTGGGGGCCGTCGAGAAGCACGTGCAGAGCATCCTGGGAAAGCTCGACCTGCTGCAGTCGGCGAGCGATCACCGGCGCGTGCTCGCAGTGCTCGCCTACCTGCAGCAGTAGCGGCGCTACGCCGCGATCTGGGATGCATCGTTGGCCTCGCCGCCAGCTCGGCACCGCCTCAGGAGCCGTGGCCGCCGGCGCTGCCGGCGCCGCCCAGGCGGTCCAGCTGCCCGCGAAGCTTCGCGGCATTCTGGGGCGCAAAGGCCTCCCAGTCGTTGTTGAAGTAGATGAACAGCTCCGAGCGCTCGCGCCAGCCGGCCAGGCGCTTGGCCCAGCTCTCGAGCTCGCGATCGGAATAGTTGCCGCGCTGGCCGCTCGCCCCGTGGTGGAAGCGCACGTAGCGCCAGCCGGCAGTGGCTTCGTCCGTCTGGAAGGGACGCTCTGGATGATCGCCGATCACCAGCGCCACGTCGCGCTCGCGCAGCAGCTCGTACACCTGGGGCGCGAACCAGCTGGGATGACGAAACTCGAACGCGTGGCGCCCGGCGGGCAGCGCGGCCAAGGCGCCGGCGAGACGCTCGTCGTCCCTGCGAAAGGTCTCCGGCAGCTGCCACAGCACCGGGCCCAGGCGCTTGGCTTCGATCAGCGGCTCGATGCGCTCGTAGAACCGCGCAACTCCCTCCTCGATGCTCGCCAGACGCTTGACATGCGTCAGATAGCGACTCGCCTTGACCGCGAACAGGAAGCCCTCCGGCGTCTGATCCACCCATTTCTGGACCGCATCGCGCTTGATCAGGCGATAGAACGTCGCGTTGACCTCGACCGTGTCGAACAGCTCCGCGTAGCGCTCGAGCCAACGCTCGACGGGCAGGCCGCGCGGATACACGGCCCCTCGCCATGACTGGTAGTCCCAGCCCGAGCAGCCCACATGCACGGGTGGCGGTGGTCCGGTGGTGATGTCGCGCATTCGGCACCGCCAGCATACGCGCGATTTCCGTGAGACGGAATCGTGCCGTTTGCTATTGCCCACTCGCTGCGTTCGGTGATCACGCCCGCCCGCTCTCGCGCGCGAGCCTGTCGAGCGCGCGCGTGTCAAGCTTGCCGGGCTGATGCCCCAACGTGAGATCCGCTCGTGGCTGATGGACATGGACGGCGTGCTCGTACGCGAGGATCAGGCGATCCCCGGCGCGGACCGCTTCCTCGCCCGCCTGCGCGAGCTCGGGATCCCGTTCCTGGTGCTCACGAACAACTCCATCTACACGCGTCGGGACCTCACGGCGCGGCTTGCCGCGAGCGGCCTGCGCGTTCCCGAGGATGCGATCTGGACCTCGGCGCTGGCCACGGCGCGCTTCCTGCGAGACCAGCGACCGGGGGGATCGGCGTTCGTGATCGGCGAGGCTGGGTTGACGACGGCTCTGCACGAGGCCGGCTACACGCTCACCGAGCGCGCGCCGGACTACGTGGTGCTCGGCGAGACGCGCACCTACTCCTTTGAGCGCATCACACGCGCCATCCGTTTGATCGCAGGGGGCGCGCGCTTCATCGCGACAAACCCCGACGCCACCGGCCCCTCGGTCGATGGCCCGCTGCCGGCGACCGGCTCGGTCGCCGCGCTGATCAGTCGTGCGACGGGCGTCGAGCCCTACTTCGTGGGCAAGCCCAACCCGCTGATGATGCGCTCCGCGCTGAACGCAATCGACGCACACTCCGAGACGGCAGCCATGATCGGCGACCGCATGGACACCGACATCGTCTCCGGCCTGGAGGCCGGAATGGAGACGGTGCTCGTGCTCACGGGTGTGACGACCCGCGAGGAGGCCGAGCGCCATCCCTACCGCGCCTCCCGGATCGTCGACTCGGTCGCCGACCTGCTCGATCTGCTCGGCTGAGCCGCCGGGCGACTCGCTCGCGGCTATTCCTGCTCGACCCAGTCGAAGGAACGCGTGACGGCCTTCTTCCATTGCGCGTACTCGTGCTCGCGCTCGGCCTTGCCCATCTCGGGCTCCCAGCGTCTGTCCTCCGTCCAGCGCTCGCGCAGCTCGTCCCGGTCTGACCAGAAGCCAACCGCCAGCCCGGCCGCGAATGCGGCGCCGAGCGCCGTCGTCTCGGTCACCGCCGGGCGCACCACCGGGACGCCCAGCACGTCGGCCTGGAACTGCATCAGCAGCTCGTTGGCGGTCATGCCACCGTCGACCTTCAGCTCGCTGAAAGGAACGTCCGCCACGGCGTTCGCCTCGTCGACCACCTCACGGCTCTGCCACGCGGTCGCCTCCAGCGCCGCGCGCGCGATGTGTCCACGGTTGGCGTACGCGGTCAGGCCCACGATCACGCCGCGCGCGTCGTCACGCCAGTAGGGCGCGAACAGCCCCGAGAAGGCGGGCACGAAGTACACGCCGCCATTGTCATCGACGGTTCGTGCCAGATCCTCCACCTCCGCGGCGCTGTCGATCAGCCGCAGGCGGTCGCGCAGCCACTGAATCAACGCCCCCGTGACCGCGATCGAGCCCTCCAGCACGTATGTGGGCTCGCCGTCACCCAGCTTGTAGCCGACGCTCGTCAGCAGCCGCTCGGACTGGACGATCTCCTCGCCGGTGTTCAGCAGCAGGAACGACCCGGTGCCGTAGGTGTTCTTCGCCTCACCCCTGGCGAAGCAGGTCTGCCCGAAGAGCGCCGCCTGCTGATCGCCGAGGATGCCTGCGATCGGGCGACCGCCGACGGCCGTGCCCGACGCCTCGCCGTAGACCTCGCTCGACGAGCGGATCTCCGGCAGCATCGCGCGCGGGATGCCCATCAGCTCGAGGCTCGGCGCGTGCCAGTCGAGACTCTCCAGGTCCATCAGCATCGTGCGGCTGGCGTTGGTCACGTCCGTCACGTGCACGCCGCCGCGCGCGCCGCCCGTCAGGTTCCACAGCACCCACGTGTCCATCGTGCCGAACGCCAGCTCGCCGTTCTCCGCGCGCTCGCGTGCGCCCTTCACGTTCTCCAGCAGCCACGTCACCTTGGGACCCGAGAAGTAGGTCGACAGCGGCAGGCCCACACGCTCGCGCAGCCGGTCCACGCCCTCCTCGCCCGCGAGCTCGCGCACGAGCTGATCGGTACGCGTGTCCTGCCACACGATCGCGTTGTGAATCGGCTCTCCGCTCTCCCGATCCCACACCACGGTGCTCTCGCGCTGGTTGGTTATGCCGATCGCCTCCACGTCGCCCGCCTCCACGGCGGACTTCGCCAGGGCCCCGCCGATCACCTCGCGGGTCCGGCGCCAGATCTCGGCGGCGTCATGCTCGACCCAGCCCGCCCTCGGGTTCATCTGCTCGTGCTCGAGCTGATCGACCGCCACGATCCGGCCGTCCCTGTCGAACAGGATGAAGCGTGTGCTCGTGGTCCCCTGGTCGATCGCCCCCACGTACCTGGCCATGTGCCTATCTCTGTTCGATTCGGTCGCTCGTCACAAGATCTCGCCTGAGCGGAATATGTAGACGATGACACCCACTCGCTACTCGACGCTCAGCGACGGTCAGCTGCTGGAGCTCAGCGTCGAGGACCCGGATGCGTTCGGCGCCTTCTACGACCGCTTCGAGGAGGATCTGCTCGCGTTCTTCATGCGTGCGACGCGACGCGCCGAGCTCGCGGCGGATCTCACGGCGGAGGTGTTCGCGGCGGCCCTCTCCTCCGCGGGCCTTTTCCGCGCCGAGCTGGGCTCCGCGCGCGCGTGGCTGTTCGGGATCGCTCGACACGAGCTCGCCGACACGTGGCAGCGCGGACGCGTTGAGGATCGAGCCCGACGGCGCCTCGGGCTCGAGCCGATGAGCCTGACCGACGACGCGCTCGAGCTCATCGACGAGCTCGGCGCGCGCGGCGGCGGCGCGTTGCGGCTGCTGGAGGCCCTGCCCGACGACCAGCGCATCGCCGTCAAGGGCCGCGTGCTGCAGGAGCGCGGCTATGACGAGCTCGCGCGCAGCCTGAGCTGCTCGCAGAGCGTCGTGCGCCAGCGAGTCAGCCGGGGTCTGCGCAGCCTCAGAGCACAACTGGAGCAGGCCCGATGACCTACCTATCCGAGCTGCGAGCGTCGCTCGTGGACGCCGCACACCGACAGCACGCCTCCGCCGAGCACGCCTCCGCCGAGCACGCGTCGGCCGAGTATGCCTCCGCGGAGCACGCCTGCGCCCAGCACGCGCCGGCCGCGCGCGGCGAGCGCGAGCGCGCCTCGACGCGAGCGCTGTGGCGGCGATCGCTGCACGGCGGGCGGGCGATTCTCGCGAGCTTCGCCCTCGGGCTCACAGGCACCGCCGTGGGCGCGATACAGGTCGGCGCGCCGCTCGGACCCGAACCACAGCTGTCTCCCGCTCTCACCAGGACCGTCAGCCCCCCGCCAAGCGTCAAGCCGAGTCCGTGAAGCGCCGAGCGTCGCTGCGCAGCTCGATCGTCGAGCTCGTCCTGATCCTCGCCGTCGCGCTCGGGCTCGCGCTCGGCATCCAAGCGCTGATCATCAAGCCCTACCGCATCCCGAGTGGCTCGATGGAACCGACGCTCGCGATCGGACAGCGCGTGCTCGTCAACCGCATCGGCATGGACTTCGGCGGCCCACACGTGGGCGAGATGGTGGTGTTCCATCCGCCGCAAGGCGCCGAACAGCAGCTGTGCGGGCCGGTGGCGCATGCGGTCAAGCTCGGCGCTGAAGCGTGCGCGCAGCCGGTCCCCAAGGAGTCGAGCACCAACTTCATCAAGCGGATCGTCGCCGGACCGGGCGATGAGATCTACATAGCGGAAGGCCACGTCTACCGCAGGGCCGCCCGCACGAGCCGGTTCGTGCGCGAGCAGGACTCCTACATCAAAGCCTGCGGCTCCAGCAACGAGTGCAACTTCACCACGCCCATCGAGATCCCCGCCGGCCACTGGTTCATGATGGGCGACAACCGCGGCGACTCCGACGACAGCCGCTTCTGGGGGCCAGTGCCCACGAGCTGGATCATCGGACAGGCGATCATCACCTACTGGCCGCCGGATCGCATCGGGATCCTCTAGCGGCCGTCGCCCCGCGAGGAGCGTGGAGGCACGCCCGCCGCGTCCGTCTAGGAGCGGCCCGACAGCTCCGCCGGCGGCCCCTGCTCGCCGGGGCGCAGATCCAGCTGCCACCAGCTCACGTCGTGCCACGCGCCCTGCTTCCAGCCGATCCGCCGGTAGGTGCCCACGTGCACGAACCCCAAGGCGCGGTGTAGCCCGATGCTGGCGGGGTTGGGCTGCGTCACACCGGCGCACACGGTCCACAGGCCGACGCCCCTCAGCCGCTCGAAGAGCCGCGTGTAGAGCGCGCGCCCGACCCCCGCGCGATGGTGAGCGGTGTCGATGTAGATGGCGACGTCAGCCGCCCACCGATAGGCGGAGCGCTCACGGTGCGCCGACCCGTACGCGTAGCCGATCGGAGTGCCCTCGCTCTCGGCGAGCAGCCACACGTGCGCGCCGGCGATGCGTCGCTGCATCTCCTCCGTCGTCGGTACCCGGTCCTCGAAGGAGATGAACGAGTCGGTCACGTACGGCGCGTAGATAGCCGCGCACGCCGCCGCGTCGCGGCTGGCATCGGCGTCGCGCACGCGCACAGACGCTCAGCCCTCGCCCGCGCTCTCGGCGCCCTGAGACTTGCCTGCGCCCCCGGCGCCGTGAGACCCGCCGGCGCCCCCGGCGCCCTGAGACCCGCCCGCGCCCTCGGCGCCTTGAGACTCGCCCGCGAGCCAGTCGGTCGCAGCGTCGGGCGCGGACCAGTCCAGCAGCGAGCTCGCCACCGTGCGGCCTCCGAACGCGTAGTCCTCGAAGGCCCGGTCGCGTTCGGCGATCGTCCCCCTCAGGTCCTGCGCGGCCGCCGCCGAGAAGCTCGTGCCCTCCGGCGTGTGACGCGCGGAGCCGTCGAGCAGCGTGCCGAGCGTCTGCGTGTTGAACAGCCCCATCTGCTCGACCGCGCCGTTGACGAGCAGCTTCATCATGTGCAGCTGGTTGGACGGGATCAGCGCGATCCGCCGGCACAGCGCTTCGGTGGCCCGGTCCAGGTCCTGCTTCGGGTATGACGCCGACGCGAAGCCCCAGTCGACCGCCGTGGGCCCGTCCATCGGGTCCCCGGTGAGCAGCAGTCGCTTGGCGCGCTCCAGCCCGAGCCGGTAGAACCACATCGCCGTGGTGGGCGAGCCCCAAACGCGCGCCGGCGGATAGCCGATGCGACAATCATCGGCGCACACGATCAGATCCGAGCACAGCGCGAGGTCCGAGCCGCCGCCGATGCACACGCCGTGCACCTGCGCGACGACCGGCTTGGGCGAGCGCCACAGCGCCATGTAGCTGTCGACGAAGCGCGACATGTTGCGGTAGTCGGCGATCGGGTCCCACGGCCCGCGCGCGTCGATCTCGTTCATCAGCTCTGTGGCCCACTCGAGGTCATAGCCCGCGCAGAACGCCCTGCCGGCGCCGCGCAGCCGGATCACGCGCACCCGCTCGTCCGCCTGCGCGCGTGCCAGCGCACGGTCGAGCAGCTCGATCAGCTCCGGCGTCACCGCGTTGAGGCGATCTGGGCGGTTGAGCGTCAGCGTCGCCACGCCGTGAGCGCTCGCGTACAGCAGCTGCGCGTCGCCGTCGCCTGCAGCGCCAGCAGGTTCGCTTGCCGGTTGCCCGTCCATATATATAAATAATCTACGCAGCGACGGATGTCAGCGGCATCGCCATCTGCAGCCCGCTGACGGCCTCGCAGGTCTGCTCCAGCCAGGCGTCCGCATCAGCGAGCGCCCGCCCGCAGCGCGTCGATGCCGAGCTCGAGCATCCGCCGCCACGCATCCGGCTGCAGCTGCGCCGCCGCGCGCGTGGCCGCGAACAGCAGGCGCAGATCGAGCGTCGTGGTGTCCGCGCGCAGGCGGCCCTCCACACGCGCCGCCGCCAGCAGCCGCTCGAGCGCCTCCGTGGTGCTCTCGAGCGCCTGCTGCACGGCCGCATGCTCGGACACCGTCGCCATCGCCTCGCCGAGCACGTCGTCCGCGGCCTGGCGCTCGGCCAGCGTCCACAGCAGCCCTGTGAGCGCCGCCCACGGTCCCGCCGTGCTGGCCAGAGCGGCGTCGGCGTCGTCCTCGATGTCCTTCAGCCGCTCCACCACCAGCGCCGCAAGCAGGTCGCGCTTGGAGGGGAACTGGCGATAGACGCTGCCCACGCCCGCCGCCGCCGCCGCGGCGATCGCCGGCATCGGCGCATCGAGGCCGTCTCGCGCAAACACCTCGCCCGCGGCCGCCAGCAGCCTGGCGCGCTTCTCGTCGGCGCCAAGATCTGACCAGCAGGTCTCCGGCGCTGGTGACGGAATGCTCATTCCGCTATCGTATAGCCCCACGGGGTGGAATGCTCGTTCCGCCGCTGTCGAGCCTGGTATCGACTCCCTCGCGCATGACCTCCACGGGCACCGACCGCACACATCCAACGCTGATCCTGGCCGTGCTGTCGCTCGGCGGGCTCGCCTACGCGATGCTCAGCTCCTCGGTCGTGCCCGCGCTGCCGACGATCCAGCGCGCGCTGCACGTCAACGAGACCGAAATCGCATGGCTGCTCACCGCCTATCTGCTTTCGGCCTCCGTTGGAACCGCGATCCTCGGCCGCCTCGGCGACATGTACGGCAAGGAGCGCCTGCTGCTCGTGACGCTCGCGATCCTCGCCGCGGGCACGCTGCTCGCGGCCGTGTCGAGCTCCTTCCTGGTGATCGTCATCGCACGCTTCATCCAGGGAGCGAGCGGCGGCATCTTCCCGCTCTCGTTCGGGATCGTCCGCGACGAGTTCCCGCGCGAGAAGGTCGCCGGCAGCATCGGCCTGCTCTCGGCGATCCTGGGCGTCGGCGCCGGCGTGGGGATCGTGCTCTCGGGCGTGATCGTCGAGCACCTCAACTACCACTGGCTGTTCTGGATACCGCTCATCGCGATCATCGTCGCCGCCGTCGCGACCTGGCGGTTCATCCCCGAGTCGCCCGTCCGCGCTCCCGGTCGCATCAACTGGCTGGCGGCGGCGCTGATGACCATCGGCATGTCGATCGTCCTGCTCGCGATCAGCGAGACCACCACGTGGGGCTGGGGATCGACCAAGACGCTCGGGATGCTGCTCGTGGGCCTCGTCGTCTCCGGCGTCTGGGTGGGCGTGGAGGCGCGCAGTCGCAATCCGCTCATCGACATGGTCATGATGCGTGTCCGCGGCGTGTGGACCACAAATCTCGCCGCGTTCCTGCTCGGCGCCGGCATGTACGCGTCGTTCATCGTCTTTCCGCAGTTCGCGCAGCTGCCCAAGAGCACCGGGTTCGGCTTCGGCACCTCGGTGGTCGTCTCCGGCCTGTATCTGCTGCCCTCGACGATCGGCATGACCGTGCTCGGCCTTTACGCCGGGCGGATCTCCATGCGCTTCGGCTCACGCAGCGCGCTGCTGGTGGGAACCGCGTTCACCACGGCGTCCTTCACGCTGCTCGCCGTTGCCCACAGTCACCCATACGACCTGCTGATCGCCGCCGCGCTGCTCGGTATCGGCATGGGCCTCGCGTTCGCTGCCCTCGGCAACCTCATCGTGCAGGCCGTCCCCAGCCACCAGACGGGCGTGGCCAGCGGCATGAACACGGTCATGCGCACGCTCGGCGGCGCGCTCGGCGGACAGCTTTCGGCGAGCTTCATCGCCGGCAACGTCGCCAAAGGCCTGCCAACCGTCACCGGCTTCACCCAGACGTTCGCGATGGCCACCGGCTTCCTGGTCGTGTGCTTCCTGTCCGGCCTGCTCGTACCGAAGAGACGGGCCGAGCAGGCGCCGATCGATGCAGCAGAGACGATCCGCGCCGGCCACGGCGAGGTGCCCGTCGAGGCCGTGCCGGCGGAGGTGCTGCGCAAGTGAGCTGCTATTCGCTCGCTTCCCGCTCAAACTTGTGGTGGTACCACTGATGGATCCGATAGCGGAGCTCGGCCTCGTGCTTGTGCCTTCCCCGCACCCACCACTCCTCGGAGCCGTCCGCGTGTATGACGGCGGGGCCGTCCTCACGGTGCAGCTGACCATCCTGGAGCCACGCCTTCGTGCCATCCGTGCGCTCGACAGCGGGGCCGCCGATCCGGTGTAGCTTGCCGTTCTCGTACCACTCTTTCGTACCGTCCGCCAGATCTATCGCTGGTCCGTTCTCGCAGTGGCGAACTCCGTTCTGCCATGACTCCCTGCCCCCATCCGCGTACTCGATAGCGGGACCGGCCATACGATGCAGCGCTCCGTTCTGGAACCACGCCTTCGTGCCATCCGCGCGTTCGATAGCGGGACCGTCGATGCGATGGCGGTGTCCGCCCTGCAGCCACTCCTGCGTGCCATCCGAAAATCCCACCTGATAGATCGTGTTGTCTTGCTCTCTACTCATCCGTTTCCCCTATTGCGGTTGAACCAGCCCACAGGACTCCTGCTCGATGCTTTGATCTCCACCGCTCCCTCGTGACGATCGAGTCGGTCATTTGAAAGTCGTGACCCGAGGCTATTCTCGCTCTCGTCCGCCGCAACCGTAGAACGCTGCGAACACGCTGCGGGAACTGCGCACGCGCTGGCTCTCGCCTCCTTCTAGCCCCAGCTCCCCCGGTGCTCCGCAAAGAGCGCAAGCGCGTAGCGCCCAGCCGGGTGCTCGCGCGCGCGCTCGACAAGCGCAGCCGTAGCTGGTGACAGGACGTCAGGCTGCGGAAGGGGCACACCGTACCCGGGTGGCATGAGCACCGAGGCAGACAGCGCCGCAAACGTCAGGTCGGCCGCACCGAAGCGCTTGCCGCACAAGTACGAGCGGCCGTCCGCGAGCAGCTCCGCCACGTAGTCCAGCTCGCGCCACACCGCAGCCTCGTCTTCGATCTCCGTGCCCGGACGGATATCGAGCGCGCGCCGGATGAAGCGAGCGATCAGCGGCCATCCGTAGCGGATCGTGCGGTCCTCCCATGCGGGCACGCCGCTGTTGTTGAAACGCAAGGCGAGCTTACGCTGGGCGAGCATGTGGATGTACATCAGCCGCCGCCCCTTCGGACCGAGCTCCTCGTCAAAACGCCTGCACAGGCGATCGACCTCGCGACGCGCCTCGGGCTCATCAGGAAACAACCTGCGCTCCGGGGGTGTGCGCCCATCGACCCAGGCGAGGATCTCCTGCGACTCACCGATCGCACGCTCGGGCGTCACGAGCACTGGAACCGTCGCCCCACCACCTGCGCGCCTCGCGGCGAACCGATGGATGCCCTGGACGTGGCGCTCCTCGCGATAGGGCACTTCCGCCCGCTCGAGAGCCCACCGCGCCTTCTCGCAATAGTGGCTGATCGGGATCGTGACGAGCCGCAGCACCATGGGGAAGGTACATTGCCCATGGTGCTGCTGTACGACTCCCACGTCCCGATCGACGCCCCCGGCGGGTCGGCGGGCGCGTAAGTCCGGCTATGGCGCAACCGGTCCGTCATCCGCTGTTCGCCCGCGTCTACGAGCGGATCGCAGTCCTCGGCGAAGGCCGCGGGGCCGCTGAGCACCGGCGCACGCTGCTCGAGGGGTGCACGGGGCGCGTGATCGAGCTGGGCGCCGGCAGCGGCGCGAACTTCGCGTACTACCCCGCGTCGGTCAGCGAGGTCGTCGCCGTGGAGCCAGAGGGCTACCTGCGCGAGCAGGCGCAGCGAGCCTGCGAGCACGCGCCCGTTCGCGTCTCCGTCGTGGACGCGCACGCCGACCACCTGCCCGGCGCGAGTGAGTCGTTCGACGTCGGCGTCGTCTCGCTGGTGCTCTGCTCCGTCCCCGACCAGCAGCGCGCGCTCGCGCAGCTCTTCGGCATGATCCGTCCCGGCGGGGAGCTGCGCTTCTACGAGCACGTGATCGCCCGCTCAGCGCGCGACGCCCGATTGCAACGGCTCGCCGACGCGACCTTCTGGCCCCACCTGGCGGGTGGCTGTCACCTCGCGCGCGACACCGAGCACGCGATCGAGCAGGCCGGCTTCGAGATCCAGGCATGCCGGCGGTTCGCGTTCAGCCCAGCGCCGCTCACCCCGCCCGCGCCGCACATCCTCGGCACCGCCACCCGGCCCTGAGACAGAGACGCCACCGCCCGGCCCTGAGATGGAGACGCCGCCGCACGCCGCTGCCGGCGGGGGTGCCGACGGCAGGCGCGAGCCGGTTGACCACACGCAGCGGCTGCGGATAGGTTAGCCCCACAGCGCGCGTGGGCGGCCCCGAGGATTTCGAGGGTCGGGTGCGGCTCCGTGCGAATCCGCACGAGAGGGAGGAAGAGAATGGGGAATTGGCGCCGAGTGATCGGCTTGGTCGTGCTGTGCGTTGGCGTCGTGGTGCCGGCGGCCGCAGCATCAGCAGCACCGCAGTACGTAGCGCTCGGGGACTCCTACTCCTCGGGCGTGGGCACGCGGGTGTTCTACGAAGAATCGGGCGAATGCGATCGCAGCCCGGACGCCTACGGGCCGAAGATCGCCGCAGCCAAGGGCTACACGCTGAGCTTCCAGGCCTGCAGCGGCGCGAAGACGCCGGAAGTGAACGAAAAACAGCTCGGCACGCTGAGCAGCTCGACGAGCCTGGTGACGATCACCATCGGCGGCAACGACGCAGGGTTCAGCAACGTCATAATCAACTGCGCGCTGTACTTCTTCACCTGCGGCAGCGCCATCAACGAAGCAAACGAATTCATAGCCAAAAAACTCCCGGGTCTGCTGGAAACGACCTACAGAGACATCCGCGCCAAGGCGACCACCGCCCAGGTGATCGTGCTCGGCTACCCCAAGCTGTTCACCAAGGAAGGCAAGACGTGCAACGTCAACTTCCTGACCTCGGGCAACGAGAAGAAAATGAACGAATCGGCGGAAAAACTCGACGCCGTTATCAAGGCGCGGGCCGAAGCGATGAAATTCACCTTCGTCAACCCGACGAGCGCCTTTGAAGCGCACGAGGTCTGCTCATCCTCGGAATGGCTCAACGGACAGTCCAACCCGCTGTCGGAAAGCTACCACCCGAACGTCTCCGGCCAGACCGAGTTCACCTCGCTGGTCGAGGCGGCCATCTAGAGCAAAGCGCCCTCCGCCCGCGCCGGCCAAGCGCGGGCGGAGATAGCGCTCGCACGGCGCGAGGGAGACAGCGCCGGGGTCAGTCGACGGCGACTACGGCGCGCGTCGAGCTGCTGGCCGGGACTGCCTCGACGGCGGCCGTGATCGGCTGCGAGGGCAGCAGCGCGAGCGCGACGATCGCTCCCACGGACGCGACGGCCGCGGCCACGAGGCAGCCGGCGCTCAGCCCGCCGAGGAACGCGCTCGTCGCGGCGGCGTGCAGCGCGCCCGCGAGGGCCGGCTGGCCACTGCTGCCGAGATGCCCTGCGGTCTCGAGCGCCGCGCCGATCGATTCATGCGCGGTGGCGAGCAGGCGCGTCGGCAGGTGCGCAGTTGCCGCCGTGCTGAGCCGGCTGGCGTACAGCGACGCGTAGACGCTGCCGATGACGGCCACGCCGAGCGTCGAGCCGAGCAGACGGGTGGCGTCGTTGACGGCCGAGCCGACGCCTGCCTTGTCCGTGGGAACCACGCCCATGATCGCCTCGGTCGCCGGGGCGCTGGTGAGGCCCATCCCCGAGCCGATCAGGACCATCACGCACGCGATCGTCAGGTAGCTGGTCGATGTGGCCGACGTCGAGGCCCAGGTGTAGCCGGCGGTCAGCGACAGCAAGCCGGCGACCACGACCAGCTTCGTGCCGAAGCGCAGCGCCAGCCTCGTGCCGAGGATCGAGGTGATCGCCACCGAGAACGCCACCGGCAGCAGACGCACGCCGTTGGCCAGCGGCCCGTAGCTCTTCAGGAACTGGAAGTACTGCACGATCAGGAAGATGAAGCCCGACAGCGAGAAGAACGCGATCGTCACCGACACGCTGGCGGCCGTGAAGCGCAGGTACTTGAACAGGCCGACGTCGAGCATCGGCTCGGACGTGCGCCGCTCGCGCACGACGAAGCCGGCGAGCGCGGCGAGCGCGAGGGCAAACCCGGCGATGCTGCGCGAGGACAGCCAGCCGTAGGCGGGCGCCTCGATGATCGTGTAGATCAGCAGCGCGATCGCGCCCGTCGACAGCACGAGACCCGGCCGGTCGGCGCCCGGCGCGGTGCTGTCGCGCGAGGTCGGCACCCCGAGCGCGACGAGCGCGGCTGTCAGCGCGGCGACCGGTGCGAGCGCGAAGAAGATGCTCGACCACGAGAAGTGCTGGAGCAGCCACCCGCCCACGATCGGACCGAGCGCCACGCCCGCGCCGGCGGTCGCGCCCCACAGCCCGATCGCCTTCGCCCGCGCGCCGCGCTCGGTGAAGATGTTGGAGATCAGCGACAGCGTCGCCGGGAAGATCAGCGCCGCCCCGAGGCCCATCAGGCAGCGCGCCACGATCAGCTGCCCCGGATTGCTGCCGAAGCCGCCGGCGATGCTCGCGCAGCCGAACAGCGCGAGCCCGACCAGCAGGACGCCCTTGCGCCCGACGCGGTCGGACAGGCTTCCGGCGGCGAGCACGAACGCGGCGAAGACCAGGTTGTACGCGTCCACGATCCACTGCAGCTGAGTGTTGGAGGCGTGCAGCTCGCGCACCAGCGTGGGCAGCGCCACGTTGACGATCGTCGTGTCGAGGTTGATCGCGAACGCCGCCAGCAGCAGCGCGGGAAGGACCAGTGTCGTCCGTCTCATCGACGTATTCATAAACTATTTGCGTGAGAAAAGCAAGCATCTAGACCTAAAGCTCCAGTTGAACTACGATGGAGGCGTGCGCTCCTACGGTCAGCATTGCTCCCTCGCCAAGGCGCTCGACGTGGTCGGCGACCGCTGGTCGCTGCTGATCATCCGCGAGCTGATCGCGCGGGGCGCGTGCCGTTACACCGACCTGCGCGAGGGCCTGCCCGGAATCGCCACCAACATGCTCGCCGACCGCCTGCGCGATCTCGAGCAGGCCGGGATCGTCTCGCGCGAAGACGCCCCCCCGCCCGTCGCGCGCCCGCTCTTTCGCCTGACGCCGCGAGGCGAGGAACTGCGAGGCGTCGTGCGAGAGCTGACGCGCTGGGGCCTGCCGTTGATCGGCGACAGCATCGACGGCGAAGCATTTCGCGGGCATTGGCTGGCCGCCGCGGCGCTGCTCCTGCTCAAGGACAACGCGCCGGACGCCGCGCCCGTGGCGATCGAAGTGCGCGCCGGTGAGGAGCCGATGCTGATCGTGACCGCCGGGGGCGCCCTCCAGGCGCGCCCCGGGCCCGGCGTCAACCCGGACGCGATCATCAGCGGTACGCCCAGGCTGACCATGGGACTGCTCACCGGCATGCTCGACATCGAGCGCGCGCAAGCCCTCGGACTGGAGATCAGCGGCGACGCGAGCGCGATCGAGCGCATACGCACGCCGCTGCCGCTCGTTGGCGCCGGCGCGAGCTGACACGCTCAACTGCGGCGTGCGCGTCGCGTCGGACTGGCACATGTACGTAGTTCTGCCCCACGGACCTGTGGGCGAGGGCGGATGCCGCGCCGGGAGTGCGGCGAGACGCTGTCATGCGTGAGCCGAGGCGTGACAGAGAAGCTCGCGCGGGCCTGCGCCGCGCACCCGCGGCGAACCCTGGGCGCTTGGGCGCTGGCGCTGTTCGCCGCGCTAGCGCTCGTTGCGACCTCGCTGCACGGGCTGAGCTCCAGCTATCACGTCGTCGGCAAACCAGAGTCGGCGCGGGCCGCCGACGCGCTCGCCAAGGCGTTCCCGGCCGGCTCGAGCAATGCGCCGGCGGGCGACGCCAGCGACATCGTGATCGTCCACTCCTCGCTCCACACGGTCACAGCACCGGCATTTCGCGCGTTCGTGACCGACTTCGTGCAGGCTGTTCGCGCCACCGGTGCCGCAACGGAGGTGAGGAGCTATCTCTCGGTCGGCCGCCCGCTCGTCTCCGCCGACGGGCACGCGACGCTGATCGCTCTGTCGGCGAGCAGCACGTCCAAGGTGAAACCGATCGTCGCGCTCGTCGAACACGACCGCGCGCCCGGGTTCACGATCTCGATCACCGGCAGCTACCCCGCTCAGAACGACTTCTCGAAGCTCTCGCAAAGCGACCTCGAGCATGGCGAGCTCGCCTTCGGCCTCCCC
>JBEKGK010000072.1:0-19602 GCA_050012835.1 Solirubrobacteraceae bacterium | reverse complement strand
GCGCCTGAACCCGTCCACGCCGAAGCCCGCGGATCCGATCGCGACGCGCACCGCGGGTGCGTCCTCGAGCACGGCGGCGAGCGCCTCGGTGTCGGGTGTTCGGGCAGAGGCGAACCAGGCCCACAGGGAGGCCGGAGCCGGCGCGACGGTGAACGCCCGCGCTGCGCCGGCCGCGCGGGCGATCGCGTCCGCGGCGCGGCCGATGGCGCCCTGGTCCGGGGCGGGGACGGCGCTCCAGAGAATCGCGGCGACGTGCCGGCGCCGCAGCTCGTACTGCAGGCGCGCGCTCGCGCGGTCGGCCGGTATCGGTGCGCCCGCGAGGATCAGGTTGACGACCTCCAGCCGCGCGACCTCCGTGCCGCTGGTCAGCGTCTCGCGCTCGCGGTCGATCTCCTCGTTGATGCCGGCCAGTGTGTCGTCGATGAACGCGAAGATCGACCGTGAGGTGACGTCGAGCAGCTCGTGCAGCTCGCCGGGGTCGCTGGTGAGGGCGAACGCGAGCTCCATCCAGCGGCGCCAAGCGACGTTCTGGCCGGCCCGGTATGCCTCCGTGGCGCGGTCGTCGAGCCCGCGGCGCACCAGATCCCTTGCGATCCCCAGGGTGTCAGGCCCCACGTTGGCGGCCACGCGCTCGCCCGGTGCGCGGATGTTCGACGTGAGCCAGTGGACCAGGTTGGCGCGGTCGGTGGCGCGCATCGACGCTGCGAGCATCGGATCGGACGTGATCGACGCTCCCGCCGCAGCCAGGACCGCCTGGTCGACCTCGTCGAAGATCTCCGGGGCGTCCAGCATCAGGCGCGCACCCGAGGTGATCAGCTCGGCGCAGCGCGCACTCGGCGCATGCCAGACGTCTACTGAGGCCACATCTCGAGGATACACATGCTATGTGCATAGTGCACAAGCTTCTAACGCAGAATGGTAGTTTCTGCTCTATTCAACCGAGCCCTGGTGGGCGATAATCGACTTCGAAACCGAGAATGCGGAGGTGGGGCGATAGTGAGCGCAGCCGGCATCGACGAGCACGAGGGCACAGCGACGGAGCGCTTGGACATGGTGATCATCGGCGCGGGCATGTCTGGTATCGGCGCGGCCTGGTATCTGGAGCACCGTCTGCCCGGCAAGACGTACGCCATCCTCGAGAGCCGCGAAAGCGCTGGCGGCACTTGGGACCTGTTCCGCTACCCGGGCATACGCTCGGACTCCGACCTGCACACCTATGGCTACGCCTTCAAGCCGTGGACCGACGAGAAGTCGATCGCCGACGGGCCGGCGATCCTGAGCTACATACGCGAGACGGCGAGCGAGAACGGCATTGACCGGCACATCCGCTTCGGGCACCGCGTGGTGCGAGCGTCCTGGTCCAGCGAGGAGGCCCTCTGGACGGTCGAGGCGCAGCGCAACGACACCGGGGAGCCGGTCGTGCTCAAGTGCTCCTGGCTGTTCGGCGCCGCCGGCTACTACCGCTATGAGCAGGGCTACATGCCCGACTTCAAGGGCGTTGAGCGATTCCAGGGCCAGCTGGTCCACCCCCAGCACTGGCCGGAGGATCTCGACTACAGCGGCAAGCGGGTCGTCGTGATCGGTAGCGGTGCCACGGCCGTGACGCTCGTGCCCGCGATGACCGACCGCGCGGCGCACGTGACGATGCTCCAGCGCTCGCCCAGCTACGTAGTGAGTCTTCCCGAAAGGGACTGGATCGCCAACCTGCTCAAGCGCGTTCTCCCTGCCGAGCGCGCGTACGCGATCACGCGGCGGAAGAACATCTGGATGCAGCGCAGCTTCTACGAGCTCAGCCAGAAGCGACCGGGCTTGGTCAAGTGGCTGCTGCGCAAGGGCCTGGAGAAGCGGCTGCCCGAGCGCTACGACATCGACACGCACTTCACCCCCTCCTACGACCCGTGGGACCAGCGCCTGTGTGCCGTGCCGGACGGAGATCTGTTCGCCTCGATCTCCTCGGGGCGCGCGTCCGTCGTCACCGACCGGATCTCCACGCTCACAGAGCACGGCATCCTGCTCGAGTCCGGCGGGGAGCTCGAGGCCGACATCATCATCACGGCCACCGGTCTCGACCTGCAGGTCCTCGGTGGCGTGGAGTTGAGCGTCGACGGCGCCGAGCTCTCGCTACCGGACCAGCTCATCTACAAGAGCGCGATGATCAGCGAGGTGCCGAACCTGGCGTTCGTGTTCGGCTACACCAACTCGTCCTGGACGTTGAAGGTCGATCTCGTCTGTGACTACATCTGCAGGCTCATCTCGTTCATGGACCGCAGCGGCTACGCGAGCTGTGTGCCGGTGAACACCGACCCGAACATGCCGACACGCCCGATGCTGGACTTCGGCGCGGGATACGTGCAGCGTGCCGTCGACCGCTTCCCCCGCCAGGGTACCGGCCCCTGGGAGGTCAAGATGAGCTATCGCGAGGACCTCGAGCGGCTGCGCCACGGCGCGCTCGCCGACGACGTGCTGCGCTTCTCGGCGGTCCGCGAGCGACCCGCCGACCGGTCCGCCGCGCCCGTGGCCTGAGCCGCGCCCGCGCGGCCAGCGACGTCCGTGAGGGTCCAGACGCGCGGCGCGAGCAATCGCTGAGGCCAAGCGCGAAGGGTGAAACGCGGCGTAGATCGTCGTCGCGTTGGTCTGACACCGCACGCATGAGCGAGCCCGCACGCGGGTAGGCGCAAGCAGCAGAGCGCATGACCGTCAGGATCGGGAGTGTTGCGTTCGAGTGAAGTCACTACCACGCGGATGGTGACGTGCTTCACTTCGCCTGGCGCGAATCCAACCTGGCTGCCGACCCTCTGCTGTCGCCGTGGGGCACGGTGTGCGCTTCGGTGGCGACGGCGAGGTGATCGACGTGACGCTTGTCAGCGTGAAGCGGCTGTCGGAGCAAGAGGCGCGACTTGCTGCCCGCCCTCCAGAATCGCGCGCACTTTGCAGGCATCCGTGTGACGATTTGGCTCGAGAGAGGCGATTGGACAAGAGCCACGGTATCGTTCCGGCATCCGGGAGTCCGTGGACGAGCCCGCGTGGCTCGTCCCGATGATCGACAGCGTATCGGCTTATAATATGCGTCAGTAGGGCCTATCAGGGGGTGCCGGGGGTGGATGCTGTCGTCGTTGTACCGACCGCGCGAGAGGCGAGCCTCATGGGCTTTCTCGATGCCTGGCAGCATGAGCTTTCGGGCGCGACGGTGCTCGTCGTCGAGGATGGTCCTGAGCGTACCTTTCCCGTCACGGGCGCCAACGTTCAGCATTTTGCGTGGTGCGACATCGAGGATCAGCTCGGGGACGCTGCGTGGGTCATTCCTCGGGGAAGCGGATGCGTACGCTCGTTCGGCTGCTGGGTCGCCTATCAGATGTCCCCGGACATGATCGTGACCCTGGACGATGACACTCGCCCAGACCCCGCTCACCCGGGGTTCCTGAACGCCCACTGGGCGCGTCTACAGAGCGCGGCGGACCCGGCATGGGTCAGTACGCTCGATGTTGCAAGCCCTCGGGGGATGCCGTATTTCGCTACCAACCGAGAGCCTTTCGTGGTGCTCAACCACGGCCTCTGGGATGGCGTGCCTGATTTCGACGCCGCGACCCAGTTGCTGGCCAGTCGCGTGGAGATCTCGGGTGAGTGGAGCGACCAGACCATTCCAAGGGGCAGTTACTTCCCGATGTGCTCGATGAACATTGCGTGGCGCTGGGAGTTCACGGCGGCCATGTACTTCCTGCTGATGGGCCCTGAGTATCCGTTTGACCGTTTCGGTGACATCTGGGCAGGTGTGCTGGCAAAGCGGATCGCCGACCATCTCGGGTTCGCGATGAACAGCGGCTCTCCGGGCATCCTCCACGAGCGCGCTTCGAACGTGTTCGCCAACCTCGCAAAGGAGTCGCGCGGACTCGCGGTGAACGAGACGTTCTGGCGCGCCGTGGACTCCGTCGTGCTCACCCAGGAGTCCGTGTCTGGCGCCTACGCCGAGCTGGCGGACCGACTGCCACTGGAGCAACAGGAGTTCGCGCCGCTTCGGCGGGCAATGCGGACCTGGGCGGAGCTGTTCAGCACGACGCTTGCGCGATGACGAGCGCGCGGCTGCATGCGCCCGCCGGCGCCTGTGCGCCGGTTCGCAGCGCCGGCACCAAGCCTCGACTGCTGATCCTCACCCCGGACTTCCCCCCGGACCACGGAGGCGTCCAGGTGCTCGTTCACGGTCTCGCGCTCGCCATGACGGGATTCGAGATAGAGGTGGTGACGCTTGAGAGGCCGGGCGCGCGTCGCTTCGACAGTGGCGGGGAGCTCGCAACGTGGCGGGTCGGCGCGCGTGTCGGAGGGAGACCCGCGAGGATGCTCTCGCTTAACGCCGCAGGACTTCGGCGTGCGTTGCGATTCCGGCCAGACGTGACGCTGAGCGCGCACGTGATCACGAGCCCGGCGGCAACGGCTGTGCGCCGCCTGCTCGGGGGCCGCACGGCTCAGTACTTCCACGCGAACGAGATACTCGGCAAACCGAGGCTCTCAGCGTTCGCGGCCGCTCGTGCGGACGTCGTGATAGCCGTCAGCGCGTACACCGCCTCGCTGATCGCTGCCACGGGGGCCTCGCCCATGAATCTGAGGCTGATCCCGCCCGGCGTCGATCTTCCGTGCGATCCCGGCGCGCTGCCCACTGAGCGCCCGACCGTGCTGACGACCGCGCAGCTCAAACACAGCTACAAGGGGCATGACGTGCTCATCCGGGCGCTCGCGGGCGTGCGTGCGCGGGTGCCCGACGTCGAGTGGGTGGTCATCGGCGAGGGGCCGCTGCGTGCGAGTCTCGAACAGCTCGCGAGCTCGTGCGGGCTCGCGGGGGCCGCACGTTTCCTCGGTGAGGTCACCGACGAGGAGCGCGACTGCTGGCTGCGGCGGGCGGACGTGTTCGCGATGCCGAGCCGCCTCGCCGGTGAGGGCTTCGGGATCGTCTACCTGGAGGCGAGCGCCTACGGCAAGCCGATCGTCGCCGGCAACGTCGCCGGGGCGCTCGACGCCGTCGCGGATGGGGTGAGCGGCCTGCTCGTCGACCCGACCGATCCGGCCGCGGTGGGAGAGGCGGTAACGAGGCTGCTGCTCGATCGCGAGCTGGCTGGGCGGCTCGGCAGGGACGGCGCCGCGCGAGCACGAGACTTCGCCTGGCCGGTGATCGCTGGACGGGTGGAAGCGGCCCTGCTCGAGCCCACCCGAACAGGCTCGTGAGGGTTCTATACGTCAACCACACCGGCCTGGTCAGCGGATCTGAGCGCTCGCTGCTCAGCCTCCTTGCGGCGTTGCCGGTGAGCGTGCAGCCGTGCGTGGCGTCACCCGCTGGCCGGCTGGCGCAGGCCGTCGAAGAGCTCGGGATCCCCGTGACGCCGATCAGGAGCACGGCCGGGAGCCTGCGGCTGCACCCGCGTCACACGCCGCAGGCGCTGGCGGAGATGAGCCTGGCCGCGCTGCAGGTGCACCGAGCGGCTCGCCGGCACCGCGCCGACGTGGTTCACGCGAACTCGATCCGAGCGGGAATCGAGCTCGGCCTCGCCCGTGTCTCGCCCGCGGCCAGCGTGGTCCACGTACGGGACTGCCTGCCCCCGGGCGCGGCGACGACCGCGACCATGCGCCTGATCGCCGCCACGGCGACGACCGTCGTGGCCAACTCGCACTACACGGCGGACACGGTGCGGGCCGCGGCGGCGAACGCCCGACTCGAGGTCGTGCACCCCGCAATCGACCTCACTCACTTCGATCCCGCGCGCATCGACCGCGGCGCGGCGCGAGCGCGACTCGGCGTGGCCGGCACCCGGCACGTGCTGCTGGGCGTGGTGGCCCAGCTGAGTCCGTGGAAGGGGCAGGACACCGCGATCGAAGCACTTGGGCTGCTGCGCGAGCGGCGCGTGGACGCTCATCTGCTGCTGGTCGGGTCGGCCAAGTTCGTTGCTCGCTCCACGCGCTTCGATAACGAAGCCTACGTCGCCCGGCTGCGCCGGCTGATCGCTGACGCCGGGCTCGAGGATCGCGTCTCCTGGCTCGGCGAGCGCGACGACGTTCCCGAGCTGATTCGGGCGCTCGACATCCTGCTGCTGCCATCTCAGGAGGAGCCGTTCGCACGGGCGCTACTCGAGGCGATGGCGCTCGAAGTGCCGGTGCTCGCGACGAATGTGGGCGGCCCGCCGGAGATCGTCCGGGACGGTCGCGACGGCTACCTGCTGCCGCCGGGCGAGCCCGCGGCCTGGGAGCAGGCCGTGCGGCGTATCGTCGAGAGCCCCGAGCAGGGGCGCGAGCTCGGGCGAGCCGGGCGCCTGCGCGTCGCCGAAGCGTTCGACATCAAGGACCACGTGGAGGCGATACTCGCCGCCTACAGGCGCGCGATGGCTCGACAGAGGGGAGGAGAGGCGCCCACCTGACCCACCTCCAGCGCTGCTCGCGCCAGCAGGCGCTCGAGCGGGTCGGTTGCCGCGGGCACCGAGAAGAGTCTTTGTGCCGATGCGCGCCCTGTGCTGGCGAGCTGTTCCCGGAGTGCCGGCTCGTCTCGAAGCCGCGAGAGCTGAGCAGCCAGCGCGTCAGCATCGCCCTCTTGGAACACCACGCCGCCACCCGTCATCTCCAACAGCTGTGGAATGCCGCCCGAGCTCGACCCGATCACGGGTACTCCGCACCACAGGGCCTCGACGATCACCCGCCCGAACTGCTCGCTCCAGGTCGGTGTCGTGCGCGAAGGAAGGACGAGCACATCGATCTGGGCATAGCCGGAGGGCATCTGATCATGGGTGAGCGTGTTGAGCACGCGAACCGTCGACCCCGGGATGGCTTGCCCGTGGAGGCGCGTCCTCAGTGGGCCATCACCGAGCAGGAGCAGCTCCACCGGCGCGTCCAGCAGTCGCACGGCTGCCAGGAGATCCACGACGCCCTTGCTCTCGACGAGCCTCCCCGCGTAGCCGACGGTGAAGGGCCGCTCGGAGACCGCCGTTACAGCCTGCCACCGCGGGACCGCGTGGGGCCACCAATCGACCGCCCCACGCGCACCCCACGAGCGCACGAGAGACGCCGCGTCGAGCGAGCGCGCAGCCACGAAAGCCGCGTCGCGCAGGACGCGCGAGCGAGACCACTGTGCCAATGCGGGCTGCCCGCGATCACGGTTCTCTGCACACGCGACCCCAAAGGGCACGCCGCACCGTGTGAACGCGAGCTGCCACTGCGCGGCGGACACCGAAAATGGCTCGGCCTCTACGAAGGCCACGTGAGGGCGAACCTGCACGCACCATCTGAACGGGTTCGCAACATAGAAGTGTCGCTGGTGGCGCCCCCGCATGATGACCGGTACGGGTCGCATGGCATCTGCGAGGCCCGCAAGCGGTTGGGGCACTATCGCACGCGTCGAGTAGGGGTGACGCCATCGGCTTGGCACTACCAGGGTCACATCCCAGCCCCGTCTCGCCAACTCGCCAAAGACCTCTTGGTTTACGGGGAGAACCGCCGGATGACTGACAATCAAGACGCGGCGGCTCTGTCCCGATTCCATGCGCGTGAGGCGATTCTATCCACGGCGCGAGCACTGCAGCTGCCGAACGGCCCCGATCGCGCCGGAAAGGCAGTGGGGGCGGCTCAAGGACCGCCCCCACGCACCGCGAGCTGCAGCTACGCAGCTACCAAGCTATTCCCAGCCGATGCTGCCCTTCTTGATTTCTGCCACCAGCGAGCCGGTGGCGCTGCCGTTGGTGTATTCCGTCTTCGGCAGCGCTTCGCAGAATTCGCCTTCGAGTTCGTACGGCACTTTCGTCAGCGCCGTGCTGATGGCAAGCTTCTTCACGACCACCGGGCCTTTGCCCGTTTCGATGGTTTCTTCCTTGTCTTGAAACTTGGCCGCTTCGTATTCCGCTTCGGGCTTCTTCAGCGCCTTCGTGGGATACGTGCCGGCGGGGATGCTGATCGTGCACTTGAAGGGCCCCTTGACGGCGATTTCGATCGCGCCTGCGCCTTCGAGCTTCCCTTCTTTGACCGTGCCGCCGGCACCCACTTCGACGACTCCGTTGGCGTGGTAGTTGAACGTCACGGGCGCGAGGAACTTCGCTTTCAGTTCATATTCGGCTCTGTCCAACGTCGCTTCCGCTTCGCAGCCGGAGTACTTGACCACGGCGCTCAGCGTCTTCGACGGAAACGTCGGCGTCACGCCCGAGGGCGTCGACTTCGCCTTTTCGCATGTGATCGTAAACGGCTTCAAGGCGAATGCCTGCGCTTCGCCGCTGAAGCGGGGTTCTACGTTGCCGCTGGCGATGAACTTGTGCGGGTTGGGCGGTTCTGTTTTCGCCGCGACAGCGGGTGTCGCCGCAAGCGCCAGCGCCGAGAGCGCCAGAGCCGGCGCCAATGAGCGTCTCATTCTCCGTATCCCTTCCTTGCGGTAGCCTCTGGTCGCGAAGGCGCGCGCGCGCTGGTAGGGCGACGCGCCACCACGCTTGCCTTGCCGTAGAGCACGGCGAGAATAACAGCCACGCGTGGCTCGCGGTATCAGCTTGCCTGGAGGCGGCGCAGTTCGCAGCCTCAACTGCGGCCTGCCGAAGCAGCAGCGTGTGGATCTGTGTCAGCGACCGCGTCAGCGCTCGAGCGCGCTCAGCCGGGCCAGCCACTCGTCGACGACGCCAGCTCGTTCATAGCGGGCCTGTGCCAGCGCGCGACCGGCCCGTCCCTCACGCGCACGCCGCGCCGGGTCGCATCGGTAGGACTCAATGCACGCTGCGAGCATGCGTGGGTCATGAGCTGGCGAGACGATGGTTCCGGTCCCGGGCAGCACCATGTCCGTGGCGCCTTGAGGGCCGCTTGCGATGACAGCGCGTTCACACAGCTGGCCGAAGATGATCGCGCGCGGCGCGCCCTCGATCTCCTGCGGAGCGAAGACCGCGAGATCGCACGCCGAGAGCACCTCCTGTACGTAGCCGCGAGGAGTCGGCAGGAATCGCACGCGGCTTCCGTAGGGGGCTGCCCTCGCACGCAGCGCCCGCTCGTCTTCGCCGTCGCCTGCAAGCACGAGCATCACGTCCTCGGGCAGGTATGCCAGGCAATCGATGATCACGTCGTTGCGCTTGCTCGCGTTCAGGCGCGAGACACAGCCGAGTACCAGCGTCTCGTCGTGGATTCCCCAGTCGCGACGATAGCTCTCGCGTGCGGCCGCGTCGAAGGCGATCTCATCTCCATCGACGATGTTGTTGATGACTACCACCTTCTCGGGGGGCACGCCGACGTCGATCAGCGACTCGCGGGTGCTCTGAGACACCGCCGCGATCAGCTTCGCGCGACGTGCCGCCGCTAGGTACAGCAGGCGGGCGGGTCCGTGGGTGAGCGGCCGCGGGAGCGGGCCCCACTCCGCCCACACGATCGCCCCGGTCAGTCGTCTTGGCAGCAGCGCGGACATCAGCTGCTCCTTCTTGAAGTGCAGAAGCGTCACGTCGATTCGCTTACGCTGAGCCTCGTGCTCGAGCGCTTGGCGCAGCCGCCACAGCCAGCGCGGGAAGCCGAGCGCAACACGACGCAGCGTCGAGCGTTTGATCTTCGGGCCAAGATCGATCTCGGTGACCGCCACCTCGGTACCCGCCGCCAGCGCCGGCTGGTCGCTCAGCAGCCTCACGTCCGCGCCGCGGGCCCGCAGCGCGCTCAGCAGCTCGACGTTCGCGTACTCCGCTCCGCCGCGCTCGCCCGAGGTCTGCACCGATACGAGGCGCAGATGCCGTGCGGTCTGGGTGTGGTCCCGCGCGCCGATGCGGTGGGATTCGCGGAGATCCGTGGCTGGCGGCGGAAGGACGCGCAGAAATCGGGAGTTGGCAAGCATGCGACATAGGCAGTATTGCCTATGCGCGCAGCAAGCTCAAAAAGACCTGCTCAGAGCCTGCTGGGAGCCAGCAGCCTCTGCTCAGCGGTTGCTGGGAGCCAGCAGCCTGGAGGTATGCGCGGCGTCGCCGGCTACACCGGCAGCTCGCGCCCCAGCCAGCCGCGGTAGAAGCCCTCGACGTCGGGCAGGAACTCGTGGACGACCGGGTATCCGGGCTGCAGCGCCTCGACCTCGAGCTGGCGCGCGCACGCCGGGCAGTAGTACTCGCGGATCTGCTGGAGCTTCGGATCCGGCCCGGCCATCTTCGGATAGACCTCGAGCAGCGCATCCTCGGTGTCGCGCACGTGCACGAGCGCGTCCATCTTCCAGTTGCGGCTGTGCGCGCAGAAGTCGTGCCCGCAGTCGCAGCGGTAGATGAGCGCTCCGTCGGATCGACGCCTGACGATGTTCAGCCCTTCGCCGGCGGGCAGCACGATCGGGTCGCTGTAGGCGACGCGCGCCTGGAGCACCGCGACCCACTTCTCGAAGCGGTCGGAGTCCTTGTAGCCGGATTGGATCTCCTTGACCTCGCGCCGGGACAGCTTCTCCTCGATCAGCGCGTCGAGCGTGTCCACGTCCAGCCTGCCCCCGCCGGCGCCCGGCACGCCGTCTTCGCCCGGCCGCGGGTCTGACGCGGCCAGGAAGGCGTCGGCCGCATCGTCGGGGTCCAGCTTGCCGGGCTGCGAGCGCGCCGCCGCCACGGTCGGCGTGGCGACGTCGTAGTCGAAGTCCTCCGGCAGGTCCCAGAATCCGCGGTACTCGGCCGCCCAGCGAGGCGAGAGCCGCATCGACTCCGCATACATCGCCTTGACCGGCTCGGCGAACTCCTGCGCGAGGATCCGCTCGCGCTCGGCAGCAACCCAGTCGCGCGCCGGCACCGCCTGCTGCAGTCGCCGCTGGCGGAACTCATCACGGCCGGAGATGCCGTAGATCGACTCGGCGAAGCGCGGCAGCAGGTGACCTTCCTCGACGTCGCGACGGACCGCGTCGAGCGGTCGCAGCAGCGGGTCGCCGAGACCGGCGCCGCCCTTCATCACGCTGAGATACAGATCTCCGTTGGAGAACGGCTCGAGCAGGGTGAGCCCGTCGTTCTTGTAGTCGCGGGAGCTGCCCTGGATCTCCATCAGCGCGGGGTTCTCGAAATCGCCGTCGGCGACCGGATAGGCCTCGCCGCGGCGTGCGCGCTCGATCAGGTCGGCACCGTGGATGTTGTGAATGTAGGCGGTCGCCCCGGGGTAGCCGCCGAACAGCCCCGAGGATGAGAGCACGCGCCCGGTGCCGATGTTCTGCAGCTCCCAGAAGGGCGTCTTGTTGACCATGAACAGCGACTCGAAGCTCGAGCCGCCGCGATGGCGACCGGCCCCGCCGGAGGATGCCTTGACCCGCCGCGAGAGGTACACGAACGGCGAGATCAGCTCCCACATCTCGACGTCGCCCATGTCGCCCTCGGGATTGAACATCGCGGCGCAGTAGTCGGTCCCGTCGAGCACGTACTTGGCGCCCATGCCCTGCGCAGAGACCTCGAAGTTCATGATCGCCGATGAGCTTCCGTACTGGTCGATGCCGCCGCCCTGCTGCACGTTGCCCGAGACCGAGTAGGCGGCCAGCACCTCCTCGATGAACCCGCGCGCCTGCAGCGCCCGCGAGATCGTGCGCGGAAAGCCTGTGAAGGAGGGCTGCAGGAACGCCCAGGCGATCGCGGTCGAGCCCTCGGCGTCGCCGAGGTTGGCGATCGTGCCCTCGGGGAAGTTGGTCTGGATCGCGAAGTACGCGCCGTCGTTGACCTTGTCGTTGCAGATGAGCGTCTGCGTGAACATCACCCAGATCGCCCCCTGCATGCCCGACGGCGTGCAGTTCATCGAATGCCAGCCCCAGGCCGAGCAGCCGTCGTAGTCGAGCTCGTAGGTGCCGTCTCCGCCGATCCGCACCTCGAACGGGGAATGCATGATTATGTCTCGGCGTGCGCGTGCCGGCAGCTGCGGCTTGTCGGCGAACTCCGCGTCGAACCCCGCCGGGGAGCGATAACGGCCAGGGACGGTCATCTCACGGATGCGCGACTTGAACGAGCGCCGCCCCTCCTCGATGACCTCGCGGCTGAAGCGCTTGAAGCGCTCGATGCCCTCCTCGAGGATGATCCGCGCCACCGCCTCGCGCACCATGTGGCAGCCCGCCAGGCGCGTGCGCTCGTCGAGCAGGTAGTAGGTCGAGGCGCGGGTGCGCTTCTTGCAACGCTCCAGGTGCCAGCGCGCGAGCTCGTCGCCCTCGCCGATCTTCATGCACGGCAGGTCGATGCCGTCCTCGTAGCGCATCGTGGGACCGACCGGCACACCGCCGGGCGTGCTCGCGCCGATGTCCAGCACGTGCGTCACGCCACCCGCCCACGCGATCAGCTCGTCCTCCCAGAAGATCGGCACGAACGTCTGCACGTCGGCGTTGTGGACGTCGCCGATCGTGGGGTCGTTGTTGGCGAAGATGTCACCGGGCCTGATGCCGGGGTTGTCCTCGTAGCCGTTGCGGACCATCCACTTGATTGCGTCGGACATCGTGTGGACATGGACGATGATCCCGGTCGACAGGGCGATCGAGTCCCCCTCGGGCGTGTACAGGGCGAAGCACAGCTCCCCGAGCTCGCGCACGATCGGCGAGGCCGAGATGTTCAGCGCGGTCTCGCGCGCGGACACCAGCCCGCCGCGGATCCTGGAGAAGAGCTTCTCGTAGCCGATCGGGTCGCTGGACATCAGGTCGAGCTGATCCAGGCCGCCGTAGTGGCCGGTGTCCGCGAACAAGCGCTCGGACTCGGTGAGCATCTCGTCCACGCGCCTGCCATCCCAGCCGATGACCGACGGGACCGGCTCCAGCTCGGGTTTCGCTTCAACGGTCGCCATCGTCGGATGCCTCCATGTCTGTGAGGTGGAAGATCTGATGTTCGTCGAGCCTCGCTCGGCGCCCCGGCGGGATCGCGAACGTGGTGGCCGAGTGCTCGACGATCGCCGGCCCGTGGATCGAGTTGCCCGCCTGCACGGACTCGAGCTGGAAGATCTCGGTCTCGACGAACCTGTCGCGGCTGGCGCGGCCCCAGTGGACCTGCCTGCTGTCCTTGACCGGGGGCTTGCCCTGCTGTTCGGGCAGCTGCGGCAGCGCAGGCTTCTCGACGTCCACCGTGCCGTGGACGACCACATGGGTGACCAGGTAGCCGAACTCGGGCGAGCGCGCCGAGGAGGCGTACATCTTCGCGTAGGCCTGCTCGAAGGTGGCGATCAGGTCGTCCACCTGAGGGGCATCGGTTAGCGCCGCGTGGGGTGAGACGAACTCGATGTCGTTGAGCTGGCCGTAGTACTGCATGCGCACGGCATGCGTGAAGCGGATGTCCTTGCGTGCGATCCCGGACTTGGCGAACTCGCGCGCGACCCGGTCCTGGAGGCCGAGCCAGGCGCCCGTGATCATCCCGCCGATTCCCGCCCGTTCCGCCTCGCCGAAGCTCGGCAGCAGCGGCATGTCGACCGTCTGGTCGTAGCGATAGTCGAAGTCGGCGCACGCGCAGCCGAATGCCGAGAACCCAGCGGCCCACGCGGGCACGAGCACCTCTCGGTAGGTGACGCCGTCGGTGTAGCCGGCGACGTGCAGCGGGCCGCCGCCGCCGTAGCAGAGCAGCGTGTAGTCGGCGGGCGAGTAGCCCTTGCCGAGGATGCGCCCGACGGCCTCGTTCTTGAGCGTCTGCTCGAACAGCTCGATCACGCCGGCTGCCGCCGCCTCGAGCGCCAGGCCGAGCGGCCTTGCGATCTGTTGCTCCACCGCCGCGCGTGCGCGCTCGACGTCCAGCTCGACCTCGCCGCCGAGGAAGTACTCGGGGTTCAGGCGACCGAGCACCAGGTTCAGGTCGGTGACCGACACCGTCTCGAGGCCGCCCTGCGGCCAGCACACGCCGATGCGCGATCCCGCCGAGTCGGGCCCGAGCTCCGGGCGGTTGGAGTTCGGGTTCACCCGCACGAACGACCCTGTGCCGGCGCCGATCGAGTCGATCCGCACGAGCGGGATGTTCAGGACGAAGCGCGCGATGTCGGGCGTCTGGGTGATCTCGAAGCGTCCGTCGGTGATCAGCGCGATGTCGAAGGAGGTGCCGCCGATGTCCGTGCACAGGACATTGCGCAGCTTCATTCGCTGGGCGAGCGCCTGCCCGCCGACGACGCCTCCGACGGGGCCGGAGACGAGCGTTCGCCCGAGCTCCTTGGCCTCGATCGAGATCGTGCCGCCGTGTGCGGCCATCACGCGCAGCTCGAACGGGGCGCCGTGCTGCTTGGTGACGTCGCGCACCGTCTTCAGCGTCGCGCGGGAGGGCTCGGCGGCGTAGGCCTCGATCACGGTGGAGTTCAGGCGCGGCAGGTCGCGCCGCATCGGGTAGAGCTCGGAGGACAGGAAGACGGGGACGGCGCCGTCGATTCCGCGCTTGGCCTTCTCGCGCTCGACGATCTCCGCCACGCGAGCCTCGTGCGCGGGATTGCGGTAGGAGAACAGCAGCGAGATCACGATGCCCTGCACGCCCTCGTCCAGCAGCTCGATCGCCGCCTCGCACGCGTCCTGCTCGCGCAGCGGCAGAACCTCGTCGCCGAACACGTCGACGCGGCCGCGCACGCCCTTCATCAGCGCGCGCGGGACCAGCGGCTCGTTGTGGAAGTGCGTGGCGATGTGCAGGCGGTCGGAATAGGACAATCCGAGGTGTGTCTGGATGCCGCGCTCGAGTCGCAGGTAGTCCTCGTGCCCAGCGTTGACGATGCAGCCGACCCTCAGCCCCTGGCGCTGGAGCAGCCGGTTGAGCATCGCCGTGCCCGAGTAGATGCCCGAGACGATCGCGGGGAAGCCCTCATCGGGCGTAGAGCCCCACTGGCCCAGCGCGTCGCGCGCCGAGGCCATGAAGCCGATCGACTCGTCCTCGGGTGTCGTCTGCGCCTTGCCCACCACAAAGGAGCCGCGCCCGTCCACGATGAACGTGTCGGTCATCGTGCCGCCGGCGTCGATCGCCAGGACGCGGGGGACTCGTGCACCGTTCTCCGACATTCGACCTCCTCCGCTCATGTGGCGATCACCGGCCTGTTCCCTCAAGTCAACGGGCGAATGATCGCGCGGTCCATCGGCGCTGCTATCCGTGCTTGCTACGCATTGGGGGTCCGCTCAAAGCCGGCGACCGGTGAAGCGGTGCGTCGGCCGCGGCCGTCCTCTCCGGCCCGGACTGACCCAGCTGTAGGGTCTTGGTGTGCCCGCTCGTCAGCTCCGCCGGCGCCTCGCCGCGATGGCCACGGTCGCGGCGCTCACCTTCGCTGGATGCGCGTCGGGCAGCCCGCAGACCGGCGCCACCACGTTCCTCGACGAACATGCCGCCGCGGCCGCGCGCGTCGCGGCGGCGGCGAAGACGGTCCAGGGCGAAGTCTCGCGACTGTCGAGCCCGCCGAGCAGGCCGCAGCTGGGGCTGCTCGCCCGCAGTGCCGGGGAGGCGCAGCGCAACCTCGTCCAGGCGAGCGAATGGAACGTCGCCGGACAGGGGGAAGAAGGCGCCGAAGAAGAAGACGTTCCACGGGCCGAGACTCAGGTGACAGAAGGCGCCGCCGAACTGGCCGACGCCACCTCCGCGCTGCAGGCTTACGCGCGTGCGCCGAGCGCGGCTGCGCTCGCCCGCTACGAGAGCAAGCTCGCCTCCGGGCGCACACAGTGGAACGAAGGCATCGCCCAGCTCTGGTATCTGGCCCACGCCTCGCATCCTCCGACCGTGTAGCTCGGGCCGGCGGCCGCTGCAGCCTGCTTGGAAGGCAGGCCAGCACCCGCACTATTGTGTGCGCGTGTCCTACACGCCCGCGCAGGAGATCCTCGACCGCTACGCCTCTGTGCTCGTCGACTTCGCCCTCGGTAGCGGTCGCGGGGTACAGGCGGGCGAGGTCGTGCGCGTAGTGGCGCCCGAGAGTGCCAAGCCGCTCTACGCCGCGCTGAACAGGGCGGTGTGGCGCGCGGGCGCTCATGTGATCGGCGCCTACCAGCCCGACGACGGCCCCGACGTGAATCTCTCACGCGACTTCTACGAGTCGGCCAGCGCGGAGCAGCTGGACCATTTCCCGGCGCGGTACACGCGCGGGCTGATAGACGAGATCGATCATCAGGTGACGGTCATCGCTCCGAGCGAGCCACGCGCGCTCGATTCGGTCGATCCAGCGCGAATCATGCGGCGGGGCGAGGCGATGCGACCGCTGCTCGACTGGCGTGGGGAGAAGGAGAACGCGGGGCGCTTCACCTGGACGCTGGGCCTGTACGGCACGCCCGGGATGGCCGCTGAGGCCGGCGTCGACGTGGAGGCGTACTGGCAGCAGATCATCGACGCGTGCTTCCTGGACAGCGAGGATCCGCTCGCGCGCTGGCGCGAGGTGGGGGCACGCCTGGAGGAGACCCGCCAGTGGCTCGACGCGCTCGAGGTCGAGCGGGTGCACGTGCAGGGCGAGGACGTCGATCTGTGGGTGAGCATCGGCGAGCGGCGCCGCTGGCTCGGCGGGCGGGGCCGGAACATCCCGAGCTTCGAGCTGTTCACCAGTCCCGACTGGCGCGGCACGGAGGGGTGGATCTACTGCAACCAGCCGCTCTACCGCTACGGCAACCTCGTCAAGGGCATCCGGCTGACGTTCGCCGACGGGCGCGTGACCGACGCGAGCGCCGAGCAGAACGAGCAGGTGCTCAAGGAGATGATCGCCACCGAGGGGGCCGACCGCATCGGCGAGTTCTCGCTCACCGATCGCCGCTTCTCGAGGATCACGCGCTTCATGGCCCAGACGCTCTACGACGAGAACTTCGGGGGCGCGCACGGCAACACCCACATAGCGCTCGGGCGCTCCTACCAGGATGCCTACGCCGGCGATCCCGCGAGCGTCACCGCGGAGGAGTGGCAGCGGCTCGGCTTCAACACGTCGAGCGTGCACACCGACGTCGTCTCCACCACCGATCGCGTCGTCACCGCGTCGCTGCGCAGCGGCGAGCAGCGGGTGATCTACCGTGACGGCCAGTTCCAGCTCGACTGACGCGCGGCGGCATGCGCAGACGTGCGAGGATGCGCGGCGGGCCATGCCGCATTACTCGCTTCACCCCGATGCTCGCGCCCGCCGCTCAGTGCGACTCGGCGCCTGCGCGCTGGCGCTGCTGGCGTCCATCGTGGTGTTGCTCGTCACCGTCGCACCGTCGGCGCCTGCGGCGAGCACCGGTGCTGCCAGTGCGCCGAGGTGCGCCACATCGGGGCTCGTGATGTGGCTGAACGCCGAAGGCTCCGGCACTGCGGGCAGCTTCTATTTCAAAATCGAGCTCGCCAACCTGTCCGGCCGCACGTGCACCCTTGCCGGCTATCCGGGGGTCTCCGCGGTCAACCTGCGCGGGCGCCAGATCGGCGCGCCGGCGGCCCGCGAAGTGACCGGGAAACCGGGCGTCGTGACGCTCGCGCCCGAAGCTCAGACCACGGCGATCGTGCGCGTCGTCGACGTGGGGGCGCTGCCGGCGTCGTGCCATCCAGCTCCGGCCGCCGGGTTCCGCGTCTACCCGCCAGGGCAGAGCACCTCCAAGGTCGTCCCGTTCCCGTTTCGAACGTGCTCGAACGTCCACCAGGGCACGATGTCCGTGCGTGCGGTCAAGAACGAATAGGCGCCACGCGGACGCTCCCGGCCGAGCGCCCGCCGGCGTCGGCCCGGCTGATCACATGTCCAAGGCCCCCGCGAACATGTTGGCCAGCGGGCCCTTCCGTCTCCACGCGCAGCCGTCACCCTGACGACATGTCCGCAGATCCAGAGATCATCGGTGGGCCCACTCCGATCCCGGTTCCGCGTGAGGGCGACCTCTACCGCTGGAAGGTCCAGAACGGCCGCGCCGAACAGCATGTATACGTTCAGATCGCGGGCTCGCTGAGAGCCGACAGGTTCGAGGAGCCGCTGCGATCGGGGATCGAGTCCAAGGGCGAGTCGGTGCTGCGCAAGCTGCTCGAGCGCGGCAACGTGCCGACCCGGATCAAGATCACCTCGGCCGGCATCACCGAAGTCGGCACCGATCGACGTTCGCGTCCCTGCTCGGTCTGATCCGCTGCCTGGGCCTGCTTCCGCGTGCTCGCCGGGAGTCGTGCGAGCGCGCGGCGCCGAACCGGTCGGGCTCTACTCACCGTCGTTTGAACTTGTAACGATCCTTCGAGGATGTCGCGCTGGTGCCGTTCGGAGTCGTCACCGTCACGTTCACTCGCCCGGCTGGCTCCGCCGGGGACACGGCGGTGATCGACGTTGCGGAGTTGACGGTGAAGCTGGTGGCGGCGCGCGAGCCGAAGCTGACACCCGTGGCTGCGATGAGATTGGCGCCGGTGATCCTCACGCGCGTCCCGCCGGCCTGCGGGCCGGCATGGCGGCTGAGGCCGACGACGCTCGGCCGTGCGACGTTCACGAACACCCACGCCGCTCCGATGAAGTCGTTGTCACCCTGCCCGCCGATCAGCGCGGTGTCGCCGCCGGAGGACAGCGCAACGCTCGAGCCGAACGCGCCGAAGCCGATCTCGCCGCCTCCGGCGAGCTGTTCGCCGGACTGGCTCCACGATGAGCGCGAGCGTGTGAACGGCCACGCAGCGCCCACGTCCTCGTAGTCGTGACCTCCGACCAGCGCGGTATCGCCGTCGGAGGACAACGCCACGCTGTAGCCGAAGAAGGCCTGGTTGCCGCCCGTGCGCCCTGTGAGCTTTTGGCCCTGCGCAGTCCAGGTCGAGCCCGAGCGTGTGAACGGCCACGCCGCGCCAACGCTGCCGTCGTCGCCTTCGCCGCCGATCAGCGCGGTGTCGCCGTCGCCGGACAGAGCCACGCTGAAGCCGAACCGGCCGGCGCCGACCTCGCCGGCGCCTGTGAGCCTTTCGCCCTGCGCAGTCCAGGTCGAGCCCGAGCGTGTGAATGGCCACGCCGCGCCAACGCTGCCGTCGTCGCCTTCGCCGCCGATCAGCGCGGTGTCGCCGTTGGCGGACAGAGCCACGCTGAAGCCGAAGGCGCCGGCGCCGTTCTCGCCGGCGCCTGTGAGCTTTGCGCCCTGCGCAGTCCAGGTCGAGGTCGAGCGTGTGAACGCCCATGCCGCGCCGGTGTGGCCGGCGTCGAACGGGCCGCCGACCAGCGCGGTGTCGCCGTCGCCGGACAGCGCGACGCTGTGGCCGAACGCGCCGCGCCCGCTCTCGCCTGTGCCTGTGAGCTTTGCGCCCTGCTGTGTCCAGGTGGAGCCGGTGCGGGTGAACACCCATGCCGCGCCGGCGCCGCCGTCGTCGGAGGGGGCGCCGATCAGAACCGTGTCGCCGCCGGCGGACAGCGCCACGCTCGCGCCGAATGCGCCGCGGCCGCTCTCGCCTGTGCCTGTGAGCTTTGCGCCCTGCTGTGTCCAGGTGGAGCCGGTGCGGGTGAACACCCATGCCGCGCCGGCGCCGCCGTCGTCGGACGGGGCGCCGATCACCGCCGTGTCGCCGTCCGCGGACAGCGCCACGCTCGCGCCGAACAGGCCTTCGCCCACCTCTCCGCCTCCGGTGAGCTTTTCGCCCTGCTGGATCAGGCTCGGATTGACCATCCGGTGGTGTGCCGCCCGGGCCTGCGAGGAGTGCGCGCCGGCGATCAGTGCCACGCCGGCGAGCAGCGCGGCCAGCCAGGTGAGGTGGCGCGCCGGTCGCATCCGCACTGCTCGCATCCGCACTGCTCGCATCGCTACGCGCCCGCGCGCACGAACCGGTCGGCGAC
>JBEKGK010000071.1:0-19692 GCA_050012835.1 Solirubrobacteraceae bacterium | reverse complement strand
AGAAGGTACTCATAGTTGTATGGGCAACCAATTATCGCAGGCGCTCGCCGGGGCCCCGCCTGCCGGCAGCAGGCGCCGCGCGCGGCGCCTGCTGCACCCTGCTCCTAAGCTCCGCTCATGCCCACGCCGAGCACCCCCGACCGCGAATCGCCGCAGTCCCCGCCCTCGCGCGCGGGCCTGTGCGACTCCTGCGCGCACCAGCAGCTTGTGCGCAACACGCGCGGCTCGACGTTCTCGCTGTGCAGGCGCTCGCGCGAGGACCCCGACTACCCGCGCTACCCGCGCCTGCCGGTGCTCGCGTGCCCGGGCTATGAGGCGCGCCCGGCGCCGGCCGGCCCGGCGATCTGACAGCACCGTGCTCAGCTCGCGAGCGCGCCCGCGGGCTCGGGCTGAGGCGCTTCGGGAGCGTGTCCGGTGGAGACGAAGTCGCGCCCGCGCACGAGCGCGAACGCGAGCACGGCGCCGGTCAGAGCGATCGCTGCGGCGATCGCCGCGATCGTGGTGAACGCGCCGGTGAAGCCGACCCTGTAGGAGTGCTCGAGCGCGGTGCGGGCGGCGGGGGAGAGCGAGGCGGCCATGCGGGTGACTTCGCCTGACTCCAAGAGCGTCGCAAGCTGGCCGTGGGCGGCGTGCAGCACGGCGCCGGCGTGGCCGCTGGCGCTCAGCGCGCTGGTCGTTTTGCGCGTGACGTCGTGCTGGAAGATCGCGCCGAGACCTGCGATGCCGGTGGCGATGCCGACCTGGCGGAAGGTCGAGTTGATGCCGGAGGCCATGCCGCTGCGCTCGGGCGGCACGACGCCGATGGCGGTCGAGGCGAGCGGCGGGTTGACGAGGCCGACGCCGGCGCCGGCGAGGATGAAGCCGGGGATCAGCACCGTCCAGTGCGAGCTGGCGTTGACGCCGGTCATGAACACGAGGCCGATGCCGATCAGCAGCAGGCCGGTGCCGAGCAGCAGGCGCACGGGCATGCGCACGGTCAGCCTGCCGGCGATCGGCGCGACGGCGAACGACAGCAGCGTCGTGGGTAGGAAGCGCAGCCCCGCCTGCAGCGGGCTGTAGCCGAGCACGTCCTGGATGTAGAGCGTGAGGTACAGGAACATCGCGAAGAACGAGCTGGACAGCGTGAACGCGACGATGCTCGCGCCGGCGAAGGCGGGGCAGCGAAACAGCGACAGGTCGAGCATCGGGCGGCTCTGCAGGAGCTCGACGATCACGAACGCGATCAGCAGCACCGCCGCGGCCACCAGCAGCGCGACGATCTCGGTCGAGCCCCAGCCCTTCTGGTTGCCCTGCACGAGCGCGTACACGAGCACGAACAGCGACCCGGAGAAGGTCACGAGGCCCGCCCAGTCCACGCCGGTGGCGTCGGGGTCGCGCGAGTCGAGCACCTTCGTGAGCGTGACGAACACGGCGACCGCGCCGATCGGCACGTTGACGAAGAAGATCCACTGCCAGCCGATGCCCGAGGTGATGATCCCGCCGAGCACCGGCCCGACGGCGACCGCGGCGCCGGTGACCGCGCCGAACACGCCGAACGCGGTGCCGCGCTCCCTGCCCTGAAACGCCTGCGCGATCAGCGCGAGCGAGGTGGCGAACATCATCGCGCCGCCGGTCCCCTGCACGGCGCGCGCGAGGTTCAGCATCAGCGGCGAGCTCGACAGGCCGCAGACGGCGGAGGCGGTCGTGAACACGAGCAGGCCTGTGACGAACACGCGCCTGCGCCCGACCAGGTCGGCGACGGCGCCGGAGGTGAGCAGGAAGGCTGCGAGCGTCAGCGCGTAGGCGTTGACGACCCACTGCAGGTCGGAGAAGGAGGAGTGCAGCGAGCGCTGGATGTCGGGCAGCGCGACGTTCACGACGGTGATGTCCAGGAGCAGCATGAAGATCGCGACGCAAACCGCGATCAGCGTCCACCACTTGCGTTCCACGGCTATGCCCCCTGCAGGTGCCGAGCCAGGAACGGCACGATCTCGCTCCACAGCTTCGCCGCCGCGGCCGGACGGTAGTTGGGCCGGTAGTCGGCGAAGAACGCGTGCCCGGCATCCTCGTAGACGTCGACTTTGACCTCCTGGCCGCTGGCCGCGGCCTGCTCACGCAGCTGCTCGGCCAGCTGCGGCGAGGGGTTCTGGTCCTCGGCGCCGACCGCCGCTAGCAGCGCGCAGCTGAGTTTGCCGGCGAGCTCCAGCGGCGGCGTCGGTCGCGTGGGGGTCGCGCGCTCGTCGGGCGTGGCCCTGTCGATGAAGCCGCCCCAGCAGTCCACCGCCGCGTCCAGTCGATCGCTCGCTCCGGCGAACAGCAGCGTGTAGCGCCCGCCCATGCAGAAGCCGATGCAACCGACCTTGCCCGTCACGTCATCGCGCGCGCGCAGGTAGTCAGCGGCGCCCTCCAGGTCGCCGAGCACGGTCTCATCGGACATCGAGAACAGCCGCTTCATCATCGCCTGCATGTCGCCCATCGGCGGCGGCCCGCCCTCTCGCGTGTAGAGATCCACCCCGAGCGCCACGTAGCCGAGGTTGGCGATGCGATTGGTCAGGTCGCGGATGTGCTCGTTGAGGCCCATCGCCTCGTGGATCACGATCATCCCGGGGTGGGCTGGCTGCGAGCCGCCCGCGCCGGCGGGCCGCGAGTCCGCGGGCCGGGCGAGATAGCAGTTGACCTGCGTGCCGCCGGCGCCCGCGAACATGAGGTCCTCGCCGAGGACGCTCGCGGGGTCGCTGACCGCGCCGGGGACGCCGTCGGGGCTCGCCTTTACCTGCGTGGCTGTCATGTCAGTGCTGCCTCCTCGGTCGATCGGGCCCTCACTCTCGCTTACTCGCGCGCGATGCTCGCAAGCGCCGGGTCAGCCGCGACTGCCGGGTCGGACTCCAGCTCGCGGATCTTGCGCCGCACGCGCTTGCGCGTCTCGGCCAGCTCGTGTTCGAGCTTAGCCAGCTCACCGGCTCGATGCCGGACGAGCTCGAGCTGGCGCTCGATGTGGCCCAGCGCCTCGCTCAGCAGCTCGTGGCGGCGCTCGGGATAGACGTCGTCACGCTGCAGCTGGGCGCGCACCTCCGCGCGCGCCTCCTCGGCCGTGAGCAGCGTCTTCAGCTCATCCAGCGAGACCCCGAGCAGATCCTTCAGGCGCATCACCTCGCGCAGCCGCTCGACCTCCGCGTGCGTGTAGATCCGGTGCTGGCCCGATGGTCGCGTGGGCGCCTCGGGGAGCAGCCCGATCTCCTCGTAGTAGCGGATCGTGCGCGGCGTGGTGCCGACCAGGCGGGCGACGTCGCCGATCCGCAGGCTCTCGCCGCGCGGCCCTGACGGCTGCTCGGGAGCGGTGCTCGTCGCTTCCGCGGGCGCAGCGCTCATTGCGTGCTCGCGTGGGCTGGAGCGGGGGAGGGGGCCGGGGACGAGGTCCCGCTCGCCCCGCCCGTCCGCTCGCTGGCGTGCACGTGGCGCGGACGCAGCAGGCACACGAACATGCCGAGGAACGAGATCGCCGCGAGCACCCACAGGGCGGTGTGCATGTTGGCGATGAACGGCGCGAGCTTCTCCGCGGAAAGCCCTTTGGCGAGACCGGAGAAGACCGCGAACAGCGTGGCTTTGGGAACCGCCGAGGTGATGATCGCGAGCACGAACGCGATCGACAGCACCGCGCCGGTGTTCTGCAGCAGCGTCCTTGCGCCGGCGGCGATCCCGCGGCGGTGGGCCGGCACGACCCCCATCATGGCCGCTGTGTTGGGGCTGTTGAACATGCCCGAGCCGACGCCCACCATCGCCAGCCACAGCGCGCTCTGCCAGTAGGGGGTGTGGACCTGCAGCGTGGTCATCGCCGCCAGTCCGGCCGCGCTGACGAGCATGCCCAGCGCCGCCAGCGTGCGCGAGCCGTGGCGGTCGGCGTAGATGCCGGCGATCGGCGAGGCCACCAGCATGCCGAGCGCGAGCGGGATCAGCTTGATGCCGGCGTCGATCGGCGAGTCGCCCTGGGCGCCCTGGTAGTAGAAGACGAACAGGAACATCAGCGCGAAGCGCGCGAGGCCGTTGATGAACGCGGCGCCGCTGGCCGCCGCGAACAGCCGACTGCGGAAGATCTCCAGGTCGAGCATGGGCGCGCGCGAGCGGTGCTCGATCGCCACCCACAGCGGAAGCAGCACTGCGGCGGCGGCGAGGCCGCCGATCACGATCGGATCGTTCCAGCCGCTGAGGCCGCCGCGCGAGACGCCGAGCACGAGGCCGGTGAGCCCCACCACGAAGGTGGTGGTGCCGAGCACGTCGAAGCCGCGCACGGAGTCCGGTTTGGCGAGCTCGCGCAGGATCAGCGCGCCCCAGGTGGCGCCGGCGAGCGCGAACGGCACGTTGAACCAGAACACCCAGTGCCAGGAGATCGCAACGAGTGCGCCGCCGAGCACCGGGCCGAGCACCAGCCCGATCGCCGCGACCATCGTGTTGGCGCCCATCGCCAGGCCGAGCTCCTCCTTGGGGAACGCGTCGGTGACCAGCGCGGCGGCGTTCGCGAACAGGAACGCCGAGCCGATGCCCTGCAGGATGCGCCACAGGATCAGCACGGTCGCGTTGGGCGAGAACCCCGCGCCGAGGGACGCGAAAGCGAACACGACGAAGCCGCCGACGTACGCGCGCTTGCGTCCGAACAGGTCGCTCAGGCGGCCCGCCGTCAACACCAGCACGGTCGCTGCGATCAGGTAGGCGAGGATCACCCACACCAGCGCGAGCAGGCTCGTGTGCAGCGAGCGCTCGAGATCGGGCAGCGCGATGATCAGCGTCCCCGAGTTGGTTGCCGCGAGCAGCATTCCCAGGCTCGTACACGACAGCGCCCACCACTTATAGCTCGCGTGCCCGGCGGCGACACCGAAGCGCGAGGCCGGCGGGCGGCCCGGAGCCTGCGGTATGGGCGTGGTGGTCGTCGTCAAGCTGCCTGCCCCCAGCTCCTGGTCTCTGAATCTGACGTGAACGTAAGGATCACGATAGCAGGCGGCGTGTGGTGCGCTCCGGCGGCTGGTGCTAAAACGTGTGCCATGTCCACGAGCGAGCCGAAGGTCGTCAAGTCAGAGCAGGAGTGGCGCGAGCAGCTGACCCCGGCGCAGTACGACGTGCTGCGCAAGGCCGGCACCGAGGCGCCGTTCACGGGCGAGTACGTCTACAACAAGGACTCCGGCGACTATCGCTGCGCGGCGTGCTCGGCGGTGCTGTTCAGCGCGGACACGAAGTTCGACTCCGGCACCGGCTGGCCCAGCTTCACCGAGCCGGCGGTCGCGGAGGCCGTCGAGCTGCGCCCCGACAACAGCCTGTTCATGCGTCGCACGGAGGTCATCTGCCGCACCTGCGGCGGGCACCTGGGCCACGTCTTCGACGATGGACCCGGGCCGGAGGGCCAGCGCTACTGCATCAACTCGGCCGCGCTCTCCTTCCAGCCAGCCGAGTAGCCTTTCCGATCGCATGATCATGTTCGACCAGTCCCGGCGGCTGTCCGAGCCGCTGCGCTGGGGGCGTCGCGAGAAGACGGTGGTCGCCGTCCTGGTGAGCTGCGTGCTGCTGGCGCTGATCGGGCTCGGCGCGTTCGCGCTGACCAGCGGGTCACCGCCGCGCAAGGGCTGCATCGAAGTGACGTTCGCGAGCACGCTCGGGGGCGCCGAGCTGCAGGGGTGCGGCTCGCGGGCCAGGCGCATCTGTGCCTCGGGGAGCTTCCACAGCATCCGCCAGGAACTGCGGGCAGCCTGCCAGCGGGCCGGATATCCGTTCAAGTCCGGCTAGCCAAAGGCCGCCTGCGGCCGTCTAGACAAATGTCTAAAGCCTTGGGCCAAGTGTTGGCCCGGATGGCCCTACCCGCGTTTCCACAGGCCGGATTTCATACGCGGACTGTCATTTGGTGCGCGGTGCCCGCTTCCGGGTGGGTCGCTGCCACCACATCCACAATCGAAGGAACGGAGGCCCATGACCTGGCTGTCATACCCAAGTTGGCTGAACGCGGGCGACAACGCGTGGCAGATGACTGCGGCGACCTTTGTCGGACTGATGAGCCTGCCGGGCCTGGCGGTCCTGTATGGCGGCGTGATGCAGAAGCGCTGGTCGGTCAACAGCATGATGCTCACGTTCGTGGCCTTCTGCCTCGTGCTGGTTGCGTGGTGCCTGTGGGCGTTCAAGATGGGCTTCGACAACCCGATCGCCCATAGCGGCTCCGGCATCTTCGGCACGAAAGGGTTCCTGGGCACGATGCTCGGTGAACCCGGAAGCGTGCTCGGGCATGCCGCTGAGGAGAACCAGGCGGTGATCCCGTCGGTCACGGAAGGCCCGCCGTTCCACTTCCCGGAGTCCTCGCTCGTGTACTTCCAGTTCGTGTTCGCCGCGATCACGCCGATCCTGATGCTCGGCTCGGTGCTCGGGCGGATCAACTTCAAGGCGTGGATTCCGTTCGTGCTGCTGTGGATCACGGCGGTGTACACGGTCAACGCGTTCCTGCTGTGGGGCGGCGGCTACTTTGCGGCCCACGGCGCACTGGACTACTCGGGTGGTTACGTCATCCACCTGGCGGCCGGTGTCTCGGGCTTCGTCGCGGCGGCGGTCATCGGACCACGCCTGCAGCGAGATCGCGAGGTCGATGCTCCGAACAACCTGCTGATGGTGGCGGTCGGAGCTGGTCTGCTGTGGCTGGGCTGGAACGGCTTCAACGGTGGAGACTCCTACTACGCCGGTGCGGACGCCTCGGCGGCCGTGCTGAACACGAACCTGTGCACGGCGGTGGCGATGCTGGTGTGGATCGCCTGGGACTACATCTTCCGCGACAAGCCGTCGATGATCGGCGCTGTCAACGGCATGATCACGGGCCTCGTGGGCATCACCCCGGCGGCCGGTTTCGTCAACGGCTACGGGGCGATCATCATCGGTGTCGTGGCCTCCACGATCGTGTGGATGGCGATCCGCTTCCTCAGCCGAGCGCCGATGTTCCGTCATGTCGACGATACGTTGGGGGTGATCTATACACACGGGATCGCCGGGCTCTGCGGCGGTCTGCTGGTCGGCTTGCTGGCCGATGCGAACGTCGTCGAGTACATCGGCAGGGGCGGCGCGTCGAACCTGCCAGGGAAATCCGGCCTGCTGATCAACGGCAGCTGGACGCTGTTGCGCTGGCAGGCGGAGGCTGCGCTGTGGGTGATCGTCTACTGCGCGGTGGTCACGTTCATCCTGCTGAAGCTGGTCGGGATCTTCGTGCCGCTACGTCTCTCCGACGAGGAACTGGAGATCGGCGATCACGCGATCCACGGCAACGAGGTCTACCCCTCCGACGTGCCGACGCTCGGTGGTCCGCACGGTGCGGCGTGGCACCCTGGCGGCACGGTGCCGGCGGGCGCCGGAGCGTAGGCGCACGAAGCGCCTCTCCCAGCGCGGGCGCGTCCTCCCCACGGACGCGCCCGCCTCGGGGTGCAGGACGGGTTCGGCGGCCTCGCTTCGGCGGGGCCGCTGCTCCGTCTGCTCAGCCGGCGATGCCGACTGGACAGGCGACGCCGGTGCCGCCGATCCCGCAGTAGCCGCCGGGATTCTTGGCCAGGTACTGCTGGTGGTATGCCTCGGCGTAGTAGAACGGGTGCTGGCCGATCTTCGATCGGTCCCCGACCTCTGCGAGCTCGGTGGTGATCGTGCCGTGGCCGGCAGCCGACAGCATCTGCTGGTAGGCGCTCATCGAGGCCTCGGCGGCGGCTCGCTGGGAGTCGCCGTGCCACATGAGCAGCGAGCGATACTGGGTGCCGACGTCATTGCCCTGGCGCATCCCCTGGGTGGGATCGTGCCCCTCCCAGAACAGCCGCAACATCTCCTGGTAGCTGGTCTTGGCGGTGTCGAAGGCGACGAGCACTACCTCTGAATGCCCGGTGCGCCCGCTGCACACCTCCTCGTAGGTGGGGTTGGGCGTGACCCCTCCTGCGTAGCCGACTGCGGTCGTGTACACGCCGTCGGCTTCCCAGAAGATTCGCTCGGCGCCCCAGAAGCAGCCCATGCCGAAGATCGCGGTCTGCACCCCCTCGGGGAACGGCCCCTGAAGCGGCGTGCCGAGCACCTCGTGACGGTCGGGCACGCGCATCTGCTCGCTGCGCCCGGGCAGCGCGGCAGCGGGCTCGACCATGGCTGCTTTGTCGCGCCCGAACAGTCGCATGCACCCAGGCTAGCCGATGACCGCGCCGGTTCGGCCGAGACGCCGGCGCGCACCGCGAAGGGCGCCGGCGCTGGCAGCTTTTGAGGATCTTCGAGCGCCGAACCTGCAAGAGGCGACGGTCATATGCAATCGTTGCGGCGTGGCAATCATTCGCGTGAGCAGACCACTTGGCCGCGAGCTACAGCGCGTGTTTCCATCGAGGCCGTTCAACGTGCGCTTCTGGGACGGCGGCAGCGTCGCGGCGACGGTCGAGGGGGCGCCGACCTTCTTCGTGCGTCGCCCGGTGGCGCTCGCGCACTTCCTGTCGGCGCCGGGGACGCTGGGTCTCGGTCGCGCCTACGTGGACGGCTCGCTAGCGGTCGACGACCTCGACCGCGCGCTGCTCGTGGTCGACGAATTCGAGCCGCCCGAGCTGAGCCTCGCCGACCGTGTGCGCCTCGGGCTGGCGGCGGCGGCTGCGGCTGCGCCGGGAGGGCTGCCGCGGCGCCCGGGCCTCGAGCTGACGCTTCGCGGCCGCCTGCACAGCGCCGAGCGCGACGCGGCGGCCGTTCGCTACCACTACGACGTCGGCAACGAGTTCTTCGCGCTGTTCCTGGACGAGTCGATGACCTACAGCTGCGCGATCTTCTCCAAGGGCGCGCAGACGCTGGCGGACGCGCAGCGCACGAAACTCGAGCTGGTGGCCGGCAAGCTCGGCTTGGCGCCGGGCATGCGCGTGCTCGACGTCGGCTGCGGCTGGGGCAGCTTCGCGATCCACGCCGCGCGCGAGCACGGCGTGGAGGTCGTCGGCATCACGCTGTCCGAGCCGCAGGCCGAGAGCGCGCGCGAGCGCGTCGCGCAGGCGGGCCTCAGCGAGAAGATCGAGATCCGCGTGCAGGACTATCGGCAGCTGCCGCAGGCGTCGTTCGACGCGATCGCGAGCATCGGCATGTCCGAGCACGTCGGCGAAGCCCAGATCGACGTGTACGCGCAGTCGCTGTTCGGCCTGCTGCGCCCGGGAGGGATGCTGTTGAACCACGCGATCGCGGCGCTTGATCCCGCGGCGGAGCCGCTCGAGGACCTGTTCTCCACGCGCTACGTGTTCCCCGACGGCGAGCCGCTGCCGCTCTCGCGCGTGCAGCGCGCGCTCGAGCGCGCGGGCTTGCACACCGAGCACGTCGAGGGCTTCCGCGAGGACTACGCGGTGACCCTGCGCCACTGGGCGCAGCGGCTGGACGAGCACCTCGACGAGGCGGAGGCGCTCGCGGGCGTCGAGCGTACGCGCGTGTGGCGGCTGTACCTGCGTGCCGCAGGACAGGGCTTTGAAGCGGGTCTGACGGCCGTCTACCAGGTGGGAGCGCGGCGACCGCTGTAGAATGGCCGCACGTTGCGGATGTAGCTCAGCTGGCTAGAGCGTCGCCTTGCCATGGCGAAGGTCGAGGGTTCGAATCCCTTCATCCGCTTGAAGCAAAACCCCCGGATTTCCGGGGGTTTTGTTGTATCTAGGGTGGTGCGTGGTAGGACTTGCGGCGTCGTGGGTAGCACTCGTGGGTAGCAAACGCGGGTGGGTTTGACCGCTGATGCTGCGCTGCGACGCTGTTCGCGCAGAGGTGTAGTCGCGGACATAGGTCCCGCGTGCGGGCCTAATGCTCAGCGGTTTCCGCGCGCGCGAAGATAGCCGCTGGCCGCGTCTGGAGCGCGTCGGCGATCCTGATGATGTTTGTGAGCGAGACGTTGCGCTCGCCGCGCTCGACTGCTCCGTAGTAGGAGCGGTCGAGGCCGCACTTGAGCGCGAGCGCTTCTTGGGAGATGCCCTGTTCCTTGCGTATGGCGCGGATCGCGTCGCCGAATGCGAGGTGTGCTGGAGAGAGTCCGGGGATGGTGGTAGCTTTCCGATCTGCTGTATTGAAGTCCACGGGCGATAAGTCCCGTATCAGCACAAATAAGTGCCCCCGCGCTGCGTCAACAGCCGGGGGCGTGGCAAGGAAAGGGGGGGTTCCCATGTAGCCGGACGATATCCCGCGAGCCGTGCCCCCGGTCGTAGTGATCTACGGCCAGCAGAGCGAAAACTAAGCGCTGGCGGACGAGCTGGCGCTTGACGGCTTCGACACTCGGTTGGTCAGCGATCCCGCGTCGGTCGGCGAGATCGATCTGATCGTCTTTAGCCGTGCGTCGAAGCGAGGCTCAGGGCTCGGCGCTCTACGTGCCCTGCGAGGGGGTGGGCTCGCGGGTTCCGGTGCTCGTGTCCTGTGGATCAGCGCGAGCAGCGATGCCACGGACACGCTGCGAGCGTTCGAGGCTGGAGCCGACGACGTGATCCGAGCGCCGTTCGTTTACGCGGAGCTGCTTGCGCGAGTACGGGCGCTTCTGCGCCGGCCATCTGGCGAGACGCCGCCAGTGATCCGCTGCGAGGCGTTGACGATCCACACAGCGACGCGGACGGTGATCTATGGATCGACGCCCGTGGAGGTGCGCAGACGCGAGTACGCACTGCTGCTCTACCTCGCGCGCGAACCGACGCGCGTCGTCGCCAAAGCCGAGCTACTGCGGCATGTGTGGGGATACCCGTCGCAGGACACCTCGCGGACGGTGGAGTCCCACGCTTCGCGGCTGCGTTGCAAGCTCGCAACGGCGGGCGCGATCGGCTGGGTGCCTTCGACGTGGGGCGTCGGCTACTGCCTTGCGCCACTGCCACAACTACTCACGAGAGGAAGCCATGAACACGCGAGCTGAGTTGATCCGCTTCGGAAGAGAAGTTCCGGCAGGTACGCGAGCGGGAGGGAGTCAGCGTCGCTGACCTCGCCGCAGGGACCGACGTCGGCGCACACCAGATCAAGGCTCTCGAAGCTGGACGGTTTGATCCTGCGGTTGACGTGATGATCGCGTTGGCCGACAGGATGGGCGTTCGGACGTCCTCGCTGATACGCCAGGGAGGAGGTCGGAGCACATAGCCGGCCCATGAACCAGCATCCTCCGCGTAGCTAAGCTAGCGGGCGACCATGGCCGAGTCCAAGTCGACCCGTGGTTGCCGAGCGACCCGCTCGTGCCGCCCACTGGGGGTGGGCTACCGGCCACAGTCCCGGTGACCGTCGAAGATATGCCGCATACCCTCAGCAGGAGTGTCTAGGCGACGCCAGCGAGCGGCTTCGGGAGTGCCACTTTGACGCCGTGACCTTTCCCGTTCGTGTCCAGCCAGCCCTGCGCGCGGGCACCCTCGATCGCGTCCATGTAGCTATAGCCCACCGGTAGCTCGGTGACGTGCTGGTTGAAGATCTCCAGCACGGCTTCCTCAAGCCTCTGACGGGTCGAGAAGTCTCTTCCGTCGAGATCACGGAACAGATCAAGGAGTGTCACGTGGGCCATTGTAGCCTCCTAGGGTCTCGGCGTCAGCCGGTCGATGACGTCGAGCCCGGAAAGTGCGGAGTTGGAATCAGCGTAGGCGTGCACCTGTAGGTCGCGCAGCCAGCCCTCGCGGAGTGCCGCCACCGGGTAGGACACCCTGCTCACGGGCACCAGTCGTTCGCCAGGCGGCTTGTCTGGGACGTAGAAGCTCAACGCGGACTCGGGCTCATCGTGGGTTTTCGTCGCCTCCGACGGCTTCCAGGGTTCGAACCGGTGGCGTATCACCAGGATGCCATCATCACGGAGGCTCCGGACAGCATCGTCCCACGCTCGTCCCTGCACCACGTCGGTACGGGCCGGTAGCCGTTTGTTCCAGTCCCTTAGCGTTTCTGTCGCCGAGTCGAGCGGGAAGTCCACTACTCGCTTCCATAGGCACTTCGGACCACGGCCGCGCCAGCAGACGAGCCTGAACCACTCATCGTCTTGGGGGCCATCCCGAAGCAACCCCATCCACCACTGGTCGTCGTATCTGGCGAACCGTTGTAGGAGAGCACCTACGTCCTCGAGTTCGTCGCGGTTGTCGTGGGATTGAAGGATTTGCTGCAGGTCGGACAGGAACGTGCGCAGCGGATGATCTTTCTTGGGATCTTCGAGCGCCGGGCGCAACAGCTCGCCAGTTGCGTAGCGGAGTGCTACCGCGACCTGCCCGACCTTGTGGTGCCGCGTGCCCCACTGATAGACGCGAGAGCGGGCGATCAGGAACGCCTCGACCGCCGCCTGACCCTGCGCCCGGACGGCGGGCACGAGCGCGTTCGGCACCTGCGGATCCTGTACTACGATCACGTTGTCGATAAGCCGCTGCAGATCGAAGCGAGCCGACTCAAATCCGTAGCCTCGCGCGTCACGCAGCACGTAGTCGCAGCGGTCCACGTCGAGCTCCCCGGCGATCAGGGTGTGCAGCCACGCCCACGCGCCTTCCGCAGGCGTCTCAAGACCACCCGTATCGTGGATCTTTGCGACGGTTTGTGCCTCAGAGGTCTCGAGGATCTTTCGCGCCACCTGGAAGCTGACTCGCGCTGCCTCCAGTGGTTCGCTAGCGAATGCCTGCTCGAACAGCAGGTACGTCAGGTCGTGACCGATCCGCTCGTGAAGCGCGTCCCGACCCGGGCGCTGTTCGAGTAGCCCGCTCGTCTGGGCGTCCACATTGCCGGAGATCTCGGGCGCGAGCTGCTCGAGTGCGAACTCGAAGTCGTGACTGAACGGCAGATGTCCGAGATCATGGAATAGGGCCGCCAATCGCAGCCCTTGCTCAGCGATCAGCAGGAACTCCCTGTATTTCTCGGGGGCCGCCCGATCACAAAGAAGCCCATCATGCTCAAGCTGTTCGGCGCACACTTTCGCGCTGCTGACCTCGCCGATCTCGTTTTTCACGGCAGCCTTGATCGCCTTCAGAGCTGCGTCGCTGTCGCTCGGCTCAGCGTGTTCGAGTGAGGACGCCAGAAACCGAGAGGCGAGATGCATTGCGCCGAGGCTGTGGATGAACCGGGAGGTCCGCAGATCAGGGAACACCAAGTGCACGAGCCCCGACTGTCCGACATAACGCATTCGCTGCGCGGCCGGCGTATCCAGCAGTCTCCGCTCGATCGGCGTCAGAGTGATGTAGCCGTGCACCGGGTCGGATACCCGCACGGTCCGGCCGACGTTAGGCACCCGACGTGACGCTCCCAGCAATCCTGACACCCGACCCGCGCATCCGATGCTCCCGTCTTCCAGCTTGGACCGCGGCAGACTACCAGAGCACAATCAGTCTGCGGATTCAGATCAGACGAGTGGTTGGCATTGGCACGATAAATCCCGGCGAGCCGCCATTGGGGACGACCTTCAGATCGGTGGGGCATGGGTGCTCGAACCGGGGCGTAGTTGCGCGTTCGCGCCTCGGCCGCGCGGGCTGTCTGTGGGCAGCTCCCCGAAGTGCCGCACGAACTCATCCGGTGTCAGCTCGCGCTCGCCGTGGCGGGAGAGCACGGCTTTCACGCTCAGGTCAGGACGCAAGACGACACGCCCGTCAGGACGACGATCCTCAACCACGTAGTCGCCCGACAGATCCCCGCTGAGCGTCACATGAGCCGGCTCCATCGCTCGTTAGTGTCGCACGTCGCCCGACCGACCCAAGCCAGCCCGCTCTCCGTGCTGGCCTTGCCGTCCTGCCGTCCCCCCGCGCTTCGCCGGCGGCACAGCACAACGACTCAGGACAGACCACATGCACGACCCTGCGGGTGCTGTGTGGGTGCTGTGTCGGCTTGGCCCCCTCGTGCCGGTGTTCGCTGTGGTGGCGGCGGGAAATTGGTTGGCCGCTTCGGGGTGGTTGGGGTCTATACCCGGTGTGCAGAGACGCAGACCCACAACTCGGTGGCCGTTTCGGCGGTCTCGCGGTCATTAACGGTAGTGGTGACCGCTTCGAGCATTGGTGCCGCGAAGGGCGGCGGGTATGCCCGGTATCTGGAGGGCAAGACCGTGGCGCCTGAGCGCGGCGACTACTACCTGACACCCGGCGGCGAGCCGGCCCAGGCACCCGGCCGTTGGCTTGCTTCGGCGGACACGCTCGCGCAGCTCGGCATCGACAGCACCGTCGTTGGCGGCCCGGACTTCATCGCATTGATGGAGGGCAGGCACCCAAGGAGCGAACGCTGGCTGCGCCAGGCCGGCGCTGACGGCAGCCGTGGCGGTGGGATCGATGTGACGTTCAGTGCTCCGAAGTCGGTGTCGGTGACGTGGGCGCTCGGCGACGAGCACGAGCGCAGGGTGATTGAGCAGGCGCACCGGGCCGCGGTCGACCAGGCGCTTGCGCACATGGCCGAGACGGTCCCGACGGTCAGGCGCCGGTATGGCGCTGGGGTGGTGGAGGAGCCGGCACGCGAGCTGATCGCGGCGGAGTATCTGCATACGACCGCGCGCGGCGTGATGGATGGCGATGCCCCGGACCCGCAGCTGCATAGCCATGTGGTCGTGACGAGCGCGGTCAGGGAGGACGGGCGGATCGTCGCGGTCGCCTCGCGGCCGATCTTCCGCTCCGCTCGTGAGGTCGGTGCGTTCTACCGCTCCGCGCTCGCGCACGAGCTGTCCCAGCAGGGCTATGAGATCGACGCGGGCACGGGCAAGGAGGGTCGGTATTTCGAGATCGCCGGTGTTCCGCAGGGCTTGATCGACGCGTTCTCCGCTCGGAGTCGTGAGGTCGCGGCGGCGGCGGAGCGTTTCCGGGCGAAGTGGGGGAGGGCACCGGAGCGCGGGGAGCTGCGGCGGTTGAAGCTTGAGAACCGCAAGGCCAAGCTCCCTGTGACCCGTGCGGACCTGCAGCGGGTGTGGGACGAGAAGGCCGCGCGTCACGGCTTCCCGCGCGAGCGACACGACAGACGGCTGGACGGTCGCTCTCGGCGTGAGGGTGCGCTTGAGGATCGAGTGGAAGAACGATTGACCGAGCGCGCTGCGACGTTCGAGCCGGGCGAGCTGCGAGCGGTGCTGCTTGAGCAGTCTGCCGGTGAACTCGGCCCAGCCGACGCGCTCGTCAGGGCGCGGGGGATGGTCGCTGAGAGGCGCGTGCTCCCGTTGGAAGGCGGGCGGATGACGACGCTCGCCATACGCGCGAAAGAGCAGGCGATCGAGCGCAACTTCGCCCGGCTCGCCAAGCCTGCCGGTAGGGACGTGGGTCAGCCGGCGCGCACAGTCGCGGGCAACCGTCTCGCTGAGCGGATCGGCTCGCGGCTCAGCGACGAGCAGGTCCACGCGCTCCAGACGATCACCGGCCCCGAGCGCGCTGCCATCCTCGTTGGCCCGGCTGGGACCGGCAAGGGAGTGGTGATCGACGCGGCAGCGCGAGCGGAGCAGCTCACCGGCCACCACACGTACGGCATCGCGGTGTCCGGCTCGACCGCTCAGCGGCTGGGCCAGGAGAGCCCCGCGATGGCCGGGCGGACGCTGACGCTCGACGCGCTTATCGTCAGGGCGCAGAACGGCCGGCTCGACATCGACGCTCGTACGACGATCTTCTTTGACGAGGCGGGGATGGCCGACACCAGCAGGCTCGACCGGCTGACCGAGGTAGTGGAGCGGACTGAGGCGAAGCTCGTCGCGATCGGTGACGGCGCGCAGCTCCCTTCGATCGGCGCGGGCGGGATGTTCGACCGGCTCGCCGAGATCGCGCCGAGCGTGGCACTGTCGAACGTGCGGCGAACCCTTGACCCCGACGAGCAGAGAGCATGGGCGGACCTACGTGCGGGCCGCTCGGACCGGGCGATGGCGCATTACCTCCGCCGAGGCCAGCTGCACATGGCCGACACCCGTGATGAGGCCGTCGAGCGCGCCGCCCACGACTGGGCCACGCTGACCGAGGTCATTCCCATCGAGCAGGTCGCGCTCATCTCCGACGCATCCAACTTGGAGATCAACCGTCTCAACGCACGCGCTCAGCACTACCGCGCCGAGCGCGGCGAACTCGGCGACATCGAAGTCCAGGTGCCCGGCGTGCACTACGGCATCCGCGCCGGCGACCGCGTAGCAATGATCGACCAACACCACCAACTTGGTGCCGAGCGCGTCGAGAACGGCGCCCGCGGCGAGGTCATCGACATCAACGAGACCGGCGAGGTGCTGATCCAGTTTGACGCCACCAGCCAGTGGCGGACGCTCGCCGGCGACGAGCTCGCGCGCCTACGACTCGGGTACGCCAGCCACATCCACCGCGCGCAAGGCGCGACCGTCACCCGCACCCTCGTGCTCACAGGCGGCTGGCAGACCAGCAAGGAGCCCGCCTACGTCGAGGCATCCCGCGCCCGCGAAGGCACCGACTGGTACGTCAACCGCCAAGACCTCGGCGAACACGGCCACGACAGCGACCGCATCAAACGCCTCGCACAGGACATGGGCCGAAGCCGCTGCCCTTGGAGGTCGATGACGCGGATCTGCTGGTCGGCGATGGGGAGCTTGATTGTGCGGCCTTTGTGGGCTCGTCCTAGGCCGATTTTGTAGAGCTTGCTCATGCAGCGCACGCTGACCTTGCCGGAGGCGTCGACCTTCTGCTCGGCGGCCCGCCGGTGAGTGACCTGTTCGGCCGCAAGGGACGCGTCTGGCTCGCCGAGCAGCAGCTGCCCGAGGAGGAGGCCGAGACGGTGCAGGGCTGTCTGCGCCAAATCGACTTCGTCAACGGCGAGATCGCCCAGTGGAGGCCGTCTGATTGCCCCATCGGCGTCGACCGTCGTGGCCGACGCCGAGTCGGTCGCGTCCTGCGCTACTTGGTCGTCGCCGTGAAACGGATTGTATAGGGACCGCAGCTGTTGTTGGCGCCTCCAGGCCCGGCTATCTTCTGGGAGAAGGCGATCGTTCCGGTGGCGCTGTCCGCGGTCTTGAACTTGCCAGCGATCGTCGAAATGGTGACGTACTTCTTGCCCTTCTTGCTGTTCAGGTACGTGGACTTGGCGTTCGTGGCGGAGAAACTGCCGTTGCCGGACGATGTGATTGTTCCGACCTTGATGATGTTGGCCGCGCTCGTGTATGGGTTGCCGGTGAAGGTGCTCACGGGAGTGCAGCCGACGGTGCCGTACTTGAATGCCAGCAGACTGCGGCCATTGCTCGAAACGCTGAAGCTGACCGGACCGCGGTGGCCGTTAATTGGGGGCAAGGTGGTATAGCCGGTGTACGTCTTGCCGGCGATCGGGTGCGCAGCGAGCGCGGTCGCGCAGATCCCGAGCACCAGCAATGCAGCCGTGGCGGCCAGGACGATAGAGCGTGGATGTGTAGAGGGGCGGTGCATCTGAGTTGCTCCCTTTCCTACTTCGTTGTTGGCTTCCTTATTGACTCGGCGGAGGCATCCTGCGGGGATGCCCTCGACCTGAGCCTTGGCGTCGCCCACCATTTCTGCACCTGTCTTGCTCATCACGGCCTCCTTTTGGCTACCAGCCCAGTCGACGCACTCGACGCTATTCCTCGATGAGCACCCAGCATCGGTGTTATGGCGCCCCAGGTATGTGGGAAACTACGTGATCGCAGGCGATATCGAAGAACCACGTAGCCTGCTTCGCCCAACAGGCCCTCGAAGGGCAAAGCCGCGCGGCAGGCCACAAGCCAAGGGCGGGGCGATCGGCGACTCAGGGCACCACTTCGGCTTCGAGTATTTCGTAGCGGTGTTCGGGGCTGCGCAGTTCGACGACGATTTCGTCGACCCCGATGTTGAGCGATTCTGTTTCGGAGCACTCCGCTCCTGGTTCTTCTTCTGTCAGCGCGAGCACCGCTTGCAAGTCCGCGCCAAAGTACCGTTCCTCCCCGATCGTGCCGGACATCTTGCCGCTTTCGCTTTCGAAGACACACCCAAATAGGCTCACGCCCAGCGCGCCTTCGATGGATGCCGTTCCATTCGAGTTGGCGTTCAGGGTGAAGTGTTCGGGCAAGGCGCCGAACACCTCGCGCCCACACCGTTCCGGGATTTCCAGGAGGGCCATGCCAACCTCGATCTTGTCAGCGGGATCGTCGTTTAGGGCTATCGTCGCCGCGTTCCGCACGTAGCAGGTGGCGAGTTCCGGCCCGTAGATCTCGTATTCGAATTCGAGCGGCGTTCCCGCCGGAAGCCGGCTGTGTTCCCGGGTCTCGAGATAGAGTCCCGCGGGTCGTTCGTAGGTGAACTGCGCAGCAGCGGCCTGCGGGCTGTGAATGTCGTTGACGATCGCGGTCACGTGCACCGTCCCTGCTTCATGTGGTGGAGTGATAACGGTGCATTCCGTGGTCGTGGTGCAGTTGACCGAGGAGCCTCGCGCACCCCCGAAGCTGAGGTGTGTCGCGGTTGTCCCGACGGCGAAGCCGGTGCCCGTGACGCTCACCTGCGTGCCGCCCGCTTCGCGCCCGGTGTTCGGGCTCACGTCGGTGACGGTGGGCGTGAATTGGAAGGTGACTTTGGTCGTCGCGGGCCCGGTGCCGTGCGGGTTTGCGACCCTCACATGGACCTTGCCCACCGCCTCTGCTGGCGAGACTGCGGTGATAGAGGTCGCCGAGTTGACGGTGAAGCTAGTGGCAGCGGTCGAGCCGAGCTCGACCGCGGTGGCTCCAGCGAGCGCGGCGCCGGCGATGGTCACGGTGGTTCCGCCGCCCGCGGGACCGCTGTCGGGCGATACGGCGCTTACGACCGGCAGGTAGCTGAACTGGTCGCCCGAGCCGGCGGGGCTGATTCCTTCGGGGGTGGTCACGGTGACATCCACCGTGCCCGACCCCGCCGGGGAGCCAGCAGTGATCAAGGTAGCCGTCTTGACCGTGAAGCTGGTGGCTGTGGTTGCGCCGAACTTGACCGCGGTAGCTCCTGTGAAGTTGGCGCCGTGGATCTTCACGCGGGTACCGCCGGTTGCCGGGCCAACGTTGGGAACGACCGTCGTGACTGTGGGCGGTGGGCTCAAGGCATACGCCGCGCCGATGTTGCTGTTTAGGACGCCCACGCCGAGCGAGAGCAGCGCGGCTGCCGCTATCCGCGACGTGACATATGCGGGAGCGGCGGACATCTGCGACCTCCTTCGAGATACGGGACGCACCGACGGTACGCCCGTCCTCGTCCGAGGGCTACCGGAGAAGGCCGCACACACACCGCGGGGAACTATGCATGCCCGTCAGGCCGCCCGCATGCAGCGGTGCACGCTGGGTGCCAGATGCGAGTCCGCTATCCGCTGTCCCCGCCGGCCGTGAGCAGCCGCCGGAAGCGCGACGCGGCGCGCGGGAGCTCGCCGCGCTTGCGCGCGAGCTTGTGCGGCGGCGGGTCGGCGGGACGGTCTGAGTCGGCCTGCGAGATGTCGCTCGCGCGCCAGTTCAGCAGGAACTGCTCTGTGTCGTCCACGCTCAGCGGTCGCGCGAACAGGTAGCCCTGGCCGCTGTCGCAGCACTCCTCCCGCAGCAGCGAGAGCTGTTGCTGGAGCTCGATGCCCTCGGCGAGTGTCTCGATCGACAGCGCTTTGCCGAGCTGCACGAGCGTGCGCAGCAGCGTCTCGCCTTCGGGGTTCTCGTTCAGCTGGGAGACGAACGCGCGGTCGATCTTCAGCGCGTCGACGGGGAAGCGCTGGAGATGCGCGAAGGATGAGTATCCGGTGCCGAAGTCGTCGATCGCGATGCGCACGCCGAGGTCCTTGATCGCGCGCAGTCGCCTGGCGGTCAGCTCGGTGTTGCGCATCAGCGCCGTCTCGGTGATCTCGAGCGTCAGCGCCTTCGCC
>JBEKGK010000070.1:0-28736 GCA_050012835.1 Solirubrobacteraceae bacterium | reverse complement strand
GCGCCAGGCGGGCGAGCCGATCGGCGAACAGGGTCAGGGGGCGGGGGCGGTCTCGGAGGTGTGGTCGTGGGCGCAGAGCACCGGCCGCGCGATACCCAACGGGCCGGGCGTGGTGCCCCAGCCGGGCGATCTGATCGTGTTCGGCGACGAACACGTGGGGATCGTCAGGGACGTGCTGCCCAACGGCCAGATCCAGACGATCGAGGGCAACTACGAAAACAAGGTCGCCGCCAACGTGCGCAGTCCCACCGAAGCCACTGGCTACGTGAACATGAGCTGATCGCTGGCTCCACCGTGGCGGTAAACTCGCTCGAGGGGGAGGAGCGGATGAGCGAGCAGACCACGATCCCCGGCAATGTGACTCCCGCGCGGATGTGGCTGCGGGTGCTGCCGGCGATGGCGGCGCTGCTCGTGATCGCCGCGGCCGCGAGCTTCCTGCTCGTGAAGGGCCCGGCCAAGCCGGCTCTGCCGGGAGGGGTGCAGCTCGACGGAACGCTCGCGCTGCCCGCCAAGCAGGCGCCGCCGATCCATCTGCGCAACTACCTCGGCCAGCCAGTGACGCTCAGCGGGTATCGCGGCAAGGCGGTGCTCGTCACATTCCTGTACGCCAACTGCCCCGACATCTGCCCGCTGATCACCTCAAACCTGCGCGTCGCCCTCAACATGCTCGGCCGGCGCGACTCAGAGGTGCAGGTCATCGCCGTGTCGGTCGATCCGCGCGGCGACACGCCGGCCAACGTCGCCAGGTTCGTGCGCGCGCACGAGATGACCGGCAGGATGCAGTACCTGATCGGCTCGGCCGCGGAACTCGCACCGACGTGGACGGCCTGGAACGTCGGCTCCGAACGCGAGGTCGGCCAGCCGCAGCTCGTGTCGCACTCGGCGCTCGTGTACGGCATCAGCGCGAGCGGCACGCTGACGACGATCTACCCGGCGACGTTCGAACCGAGCGAAATCGCACACGACGTGCCGAAGCTCGCCGCTCAGTGAGGTGGCTGCCGTCAAGGCCGGCGTCTGCTGCGTAGTTGCATTCGCCGATTGCCAAGCAGCTTCGCCATCGACGTTATCTGGGCAAGTATTATTGCCGACCGTCTAAAATACTTGGCATAGGCGCTATACTTTTCCCATGGACTTCCGTCGACCGCTGCAGGGAGTGACCCCTACTCTTGACGGGGATGTGTTGAGCGTGCTCGCGCGCGCGGAAGCCGAGATGACCGGTCGTGAGCTCCAGCGGGTCGTAGGCCGCGGCTCCCATCAGGGGATTCGCAACGCGGCCGATCGTCTGACTGAGCAGGGCGTCGTCTCCCGGCGCTCCTCCGGCAGCGCCAACCTCTACCAACTCAACCGAGATCACGTCGCGGCAGCCTGGATAGAAGGGCTCGCGAGCCTTCCCGCACAGGTGTTCGGCCGGCTACGCGAGGCGATCAATGGTTGGGAGCGACGCCCGACGCTCGTGGTGCTATTCGGGTCCGTCGCCCGTGGCGAGGCCGCACCAGGGAGCGATCTGGACTTGCTCATAGTCCGCCCCGCGGATTGTGAGCCCGACGAGCCAGTATGGCTGGAGCAGCTTTCCAAGCTGCAGGCACACGCCAGCGCCTGGACGGGAAACGACGCCAGGATCCTCGAGTTCGGCGAGCGAGAGCTCATCGACGGCGAGCCTCAGCAGGTCCTCATCGAGGCGGCGCGAGATGGGATCGAGCTCTACGGCAAGCTGCGCCTGCTGCGTCGTGCCTCCAAAGCTCACGCTGCACGATGACGTCGCGACTACGCAAATGCGATGAGAGCACGATCGCAGGCAGGCTCGCGAAGGCCGAGCAGTTCCTCGAAGGCGCCGAGATCATCCGCGAGTTTGCCGCCGACGAGCAGGACATCGCCGACGTATACGTGACGCTCTGCGCACGCTGCTCGGCATGAAGACCCGCGCCGGCTACAGCCACGAGCACATCAGCACCGCCGGGTGCAAGCGCGCCGAGCGCGCGGCCGAGCGACTGCTACAAGCCGCCCGCGAGCGGCGCATCAGCCGCTGACGTCGTCACACGCCACGCGCGGCGAAGCTGACCCCACGCCGGCTGCGCGTCAGCGTTCGCCCGTGCCGTGGAGCCACATCACGACGTACCAGATGGCGACGACGATCAGCACCCCCAGCGGCAGCACGAGCGTGAGGATCGAGCCGGTGAGGAAGTGCGAGGCGATCGGGATGGCGATCTTTGGCATGAGCCCTCCTAGTGCTCGCTCGCCAGCCGCGGGGCCCGGGCGCTATCCGGGACAGGCGGGACGAGCCAGCGGTGGACGTAGACGAACAGCACGATGAGGAACGTGACCGAGCCCGGCACCCACATGATGCCCGCGGCGAGCTGCTGATCGGCCATCGCCGAGATGCCGCCGGGGCGGCTGCCCAGATCCGCGTAGTAGCTGTACAGCGGATGGGGAGCAAGCGCCAGCACGACGGCGAGCGCCCAGCTGACGATCATCCCTCCGATCAGGAACACGACCCGCTGTGGCGCCGCCAGGCGAATGCGCAGCGGCGGCGAGGGGATCACCTGCTTCCAGAAGAGCACGGCGGTGAAGAAGAACAGCGTGTGCTCGAAGGCGTGCAGCGTGCTCGATTCGAGCGTCGCGTCGAACAGCGCCGGCACGTGCCAGCCCAGCAGCACCGCCGAGAAGACCACGAAGCTCGCCACCGGCCTGCCCAGCGTGCGGCTGAGCACACGCAGCGGGGCGGTGCGCGCTCCGTGGCTGAGCCCGCCCGCGAGCCAGCGGCGCGCGTCGAGCGGCAGGCAGCGCCACAGGCGGATCCACGGGGAGGCGAGCACGAACAGCGGCGCCGCCACGACGATCAGCAGCACGTGCTGGATCATGTGCACCCAGAAGAGATCCGCGCTCAGCCGCTCGATCGGCGAGGCCAGCGCGATCGCGAGCACCGCGAGGCTCGCCCAGAAGCAGCCGCAGCGCCAGCGCTGGGCGACGCGCTTGCGCTCGGGCGTGACGGTGCGCCTGGCGCCGATCACGTAGAAGACGGCGAGGTCGATCACGAGCACGAGGGGCGGGTCGAAGGCCCAATCCCAGAAGCCCGGCGTCGCTGCCGCGGTGGCCGGCACTAGAGGAGATACAGCGTCACGTATGTCACGACCCCGATCGCGGCCAGGAAGCTCCAGTAGAAGACGGCCGCGTCGAGCCCGGGCGCGATCAGCTGGTCGGGATCCTTGATGTCGCCCTCGCTGCCGGCCGGCGTGCGGCGCGCGCGCAGCTCGGTCGCGACCTGCGTCTCCAGCCAGTACATCGTGAACAGCACGGCGATCAGGTAGAAGGCGCTCCACGCGCAGAACACGCTCGCGTAGGCGCCGTTGGTGGGCCCGAAGTGCTGGACGGTGTACTCGACGCACTGCAGCACGATCGCCACCAGCCCGAGCACGACGCCGGCGATCGCGGGCGCTGTCCAGTTGGGCGATTTGACCTTCATGCGGCGGCCGGCCACGATCGTGAGCGCCGCGCTGAGCACGATGCAGGCGATGAACGCCGCGCCGAGCCCCTGCTTGGGGTGCACGTGCGCCGGGTGCCACATGTGGTCGGCGTCGATCGAGCGCAGGTAGAAGTAGGCGAACAGGAACGCCAGGAAGAAGAACGTCGAGGCGCCGCACAGCATCCGCGAGGCGACCGACAGCGCGCGAGCGCCGACGTCCGGCGACTCGGGCGGGATCTCGTGGCCCGCCGGCGCGGGCGACCCCATCAACCCGAATGGCGCCCGCTCGCTCGGTGTGGACATCGCTCAGGCCCCCGCCGTCGCCGGCTGGCCGCCGCCGACCGCGACCGGCGTGCCGTAGTCGTAGGGATCGGAGTCGAACACGGGGATCTGCTCGAAGTTGTGGACGGGCACGGGCGTCGGCAGCTGCCACTCGATCGACTTCGAGCGCCACGGGTTGGCCTCGGCGGGCTCGCGCACGAAGATCAGCGAGTAGACCACGTTGAAGATGAAGATCAGCATCGAGAAGCCGAGCACGAAAGCTGAGATCGACACCCAGTCGTTGAGCCCCTGCAGGCTCGGTTCATACGTGCTGACGCGCCTGGGCATGCCCTTCAAGCCGAGCACGAACAGCGGCAGGAAGGTCGAGTTGAAGAAGATGAACATCAGCCAGAAGTGCCACTTGGCGAGCATCTCGTTGAAGCGCAGGCCGGTCATCTTCGGCACCCAGTAGTAGATGCCGGCGAAGAAGCTGAAGATCAGCCCGCCCATGATCGTGTAGTGGAAGTGCGCCATCACGAAGAAGCTGCCGTGCAGGCCCGTGTCGGTGGGGACGTCCGAGAGCACCACGCCCGAGAGCCCGCCGATCAGGAAGTTGAACGTCCACGCCAGGCAGAACAGCATCGGCACGGTGAACGACATTCGCGCCTTCCACAGCGTGCCCATCACGCACAGGAAGATGAACCCGGTGGGGACCGAGATGATCTCCGTGGAGAGCATGTAGAACGGACGCAGGTCCGCGTTGATGCCGCTGACGAACAGGTGGTGCTGCCACACGAAGAAGCTCATCAGCGTGACGCCCAGCATGCCCGAGATCGCGAGGCGATAGCCCCACAGCGGCTTGCGTGTGAACACGGGCAGGATCTCGAGCACGATGCCGAAGCCGGGCAGCGCGAGGATGTACACCTCGGGGTGCCCGAAGAACCAGAACAGGTTCTCGAACAGGTAGGAGCTGCCGCCCCCGCCGGTCACGAAGAACGTCGTGTCGATCGTGCGGTCGAGCGCCGCCATCAGCAGCGTGGCGATCAGCATCGGCGCGGCGAGCACCATCAGGATCGCGGTGGCGAACACCGACCACACGAAGATCGGCAGGCGCGACCACGTCAGCCCAGGCGCGCGCATGGTGATGATCGTGGCCATCATGTTCAGTCCCAGCAGCGCCATCGAGATCCCCACGAGCGCGAAGAACACGATGTAGGAGTCCATGCCCATCACCGCCTGTTCGTTGAGCGGCGCATAGCCCGTCCAGCCGGTGGGAAAGCCGCCGAAGAAGATCGTCGAGACGAGGATGAAGCCGGCGGCCATCAGCAGCCAGAAGGTCAGCGCCTCGATGCGCGGAAAGGCCATGCGTCTGGCGCCGATCATCAGCGGCACGAAGTAGTTGGCGAACGGGCCGAGGATGCCCGAGGTCATCATCCCCATCATCATCGTGCCGTGCATGCCCACCAGGGATAGGTATTGATTGGGACCGACGAGGGTGGGGACGGGGTGCAGCAGCTCGGCGCGGATCAGCATCGCGTTGACGCCGCCGACGAAGAAGAACACGCCGATTCCCACCAGGTACTGGATGCCGACGACCTTGTGGTCGGTGCACAGGCCGAAGTAGCGCCCGATCCCCTCGCTCTCCTTCTCGCGCAGCGACGCCGGCCGTCCGAGCAGCCGCGAGAGGGGATAGTTGGCGAAGCCCAGGCCGACCAGGAAGCCGATCACGCCGCCCGCGTAGCCGAGCAGCAGCGCCACGTCGTTCTCGTCGGTGGCGGTCTCGTATTCGAAGCTCGGCCCGTTGATCAGGTGACCGATCCACCAGCCGAGGTAGTAGCCGCCGACCCCGAGGATCACGGCGGTGAGCAGGTTGAAGCCGAGCAGGCGGCGCCACACCGGCGCGCGGATCGGCTGGGGGGCGGCTGCGGCCTGGCTTGTCGCGCTCATTCTGGTTCCGCTCGCTTCGTCGGTTCGGGCAGGTAGGTGGTGCTGTACTTGGGCAGGACCTTCGTCGCCGGCGCCAGCCGCTTCTGCTGTTCGTGGATCCACGTTTCGAACGCCGCGGGCGTGACGACCTTGCCGGCGTTTGACATGTAGCCGTGCCACACGCCGCACAGCTCGGCGCAGCGCACGGTGAAGCTCTCGAGCTTGGTGGGCTTGACGAACGCGATGTTGTCCACGCCGGGGTTCGCGTCGGCCTTGACGCCGAGCTTGTAGGCCCAGAAGTCGTGGACCACGTCGAGCGAGGTCACGTGGAGTTCGACCATCTGGTTGTCGGGCAGGTACAGTTCGGTGGTCTCGACCCCACCGTAGGTCGGGTAGCGGTAGGTGAACAGCCACTGCTGGGCGATCACCTGCACCGGCAGCTTCGGGCCCTTCGGCACGGTCAGGGGGTTCGGCCCGCTGCCGGAGCCGGCGCCGTTGTCGGCCTCCAGGCGCACGGTCCCGAACACGGCGACCGCGAGCACCATCAACGAGGTGACGACGATCCACGTGCTCTGCACGCGCGCGTGACCGCGCACGGCCGGGCCTTCCAGCGCGCCGCCCTTCGGCTGGCGGAAGAAGACCACGGCGTAGACGAGGTACAGCAGCACCAGCGTCAGCACGGGCGTCGCCAGCGCGGCCAGGACCGTGTAGTCGGTGCCCTGCCCGGCCGACTGTTCGCTGCCGTTGCCCGGTCCCAGCAGCGGGCCGATCACCCAGATCACGAGCGGCAGCGCGATCACCGTGCCGACCAGCCACACGATCGCGAAGCGGACCGTGTGGTTCGGCTCGGGAGCGGTCCCGCCGGACGCCGCGGCCGGGTTAGACGACATTCAGGAACCCGTCCATGTAGCCCACCGTCTGCATCGGGCCGCCGAGGCCGTACCAGAAGCCGGCGGCGCACGGGACGAAGCACTGCCAGCGGTAGTGGCCCTTCTTGCCGGAGTGGAAGCTGAATTCGATCGTGCGGTGCGCGGCGCCTTCACAGGGGGCGAATTCGCAGGGGTTCTTGGATTCTTCCGGCACTCCGGGCAGCGGGATGAACAGGCCGAGCTGGGGCACCACCCACGTGTGCGAGGTTTCTTCGGGGTTGATCGCGCTGACGGCCTTGCCGTCGATCGTCTCCGTTCCGCCGATCGTCCCCTGCACCTGCGAGAGGAACGGGTTGCGCAGGCCGGTCGGCGAGTCGTACTGGTAGATCGTGACGTGGATCACCGAGTTGGCGGGCACCGAGAAGGTGGTGCTGTGGATCCACTTGCCGTTCTGCCTGACGAGGTAGGAGACCCAGCTTGGGTGCGACGGGCTGTACTTGGGGCCGATCGAGGCGACGGTCTCGAGCGTCAGATGATCGCCGCCGCTGGACGCCGGTGCGGTGCTCGCGGAGATCGTCGGCGGCGCGCTGGTTGCCCAGGCGGCGACATACAGGCCGAGAAGCGCTCCGAGCACCGCCACGGCGACGCTCACGCCCAGGAGCTTCTTGGCGAACAGGCTCAAGTCGCTCCCCGACCGCTGGTGCGGTCTCCCAGAAGCCCTGCGGCTCCTCCCCGAAAGCTCACCGCGCCTCCTCAAGCGCTCACGCTGCTCTGTCTAAGACGACCGCCACTCTAGTCCCGGGCTGGTCGGTCGTAAAGTCTATAAGAGAAATCTCACGAAAGTTTTGCCATCCTCCGGAGTCGCCCGCGCTCGCGCCCGGCTTGGCGGCTCCTCGCAGGTACCCGGCCGGCTCCCTGCTGACACCTACCGGGCTCGTCGCCGGCACCCCCGTCCCGCGGGCGGATACGATCAACGGCTTGTCCCAGCCCCAGCGATCGGACGGCGAAACCAGCCCGGGCGAGTCCGCGGGGCCGGCGTCGGCGGTGCACGCACGCGTTCCCGAGCGCCCGACGCTGGAGGGCCTGGAGGCCAAGTGGAGCGAGGCGTGGGAGCGTGAGGCGGTGTACCGCTTCGACCGGTCGGCGCCGCGCGAGCGGGTGTATTCGATCGACACGCCGCCGCCGACGGTCAGCGGCTCGCTGCACGTCGGCCACGTGTTCTCCTTCACCCACACGGACACGGTCGCGCGCTACCAGCGCATGCGCGGCAGGGAGGTCTTCTACCCGATGGGCTGGGACGACAACGGCCTGCCGACCGAGCGGCGCGTGCAGAACCACTTCGGGGTGCGCTGTGACCCGTCGGTGCCCTACGACCCCGACTTCCAGGTGCCGAGCGAGGCATCCGAGAAGGAGCCCGTGTCGGTGTCCAGGCCGAACTTCGTGGAGCTCTGTCTCCAACTGACCGAGACCGACGAGCAGGCGTTCGAGGCGCTGTGGCGCACGCTCGGGCTGTCGGTGGACTGGTCGATGACGTACACCACGATCGGCGAGCTCGCGCAGCGCATCTCACAGCGCTCGTTCCTCGGGCTGCTGGCGCGCGACGCGGCCTACCAGCTGGAGGCGCCGACGCTGTGGGACGTCGACTTCAAGACCGCGGTCGCGCAGGCCGAGCTCGAGGACCGCGAGCGCCCCGGGGCGATGCACCGCGTGCGCTTCCACGCGGCGGTGGGCGCAGGCGGCGCGGCGGCGGCAGGCGGCGGCGCTGCAGAGGCGCTGATCGAGACGACCCGCCCCGAGCTGATCCCGGCGTGCGTGGCGCTGCTCGCGCATCCCGACGACGAGCGCCACGCCGAGCTCGTCGGCAGCGAGGTGCTGACGCCGCTGTTCGGCACGCGCGTGCCCGTGATGACGCACCCGGCGGTCGAGCGCGAGAAGGGCACGGGGCTGGTGATGGTCTGCACGTTCGGTGACCTCACGGACGTGATGTGGTGGCGCGAGCTGGGGCTGCCGGTGCGCTCGGTGCTCGGCCCCGACGGGCGCCTGGCGGAGGCCCCGTGGGGGAGCCCGGGGTGGGAGTCCGAGGACGTGGAGCGCGCGCGCGCCGACTACGCGGAGCTGCAGGGCCGCACGATCAACCAGGCGCGCAGGCGGATCGTGGAGCTGCTCGAGCAGGCGGGCGACCTGATCGGCGAGCCGCAGCCGGTGACGCGCGCGGTGAAGTTCTTCGAGAAGGGCGAGCGCCCGGTGGAGATCGTGACCAGTCGCCAGTGGTTCATCCGCACGATCGAGCATCGCGAGCAGCTGCTCGCGCGCGGGCGCCAGCTGCAGTGGCATCCGCCGTACATGCGCGCGCGCTTCGAGGATTGGGTCAACGGGCTGACGGGCGACTGGTGCGTGAGCCGTCAGCGCTTCTTCGGCGTGCCGTTCCCGGTGTGGTATCCGATCGACAGCTGCCGATCGACCCCTCGACGGACGTGCCCGACGGCTACGAGGCCGCCCAGCGCGGGCAGCCTGGCGGCTTCGCGGGCGACCCGGACGTGATGGACACGTGGGCGACGTCCTCGCTGACGCCGCAGATCGCCGGCCACGCCGGCGAGGACGACGAGCTGTTCGCGAAGGTGTTCCCGATGGACGTGCGCCCGCAGGCGCACGACATCATCAGGACGTGGCTGTTCTCGACGATCCTGCGCTCGCAGCTGGACTACGACGAGCTGCCGTGGGCGAACGCGGCGATCTCCGGGTGGGTGCTGGACCCGGATCGCAAGAAGATGTCCAAGTCCAAGGGCAACGTGGTCACGCCGATGCACCTGCTGGAGGAGTACGGCGCCGACGCGGCGCGCTACTGGGCGGCCAGCGGACGCCCGGGCACCGACACGGCGTTCGACGCCCAGCAGATGAAGGTCGGCCGGCGCCTGGCGGTCAAGCTGCTGAACGCGTCCAAGTTCGCGCTCGCCGAGCTGCCCGTCCCGGGCGACCGATCGGAGATCGGCCAGCTCACGCACCCGCTCGACCGCGCGCTGATCGCGCGCCTCGCGGCGGTCGTTGCGGACGCTACGGACAGCTTCGAGCGCTACGACTACGCGCGCGCGCTGGAGCGCGCGGAGAGCTTCTTCTGGTGGTACTGCGACTTCTACCTGGAGCTCGTCAAGGGCCGCCGCTACGACGTGGACCCGGCTGTGAGCGCATCGGTGAGCCTCGCGCTGCGACTGTCGCTGTCGGTATTCCAGCGCCTGTTCGCGCCGTTCCTGCCGTTCGTGTGCGAGGAGGTGTGGTCGTGGTGGCAGGACGGCTCCGTGCACCGTGCGCAGTGGCCCGACGCCGGCGAGCTGGAGGCGGCTGCCGGCGGTGGCGTGGCGCAGGCGGCCGGCGGCGCGGCTGGGCGGGACGGCGAGGCGAACGGTCGCACCAGGGAGGACGTGGCTCTGGGGGTGACGGCGGACGTGCTGCGCGAGGTGCGCAAGGCCAAGTCGCAGGCCAAGCGGCCGATGCGCGCGCCGGTCACGCGGGTGCTCGTGCGCGACACCGCGGAGCGCCTGGCGGCGCTTGCGCTCGGCGAGGACGACCTGCTGCAGGCGGGTTCGATCGAGCGTCTCGAGAAGGTCGAGGCCGGGGACGGCGAGTTCGCGGTCGAGGTCGAGCTGGCGGAGGAGGCTGGGCGAGCGGAGGCGGGGCCGTGATGTGTTCGCTTACGCACGCCGTATAGCCATGGTCATACAGCGTGCGTAACAGAAGGGTCCGACCGTGGACCGAGGGAGTGAGTTCTTGATGCAGGGGGGCAACGCAGACGGTCGGTCGGTGCTGGTCCTCGGTGAATCCGGCGGGCTCGGCGAAGCGCTCGCACGGAGGCTCGAGCAGGGTGGGACGGCGGTCGAGCGGGCGATGTCGCTCAGCGACAGCCAGATCTCGGCGATCCTGGCCGAGCCGCGGTGGGCCGCCGCGGCGGTGGTGACCCGCGACGACGTGCTCGCCCTGCGCCTGACGCTGCTGGTCGCGCACCTGCGGCCGGACCTGCAGCTGTGGGTGACGATGTTCGACAGGACGATCGCTCGCGAGCTGCACCACGTGGTTCCGGCGGTTCAGGTGGTCTCGCCCTCCGAACTCGTGGCCGCCGACCTGGCCGAGCAGCTCGTCGCGGCAACGGGCTCCTCGGCGGCGCATCGGCGCACCGGCACGAGCCTCGTCGACGACGCCCTGCGCCTGCTCGTGCGCGCCGGCACCGGGATCCTGATCGCGCTGCTGATCGAGGTGGCGGTCGGGGCGATCGCGCTGCACGAGAGCCTCGTGGACGCGCTGTACTTCAGCACCAGAACGGTGGCCACCGTGGCGGGCACGCCGGGCGCCGCGACCGCTGCGGCGTGGTACAAGCTCGTCTCCGTGCTCGACACGCTGGCCGCGCTGGCGCTCGTCGCCGTGTTCACGGCGGCGCTCGTGCGTCGCGTGAGTCGTCCGCGCCTGACGACGCTGTTCGGCGCCCGTGCGGCCCCCGCCCGACATCACGTGTTGCTCGTCGGCTTCGGTCAGGTCGGCTTCCGCCTGGCGCAGGAGCTCCTTCGTCGCGAGATCGCGGTCCTCGGCGTGGAGCGCGACCCCGACGCGCCGTGCGTGCGGCTCGCGCGAGCCGCGGGCATCCCCGTCGCGATCGGACGCGGCGACGATCGCGAGACGCTCGAACGTCTGGGCATACGCCGCTGCGCCGCGGTGGCCGCGGTTACCTCGGACGACCTGGTCAACGTCGCGGTCGGGCTCGCAGCCAGCGACCTCGCGCCCGGCGTCCCGCTGGTGCTGCGCCTCGGCGACGGCGAGGTGGCCGCCGAGACGGACTCGCTGCTGCATCTGGGCGGCATCTGCGACGCGCACAAGCTCGCCGCGGACACGCTCGTGCGGGGGTTGGGCGGCTATCCCGCCGCGGGCGGAGCTGACCTAGCTTGACGGGGTGTCAGGCTTCCCGTGACGCTGGCCGATCATCGGACTTGGGCGCATGGGGCGGCTATCCATGGACCGTGAGGGCGAGGACTCGAGCGTAAGCACAGACCGCGACGAAACGGCGAGAGCGACGGCTGACGCTCAAACAGGATCGAGCAGGTGCAGGTTGAGCTCTCTGACGCTTTCGGGTGCAGCGAGGGCGTTCGTCTGGCGCATGAGCTCCAGCACCCGATCGTGCCCGGTCCAGGTCATGAGTGACGCCCAGCGCTGGGCGCGGTCGATCATGCGCCACAGCGGGGTGGGATTGTCATTCTGGCTGAGCGCTCGCAGCGCGCTCATGTACTCGTCGCGGTAGGACGTTGGCACCATCACGCGACATAGGCCGACGGCGCTCAGCTCGGCGTTCATGAGAGCGCGTGCCACTCGGCCGTTGCCGTCAGTGAACGGATGAACCTCGGCGATGAGGAACATCGCGTAGATCGCCTTGGGCAGACCTGCGCGGAGGGTCTGATAGGCGGTGAAGCCCTCGCGTAGCGTGCCTCTGACCAGCTCAGGGTGGACGAAGTGCGTCACGCCAGCCCTGTTCGGGGTGTCCTTGTAGTGACCGGGTGCGATCTCGGGGCGCCCTCGCATGATGTGTGAGTGCGACTCGCGTAGGTAGCTCTCGAGTTTGTCGGGGTCGGTGGGTGGCTGGGAGCGCAGGCCGGGATCGGTGATCGCGTCGAATGTGCCCTGGATGTCATGGGCGTCGGCGGGTCGCTGCGCGGGTATGCGACCCTCGAAGATGATCTCCTCCGCCTCCTCGATCTCGAACTGGGTTCCCTCGATCCAGTTGGAGAGGTAGGCCTCGAAGAATGCAAACAGGCGCTCGGGGTCCTCCGGCGCGGCGCGCTCCGCGAAGTCCTGCTGGGCGAGCTCTGCGCGGAGCACCTCGAAGCGATGCAGGCGCTCGGTGTCGTATGCCCGACCGGCGTGGCGTGCTTTCGCTGCCGGTGTGCGCAGATCAGTTTCGTGGGTCCCGAGCAGTGCTCCGACGAGGCCGTCCAGATCGATGAGCTGCTGCTCGGCGCCGATCGCCGGCGCGATCGCTCGTGCCTCGTCGCGGAGCTCGTTCAGCGCCCTTGCGCCGCGATTGCGCGCCATGCGATCGAGATGCTCCTCCAGCTCCTCGCGGTGCAACGTGCGCGACATGCCGGAGCGGGCACGCGAGGGGCGGAGGTTGTCGAGCACTGTGCGAGCGGGGCTGGAGATGTACAGGGCGAGGAACTCGGCGTCGCCGTCCACGGGCCCGGGGCCGCTGCGGGGCCGCAGCGTGAGGCCGGGAAGCGCGACCGGACGCGGGCTGGCTGCGCGAGGTCCGACGTCTAGGAACAGCGACCCATCTTCGGCGGGTCCGGCGAGCACGGCGCTGCGGTCTACGATCACGGACCTCGGGAAGTAGATCGCGGCGACGTCATACCATCGCCGGCGCACGAGTCGCGCGACGGGCTCGTCCAGGTTGCTCGTGTATAGGCCGCGAGCGAGCCGTCGGATCTCCCCGCGCTTGGCCGCGCGGCTCGCCCATTTGGCGTCCTCAGGGCGGAATATCTCGGGCAGGTTGTGCGGGTTAATGGAGCTCATTGGCGGTCATTCAGCGAAGAACTGCAGCTTAACGCTCCCCGACCGTGGAAGATCTAGCACTTAGCGCGTCGCCGGTGTGACATGGATGTGCTGGCGGAACCGCGCGTGGGGTAGGGTCCCCGGCTGTGACGAGGACACTCATAGCCGATCTGCCCGAGAAGATCGGCCAGCAGGCGACGATCCGCGGCTGGGTGCAGGCGATCCGCGACCAGAAGAGCGTGCAGTTCGTGATCGTGCGCGACGAAACGGGCCTCGTGCAGGTGGTCCTACCCAAGGGCGAGCCGCCGAGCGAGCTCAACGAGGCGGTCTCGGCGCTGACGGCGGAGTCGGCGGTGACGATCACGGGCACGGCGGTGACGGACGAGCGCGTGAAACTGGGCGGCCTGGAGCTGAAGCTGGAGGCGCTGGCGGTCGACTCGCTGGCCGAGCCGGAGGTGCCGATCGCGGTGGACTCGGCGCTGGACAAGCGCATCGACTGGCGCTACCTGGACCTGCGCCGCCCCGACCGGCGGCTGATCTTCGAAGTGCAGACGACGGCCGAGCACGCGATGCGCGACTACTGGCGCAAAGAAGGGTTCATCGAGCTGCACACGCCCAAGTTCATGGGCTCCGCGAGCGAGTCTGGGGCGGAGCTGTTCAAGGTGGAGTACTTCGAACGCTTGGCCTACCTGGCGCAGTCGCCGCAGTTCTACAAGCAGATGGCGATGGCGGCGGGCTTTGGCAAGGTGTTCGAGGTCGGACCGGTGTTCCGCGCGAACCCGTCATTCACCTCGCGCCACGACACGGAGTTCACGAGCGTCGACGTGGAGATCTCGTGGATCGACTCGCACGAGCACGTGATGGTCTTCGAGGAGCGCTGGCTGGCGCATGTGCTGGCGGCGGTCAAGGAGATCCACGGCGAGCAGATCGCCTCGACGTTCGGCGTGGAGCTGGTGGTGCCGAGCCTGCCGTTCCCCAAAGTGACGCTCGAGCACGCCAAGGAGCTGCTGCGCGAGCACGGCCACGAGGCGCCGGGCGCCGGGCACGACCTGGACCCGCCGAGCGAGCGCGCGCTGTCGGCGCTCGTCAAGGAGCTCCATGGCCACGAGTTTGCGTTCGTGACCGACTACCCGACGACGGTGCGGCCCTTCTACCACATGCGCCACGCCGATCAGCCGACGCTGACCAAGAGCTTCGACCTGCTGTGGCGCGGCATCGAGCTGACGACCGGAGCGCAGCGTGAGCACCGCTACGAGCAGCTGCTGGCGCAGGCCGAGGACAAGGGCGTGGACGTGGGCCCGATCCAGTACTACCTGGACTTCTTCCGCTACGGCGCGCCGCCGCACGGCGGCTTCGGCTTCGGCCTGACGCGCCTGCTGATGCAGATGCTCGGGCAGGAGAACGTGCGCGAGGTCACGTTCCTGTACCGCGGGCCGCATCGGCTCGAGCCGTAGGATCAACCTGTCACGAGGCGCGTCCTGCAGGCGAGGTACCCTGACGTCGTGTGTTCCTCGCCGACCATCTGGACGATCGGGCATTCCAATCACACGTTCGAGCGCTTCGCGGAGCTGCTGCGGGCTGAGGGCGTCGAGTTCATCGTTGACGTGCGGTCGTATCCGTACTCGCGCATTGCTCCGCAATTCAACCGCGAGGAGCTGGATGTGGCTCTCCGCGGTGTTGGCATGCGCTATCTCTTCCTCGGAGAGGAGCTCGGCGGTCGGCCATCCCGGGAGGAGCAATACGACGAGCATGGCCACGCTCGCTATGACAGCATGGCCGAAGAAGCTGGATTCCAGGCGGCTGTTCAGCGCCTGTTGAGCGGTTGTCGGGAGCATCGGGTCGCGCTGCTGTGCAGCGAGGGCCAGCCCAGCGAGTGCCATCGCAGGCTGCTTGTCGGCAAGGTGCTGGCCGACCACGGCGTGCAACTCCGCCATATCCTTCCGAACGGAGTCGTCCACCAGGAGGACGTCGTACTGTTGGACTCCGGAGACGGGCAGGAGACACTGTTCGGCGAGGAGATGGCGTGGAGATCTACACGATCGGTTTCACACAGACGACGGCTGAGCACTTCTTCGCCCGCCTGAAGGCGGCCGGCATCCAGCGTCTGCTCGACGTTCGGCTCAACAACTCATCTCAACTCGCAGGCTTTGCCAAGGCCAGGGATCTTCCGTTCTTTCTACGCGAGTTGCTTGGCGCGAGCTATGAGCACGATCCGCGCCTGGCTCCCACCCAGAGCCTCTTGGACGACTACAAGAAGCGCAAGGGCGACTGGGCGTCGTACGAGCGTGGCTTTCTCGAGTTGATGGCCGAGCGTAGGATTGAGAGAGCTCTCTCGCCCGTCGACTTCGAGACGCCGAGCGCGCTGCTCTGCAGCGAGGCAGCTGCAGTGAACTGTCACCGCAGGCTCGTGTGCGAGTACCTGGCTGACCACTGGTCGGACGTACGACCAGTGCACCTGTGATTCGATGCTATGCGGATCGTTCTCAACCACCTCACCCGAATGGACGCGCCACGTATCTGCATCGCGGGGATCGACCCCGACGCCGGTCGGCACGTTCGACCGACAACGGACCGCCTGCATCCACTCACCCGTGACCTGCTCGCTGAAGAAGGCGGGCCGTTTGCGCTCGGCGCCCTTGTCGAGCTGGGTGAGGCTACTCCCGATCCCAAGCCGCCGGAGACCGAGGACCATCTCTTCCGGCCCGAGCGAGCACAGGTTCTCGGGCGAGTGAGTCCCAGTCGGTACCTGGAGCTCCTGACCGAGCATGCGCGTCGCGATCTACAGGAGATCTTCGGCGCCGAGCTCATGCGCCACGACTGGAACTACGCGACGGACAAGGATTGCGGAGCCGCCTCGCTGGGTGTTCTGCGCGTTCGCCGTAAGCCCGACCTCGAAGTCGATCGCTACGGCAAGCTGCGCCTGCGACTCAACGACGAAAAGAAGCCTGCGTTCCTGTCGGTGACAGACGTGCGCTTCGTCGAAGCCGACCACAAGACCATCAAGGGCGAGATCGTCGCTGACGTCAGAGGGCGCATGCAACGTGGAGTCGGCGTCCTCCTCATGCTCGGTCTGGCAAGGGCGTTTCCAAAGCCGGGCGACGACCAGGAACGCCATTGGCTTCAGGTGAACGGGATCTGCATGTCGGACCGGCCGCTCGAGGAGCGGCCGTGAGCCACGGTCAGTCGATGCTGCCGCGCGGTGCGACCCACACGCTCTCGAACGTCAGAACGGTGTGCCGCTCGATCGTGTCGTAGTCGTGGTCGTAGTGCAGGACGCCAAGCTCCTGGGCGGCGGCGATCGAGGCGATCAACAGGTCCACCGGCTTGACGCGGTGTGAGATCCCGGGAGCAGCTGCCAGTTCGGCTTGGGCGGTGACAGCGGCCGCTGCGGCCTCCGCACTCAGCGGAGCGTGCTCGAGCGCGTCGAGCCGCTCTGCGGTTAGTGCAAACCCCTTGCTGTCGCGAGCGCTATAGCGTATCTCCAGCAACGTCGGCGGACAGGTCCAGAGCTCGCCGGCTGCCAGGGCAGCCTCGAACGTCTTGCGCTCGGGGCCGGAGAGCCGACCATCGAGCAGTCTTGCCCACACGGAGTTGTCGAGGAGCAGCGCCCTGCCGTAGCCGGTCAATGCGTCCAGCCGCGCTCGCGGACCTCGTATGCCGCATCCGCGTCGAGACCCTCGCCGGTGCGTAGCTGCTCCACCAGCTGGCGTCGAAGCTCGGTATTGCGAGCCTCGTCATCACGCGCCAGCTCCATCTCCCGCAAGCGGTCGCGAGCGCCGCGGATGACGAGATCATCAAGGCGCACACGCTCTCCACGGCGTCGAAGCGCATCCAGCGCCTCACGAACCGGAGGGGTCTCAGTGATCGAGTGACGGGGAAGGCGGGTGGGCACTATGCGAGTGTAGCACCCGGTGCAGCACTCACTGAGCTAATCCGCCCCAGTCCGGCTCCCGCGGCCCGGAGTAGAAAACAAGACTGGCGCAGGTCGCGTATGCGGAACTACAGTCGCCTGCGGAACGATCGATATCTCCTCCGAACCGCGCCGTCGAACGACGCGGTGAAGTGGCGCGAGCTTGAGCATCGTCTCACCTCTCCGGCGATGCTCGGGGAGAGATCGAGGCGTCCCCCGGCGCCAGGTCTCCACGGGCGTCGCAGCCCTAACCGGCCGCGGCGTTCGTGAAGGCCTACGGCGTCCCGCCGGCAGCGTGCCGTCCGCGGCCCCATCTACCTTCAAGCTGTGCTCCTGAACGAGCTGACAGACGGCGTCGAGATCGACCAGGTGCTCCTGGTCCGCGAGGCGGAGCGCCGGCAGCGGCGCGACGGCGGCGACTACCTGCGCCTGCAGCTGGGCGACCGCACCGGAGCGGTGGCGTGCATGGTCTGGGAGGCGCTGGGCGAGGTCGAGGAGCTGGCGCGCGCCGGCACCCCCGTGCGGGTCAGCGGTCGCTACACGGTGCATCCGCGCTTCGGCCCCCAGATCAACCTGCGCGGACTCGAGGCGGCCGCCCCGGGGAGCTTTGACCCGGCGGACCTGCTCGACGGCCCCGCGCGTGGGGTCGAGCAGATGGAAGGTGAGATCCGCGAGCTGCTGGACACGATTCAGGAGCCGCACCTGCGGATCCTGCTGGAGCGCGTGTTCGGCGAGGACCGCGAGCTGTGGGCTGGCTACCGCACGGCGCCGGCGGCGAAGTACTACCACCAGGCCTACACCCACGGGCTGCTCGAGCACTGCCTGGGGGTCGCGCAGGCGGTCAGCGCGATCAGCGCCACGTTCCCGGGCATCGACCGCGACGTGGCGGTGACGGGCGCGCTGCTGCACGACATCGGCAAGCTCGAGGCCTACACCGACGACCAGCAGAACATCGATCTCACCGACGCGGGCAGGCTGCACGGCGAGATCGCGCTCGGCTACTACCGCATCCGCCGCCTGATCGAGGACATCGACGGCTTCCCTGCGGAGCTCGCGCAGGCGGTCGGGCACATCATCCTCTCCCATCACGGCGCGCTCGAGCACGGCAGCCCGGTCGTGCCGTGCACGCGCGAGGCGACGCTCGTGCACATGATCGACAACCTCGGCGGGCGCCTGGGCAGCTTCGATCGCCTCGAGAAGGAGCTCTCACCGGGCCGGCGCTGGTCGCCGTTTGACCGCGCGATCGGGGCGGGCGCGTTCTTCGCCGAGAGATCTTCGATCGCCTCGGGTAGCGAGCCGGCGGAGGTCGAGCAGCCGGCGCCCGCACGCGAAGCCGCCTGAAACTCCGCAAATAGCGGGGCGCCGATTCGCGCCTACAGTATCCGTCTCGCCGCTGGCTTCTATCTTTCAAGTCCGATGGCAAAGGACACCGAGAAGCTGATCCGCCAGCTGTCGCTGATCTCATACCTGATGGCCGAGCGCCGGCCTGTCACGGCCCTGGAGATCCGGCGCGACGTTGAGGGCTACAGCGGCATGAACGAGGACGCGTTCGCGCGGCGCTTCTACGCCGACCGCTCCGAGCTGGAATCGCTGCGCATCCAGCTGACGGTCGACCGGCCGGCGGACGGCGCGGCCGAGCAGGAGAACTACTCGCTGCGCCCGGAGAACTTCCACCTGCCGGCGATCGAGTTCACCGACAAGGAGCTCGCCGCGCTGCAGACCGCGCTCAGCCTGCTCGACGGCGAATTCGCGTACGCCGAGCCGCTGCGCCTGGCGCTGCAGCAGATCACCTGGGGGCGTCCCAGCCCGCTGCGCGCGCCCGAGCAGCGCTCGGTCGCGCTCGGCATCACCGCGTCGGCCGGCGGACACGAGCTGTCCGCGCGCCTGGCGAAGGTCGAGACGGCGATCTTCCGCAACAAGACGATCGTGTTCGACTACTACACGATGGAGCGCGACGAGGTCAGCACGCGCCGTGTCGACCCGTATCACCTGCTGTTCCAGGGCGGTCAGTTCTACCTGCTCGGCTACGCGCACGAGCGCAAGGCCGTGCGCGTGTTCCGTCTGACACGCATCCGCGGCAAGGTCTCCTACGCGACCAAGGCCGAGCACGACTTTCACCGCCCGGCCGATTTCGACCCGCGCGCGTACGCCAACCGCGCCGACTGGCAGCTCGGCGAGGAGCGCGGCGTCGCCAAGGTCCTGATCTGCGAGCGCATCGCATGGCAGGTCGAACGCCACTTCGGCCGCTACGGCGAGATCACCGAGGAGGACGGCGAGACGATCTTCCTCACCGGCTACTCGAGCCCGCGCAGTGTGATCTCGTGGGTGCTGGGTCTGGGCGCGAACGCGCGGCTGCTCGGCCCCGACGAGCTGGTGTGCGAGTTCCAGCAGCGGTTGGAGCTGCTGGACGAGCGCCACGGGGATGCCCCTCCGGCCGCGCCCAGCGGGCGCGGCTCGTCGCAGCCGATCGCAGGCGGCTCGGCGGGCGCGCGGATAACGGGATCCTCGCGCGCGCGAACGGCGCGCAGGGGCGAATCCGCGAGCGCCGAGGGCGACGGCCCCGCTGGCCGGCCAGACACGGTCATCCGCCCCGAGCGCTTCGCGCGCCTGGTGACGCTGGCGAGCATCCTGATCAAGGCCGGACGCGAGGGCGAGCGCGTGGTGATCGCGGAGATCTGCGAGCGCCTGCAGATCAGCGAGGAGGAGCTGCGCGAGGACGTGAACGTCCTCAACGTGGTCAACTTCGGCGGCGGCTCCTACGTGCTGTATGCGGAGTTCAAGGAGGAGGAGGGCGAGATCGAGGTCGACCCCGAGCCCTACAGCGACAACTTCGACCGGCCCGCGCGCCTGCTGCCGGTCGAGGCGAAGGCGCTGGTGGCGGCGATCGACCTGATCGGCGAGCACATCCCAGAGGGCTCGCTGACCTCGGCGCGCGAGAAGATCGTAGCGGCGCTCGGCGAGGACCCGATGGAGCAGGGCCTGCAGGTGGCGCCGACGTCGGGCGATGACTCCGACGTGGCGCGCCTTGTGTCCAAGGCGATCGTCGCGCGCAAGATGATCGAGCTCGAGTACTACAAGGAGAACGAGGACCAGATCTCGCCGCGCAGGGTCGAGCCGTATGCGCTGACCAACGGCCGCGAGGGCTGGTACGTGGCGTCGTTCGACCCCGAGCGCGGCGGCGTGCGCCACTTCCGCTTGGACCGGATCAAGCACGTGAACGTCACCGACGAGCGCTTCGAGCCGCGCCCCGAGGTCGACCCCGCGGCTGAGGTCGACGGCTGGCTGCGCACGGGCGAGGTGCCCGCGTCGGCGACCGCGCGCGTGTGGGTCTCGCCGGAGCGCGCGCGCTGGGCGCGCGAGGCGCGGCGTGTGGTCGAGGAGTGGGGCGACGGGTCGGTCGTCGTCGAGCTGAGCTTCGCAGGGGTCGACTGGCTCGTGCGCGAGATCCTCAAGGAAGCTGGCGACGCGGCCGTGCTCGAGCCCGAGGACGCGCGCGAGGCGGTGCGCGTGGCGGTTGCACGCGTGCGTGAGGCCAACGCCGCGCCGGCGCCGGCCTGACCGCCTTACAGCTCGGTAGGCCCGAGCACGAAGCCAAGCCGATCGGCGCCGCGGCGCAGTCGTCCGTCGACTGTCACCAGTCGGCACCCCAGCAGCGACGCGAGCGCCACGTACTCGGCGTCGTAGGTTTTCGCCCAGCCAAGCTCGTCGGCGATGCGCCACGCCTCGTCGGCCAGGCGCGGGTGAGACCTGGACCTGACGCCGACGCGGGCGAGTCGCGATCGCGCCTGATCTGCTTCCTCGACATCGAGTTCGCGGCGCCAGGTGCGCTCGTGTAGCGCCGATCGAGCCTCTGACCACATCAACGGCGGTGAGCAGAGCTCGTCGGAGAGAAGCTCAGCAAGCTCCTTTTCGCCACGCGCCACACACCACTCAACGACCAGGCTGGCGTCGAGAACCAGCACTCACTCAGTGACCGGCTCGCGATGCCCTGATCCAGGCTGCCACATTCGGCATTGGCTCACCCCAGAACGTCTTCTCCCAGCCCCACCCCTCGGGGACCGGCAGCATGTCGGGGTACGCGGGGTGTTGCATCGCCTCGAGGTCCTGCTCCTCGATCACGTGCTGCGTCCCCACCTTGTGAGCGCGCAGCTTGCCCTCGCGGATCCAGCGACGCACTGTCTCCGGATTGCGCCCCGTGCGTTTCGCGGCTTCCGGTACTGTCAACATTGTTGTAGCATGATACATCATCACTGGCCCGCCACCGGTGCTGCGGGCTGCCGGTGAGTGGGTCGGTAGGCCCCCGTCATGAGCCGCCGCGATCAGATCAAGATGAGCGACTCCGAGGTCGTCGCGTTTCTGCTGGAGGAGCGCACGGTCACGTGTGCGACCGCGGGTCCACGCGGCTGGCCGCACCTGATGCCGCTGTGGTACGTGCTGCGCGACGTCGCCGCTGGCGAGCCCGCGCCGCGCATCTGGGCGTGGACGTACGGTGTCTCGCAGAAGGTGCGCAACATGCAGCGCGACCCCCGCGCGACGCTGCAGGTGGAGGCGGGCGAGCTCTACCAGGAGCTGCGCGGGGTGATGCTCGAGTGCGAGGTCGTCGTGCACGGCGACCTCGACACCGTCAGAGCGCTCGGCCACGAGATCTTCGCCCGCTACGCCGCACCGCGCGGTGAGCCCCCTGTGACGGAGCTTCCGCCGCAGGTCGGCGAGATGGTCGACAAGCAGGCCGTCAAGCGCGTGGCGCTGGAGTTCGTCGAGCATCGCAGGGCGACCTGGGATCACCGCAAGCTCGGCGGGGGGTACTGAGGCGCGGCGGGCTCCGCGGTCGAGTCGGGCTCCTGCAGGGCTTCGAGGCGGCCCATGAGCTCTTTGGGGGACAGCTCCAAGCCGCGGGCGAGTTGCATGAAGTGTAGATACGTCGGGTTTCCCTGCCCTCGGGCATAGCTGTTGACCAGTTCGTAGCTCAGGCCGGAGCGGCTGGCGACGGAGGCTTGGGTCATCCCCCGCTCGGCGAGGCGAGACCTGATGGCCTTCGCAAGCGGGGCGTGCTCGGGGCGTGGTTGTGACTTGCTCTCTGATGGCATGGCTGGGAGCCTTACGCACCCAGCATGCAGGAAAAAGGGAATATATGGCGTAAGGGCTCTCAGACAGTTGTATTCAGCCCAATTTGGGAGATTTTCTGTGTCGGAGAGCGAGCGAGAGTCACAGCGCCATCTGAGGAGCCTTGGCGAAGCAGTTCGCCAGCTGCGCGAGGAGCGCGGTTCGAGCTGCGCGGAGCTGGCGTCTGCGCTGGGCGTGCCGGAGACCTACGTCCAGGAGCTGGAGGCCGGAGCGCGCGATCCGGACTTCGAGCTGCTGTTCGCGCTCGCGCCGGCGCTCGGTGTGCGACCTGCAGCGTTGATCGGTCGGGCGGAAGAGCTCGCGCAGGCGGACCGTCCGTCGACGGACGCGCCGACGGACTCTGTATAGCCATCGTTATACAGAGTCCGCGTGAAGAGAAACTCGAGCGGCCCCGCAACCAGCGAGGCTCGAGCCGCCCGACACGGTGAGCCCCGGTAGGCTGATCCCGCGATGGAGCCGCTCAAGGGACTGATCCTCTCCGGAGGCAAGGGCACGCGCCTGCGCCCGATCACGCACACGAGCGCCAAGCAGCTCGTGCCGGTCGCGAACAAGCCGGTGCTGTTCTACGGGCTCGAGGCGATGGCCGACGCCGGGATCGAGGAGGTGGGCATCATCATCGCCCCGGAGACCGGCCCGGAGATCGAAGCGGCGGCCGGCGACGGCTCGCGCTTTGGCCTGCGCATCACCTACATCGTCCAGGACGAGCCGCTGGGTCTCGCGCACGCGGTGCTGACCGCCGAGCCGTTCCTGGGCACGAGCCCATTCGTGATGTATCTCGGCGACAACCTGCTGCAGGGCGGGATCTCCGAGCTGGTGCGCGCCTTCCGTGAGCACGCGCCGGACGCGCTGATCCTGCTTACGCCGGTGCCCGACCCGGAGAACTACGGCGTCGCCGAGCTGGCCGCGCCGGCGCCGGGCGACGCTGGCGCGCATCCTGGAGCGCTCGGGCGTGTGGTGCGCCTGGTCGAGAAGCCCGCGGAGCCCGCGACCGACCTGGCGCTGGTGGGCGTGTACATGTTCACGGCGGCCATCCACGACGCGGCGCGCGCGATCGAGCCCTCCGCGCGCGGCGAGCTGGAGATCACGGATGCGATCCAGCACCTGGTGAACTCGGGCATGCGCGTGGAGCCGCACGTGGTGCGCGGCTGGTGGAAGGACACGGGGCGCCTGGAGGACATGCTCGACGCCAACCGCCTGATCCTCGACAACCTCCGCGAGCGCATCGAGGGCGAGCTGATCGACTCGCAGGTGGAAGGGCGCGTGGTGATCGAGCGCGGAGCGCGCCTGGAGCGCACGACGGTGCGCGGCCCGGCGATCATCGGCGCTGACGCGCGCCTCAGTGACTGCTACATCGGGCCCTACACCGCGATCGGCGAGCGCTGCGTGATCTCCGCCTCTGAGGTCGAGCACTCGATCCTGCTGGCCGGCTGCAGCGTGTGCGACCTGGACGGGCGCATGGAGTCCTCGCTGCTCGGGCGCAACGTGACCGTGCGCCGTGGCGATCGCCAGCCGCGCGCGTACCGCTTCATGGTCGGCGACAACTCGGACATCTCGATCTTGTGAGGCTGCTGGTTGCGGGCGCCGCCGGCATGCTCGGCCTGGATGTGCTGCGCGCGGGCGAGCGCGCCGGTCATGAGCTCGTCGGGCTGACGCGCGCCGAGCTCGACGTCACCGATGCGGCAGCCGCGCAGCAGGCGTTCGAGCGCGTCCGTCCCGAAGCGGCGCTCAACTGCGCCGCGTGGACCGACGTCGACGGCGCGGAGAGCCATCGTGAGCAGGCGCACGCGGTCAACGCCGGCGGCGCGGGCAACCTCGCTCGTGCGGCCGCAGGGGCCGGTGTGCCGCTCGTGCACGTGTCGACCGATTATGTATTTAGTGGGGAGGCGTTCGTAGATGCCTCCGGCGCGCCGCGCGCGTACGTGGAGTCCGACCCGACAGGCCCGCGATCGGTGTACGGCGAGACCAAGCTGGAGGGCGAGCGCCAGGTGCTGGGCTCCTCGCCGCGCCACACGGTGGTGCGCAGCTCCTGGCTGTTCGGAACCGGCGGCGCCAACTTCGCCGAGACGATGCTCAGGCTGGCGGGCGAGCGCGAGGCCGTGCAGGTGGTCACCGATCAGGTCGGCTGCCCGACGTGGACCGGCCATCTCGCGCCGGCGCTGCTCGGGCTGATCGAGCGCGGCGTCGCGGGGCTGGTGCACCTCGCGGGCACCGGCTACGTCTCTTGGAACGGCTACGCCGCGGAGATCTTCCGCCAGGCCGAGATCTCCTGCCGCGTAGAGCCGGCAACCACGGCGCAGATGGCGCGCCCTGCGCCGCGCCCCGCGTGGTCGGTGCTGGAGTCAGAGCGCGAAGACGTGCTGCCGCTGCCGCCGTGGCAGGACGGGCTGGCGGGCTATCTGGCGGCGCGGGCTGGGATCGTGCGCCCGTGACGGCCGGCCGGCCGCGCGATCAAGAGTCTTCGCCAGCCAGACTTTGAGGAAACAGGAAGATGCGAGCGACGTCCAACGCGAACCCCTCCAGCAACTCGCTGCGCAGTGCCGTCCCCTCGCCAAGCACCTCGTCGGGCGTGGTGTCGGGCCGCGCCCGCGTGATGGTGCGCGCGTCGGGGTCCACGAGCCACAGCTCGCGCACGCCGGAACTCATGTACAGCTCGCGCTTGACGCCGAGGTCGTTCGCCCGCGTGCTCGGCGAGAGCACCTCGGCGATGAGGTCGGGGACGCTCTCCATCGCGCCCCGCTTCACCGGCGGGCGGCGCTTGACGCTCCAGTAGGAGATGTCAGGCGCCGGGCGGCTGCCATTGGCGAAGGCGACGAACACGTCCTGCAAGACAAGTCCTTTGTCGTCCACGTCGTCCTGCCACCGGCGTAGCGCCATATACAGCTCGCCCTGTACTGAGGATGCGGGTCCGCCTATGGGCGGCACGATGACCGCCTCGCCGGCGATGAGCTCCATGTCCATGCTCCAGCCCGCGTTCTCCTGCAGCGCGTCGAATTCCCAGGTCTCGATGCGAGGATGGACGACACGAGGAAGGACGGCAGTGGCCATGGACTCATGTTAGCCGGGGAAGGCGCGGTGCGGGTGCGTTTGCTGCGGGCATGCAGGCAATGAAACAGCGAGCTTGGGACGCAACGCGCGCGCGAAGGGCGCCTGGCACGCTGCGTGCGCGCCTGGGATGATGCGCGCATGAGACTGCTCGTCTGCGGCGGCGCCGGCTTCATCGGCTCGACGTTCGCGCGCCAGCGCGTGCGCGAGCACGGCGACGAGGTGACGGTGCTCGACAAGCTCACGTACGCCGGGCGCGAGGAGAACTTCCACGACCTCGTCGATGACCCGCGCTTTCGCTTCGTGCGCGGCGCGATCGAGGATCGCGAGGCGGTCGCTCAGGCGATCGAGGTGGGCGCGCCGGAGGCGATCGTCAACTTCGCCGCCGAGACACACGTGGACCGCTCGATCGCCGAGCCGGACGCGTTCGTGTCCACGCACGCGCTGGGCACCTACGTGCTGCTGGAGGCCGCGCGTACCCTGCGGGGCACAGGCGAGCCTGGCCTGCGCTACGTGCAGGTCTCAACCGACGAGGTGTACGGGTCGATCGAGGAGGGCACGTTCACGGAGCAGAGCCCGCTGGCGCCCTCCTCGCCGTACTCGGCCACGAAGGCGGGCGCGGACCTGCTCGTGCAGAGCTACTTCCACACCTACGGCCTGCCCGCGCTGATCTGCCGCGGATCGAACAACTACGGCCCCTACCAGTACCCCGAGAAGCTGATCCCGCTGATGGTGCTGAACGCCATGCACGGCGACGCGCTGCCGGTGTACGGCGACGGCATGCAGGTGCGCAACTGGATCCACTCGACCGACTTCGCCGCCGCGATTGGCCACGTGCTCGAGCACGGCCAGCCCGGCGAGGTCTACAACGCGGGCGGCCCCGACGAGGAGGCCAACATGACGGTCGTCACGCGCATCGTGGAGCTGACGGGCGCGTCACAGTCACAGATCGAGCACGTCACCGACCGGCCAGGACACGACCGCCGCTACTCGCTGTCCTCGGAGAAGGTCCGTGCGCTCGGCTGGTCGCCGCGCGTGCGCTTCGACGAGGGCCTCGCGCAGACGGTCGCGTGGTACCGCGAGAACGCATGGTGGTGGGAGCCGATTCGCTCCGGCGAGTACCGCGCGTACTACGAGCGCCAGTACGGGCGCTCGCTACAGCCCTGAGTCAGGCGGCGAAGATGTCCGCGGCCGTGACCGTCATCGCACCCGACGGGGCGGCGGTGACCCGCTCGCGCGCGCAGACTGCGTAGCGGAGATCGGGGGCGAGCGACGGCAGCGCGCTCGCCTTGCGTTCGAGTTCTTGCACGAGGCGAGCGCCGTCCACCGTGCGGGCCCACTTCGCCTCACCGACGAGAACCGCCTCCTCGCGCCGGCCCGCCAGTGCGACCGCATCGATCTCCACGGCGGGGCGCTCGGACCAGAACGCGCCGACCCGTACGATGTCGGGCGCGAGCCTCCCGTCGGCGGCGAGGCGGCGCAGATGGGAGCGAAATGCCTCCTCCCAGCGGCCACCCATGTGGTCGTCCAGCCGCTCCATCAGAGGCGACAGGATGCTCGGGCCGAGACCCCGTTCGATCTCCGCCCTGTAGGGCTCGACGATACCCAGCCAGAACGCGAGGAAGTTGTCCGCTATACGGTAGCTGCGCCGGCGTGTGCGCGAGCCCGTCTCGGTGACCGGAACCACGCGCTCGACCAGGCGCAGCTCCATCAACCGCTCGAGCGTGCGCGCCGGCTCGGCGCGCACCGCCTGCTCGATCTCGCCGTGCTTGGTACGTCCGGCGGCGATCGCGCGCAGCACCAGCTGGCCGAGGTCCCCCGTGTCGCCCTCGGTCGCGAGCACGAGCCGGCCCTCGTCGAGGAGTCGGCCACCGGGACGGCAGACCAGGCGCGCCAGGTTCTCGCGCACACTGCGCTCTTGATCCCACCATGTCAGATAGAGCGGAGTGCCGCCGAGGACGCCCCAGACGAGAGCGCGATCGGACGGCGATAGCTTGCGTAGCATCGCTGCTGCGTCGTGTGGCGTGAATGGATGGACGGGAAGCGACAGGTCGATCCGCCCGTAGAGTGGCGCGCGCTCCTCCTGGATCGCCCGCATCGTGCGCACCGCCGAGCCGCACAGCAGGATCCGCAGCCGCGTGCGCTCGCGTGCCCGATCCCAGAAGGCCCGCAGGACTCCCGGGAGCTCCGGCGAGACGCGCAGGAGCTCCGGAAACTCGTCGAGCACGAGCAGCAACGGCTCGTCTGACGCCGCTGCGGCGAGCGTCTCCAGCGCATCGTCCCAATCTGCAAACGGACGACTGCCGAGATCGCGGACTCCGGTGGCCACGACATCCGCCGCGGCCACGCTCAGGATCCTCAGCTCGTCAGCTCCCGGACGTCCAGCGCCGGTGAAGAAGATCGTGCGACGGTCGCGCGCAAAAGCGCTTACCAGCGCGGTCTTCCCGACGCGCCTGCGCCCCCACACCAGAGCGATCCGTCCCTGCCGTGACGCAGCCCACCACTCCGTCAGCGCCGCCAGCTCGGCCGAGCGATTCACGAACACGGCAGTCAGTGTAACCGACATTCAGCGTCGGTTACACCCGGTGTCAGTATCGGCAGGGGCGCGCGCTCGGTCGGAGGGGTCAGATACGCGGCCTACTCGCCCGGCCAGTCGATTCGGTTTGCGAGCTCCGACGCGGCGAGGTCGATGAGCTTACTGCGCTCGACCGGCCGGTACTCCCCCTCCCGTAGCACCAGCCACGTGACAGACCGCCCGGCTGGGTCGACGAACAGCAGCTCGTCAACCCCGCGCTCAGCGTAGAACGGAAGCTTCTGCCACGCCTCGTCCGTGGGCGAGAGGATCTCCACGACGATCGCCGCCGTCGGGATCCAGGTCCCCGAGCGCAGCTCGCGGTGGACGCCGAGGTCGGGCACGCGGAAGTCGTCCTTCCCCAATCCGAGGTTGAACTCCGAGCTCACATGCAGGCCGGCGGCCCGCGCGGGCGCGTCGAGCAGCACGGATACCTGGTGCGCGATGAACGAATGCGGTGCGTTGGGCCCCGGGACCATGTGGTAGACGCCTTCCCAAACCTCGTCGTGGCGGTCGGCGCCCGTCCGACGACGCTGCTCGAGCAGCTCCTCCAGCTGGTGTGGCGGCGGATCCAAGATCAGCGTGGGCATCGCCGAACAACGTTACCGTGCGCATGCAACCAAGCGCCTGGGATGAAACGCTAGGCCGGCCGCGCAAGTGCTGCATACGATTGTCAGTAGACATACTGTCTGCTCATGCAGCAAGCTGCAACTCGTGGACCCAACACGCGAGCAGCTCGCCAACAACCTTCGCCGCCATCGCCGCAAGGCGGGCCTCTCGCAGGAAAAACTGGCGGAGATCTGCGACCTGCACCGCACCGAGATCGGGCTGCTGGAGCGCGGCGAGCGCTCCCCGCGCCTGGACACGCTCGTCGTGCTCTCGCGCGGCCTGGAGCTGTCCTCGCCGTGCGAGTTGCTCGAGGGGATCAGCTGACCGTCATTGCCGCTGCCGGAGTCGGCCGCGGCGTCAGGTCAGGCGGCTCACCGGTGCCCTCAGCTCAACCGACGCCCGAGATCTTCCACTTGCCGCCTTCCTTCACGAACGAGACGG
>JBEKGK010000069.1:0-19858 GCA_050012835.1 Solirubrobacteraceae bacterium | reverse complement strand
GCCGTCCTGCACGGTGAACTCGAACTCCTGGGCGTCGTGGAACTCGGCCTCCAGCGCCCGGCAGATCTCCTCCAGGCGCCGGTAGACCTCGGGCGCGAGCAGTGCGAGCTCCTTGCCTGCTTCGGGGGTGCGCCGGCCGCCGACGACGTCCTCGCCCTGGCCGTCGCGCAGGAACTCGATGTAGGCTCGCCGCTCACCGGTGGCGGGATCGCGGGTGAAGCCGACACCCGAGCCCGACAGGCCGCCGGCGTTGCCGAAGACCATGCGCTGCAGGATGACCGCGGTGCCGAGCGTCTCCGGCAGGTCGTGCAGGCGGCGGTAGTCGCGTGCCTTTGGCGCGTCCCACGACTCCAGCACGCCCCGAACGGCGGCCTCGACCTGATCGATGGGGTTCTGAGGGAACGGCTTGCCGGTGAGAGCGCGGAAGCGCTCCAGGTGCTCACCGGTCAGCTCCGCCAGCGTCCTCGCGTCCAGGTCGTGCGGACGGGACACACCGGCCGCCTCCATGCGCGCGGCGGTCGCCTGCTCGAACTGATCCACCGGGCAGCCCGCGACAACGCGGGCGAAGGACTCCACCAGGCGTCGGTAGGAGTCCCATGCCAGGCGCGGATTGCCCGTCAGGGTGATGAGGCCTTCGACGCTCTCGTCGCACAGCCCCACGTCCAGCACCGTCTCGAGCATGCCCGGCATCGACGCGGGCGCCCCGGAGCGCACCGAGAGGACCAGCGGGCGACGCGCGCTGCCGAGTCGCAGACCGCTGCGCTCCTGGAGGGCGCCCACCGCGGCGGACACCAGCGTCCGCAGCCGCGCGTCGTCCCGATGCGCAGCCATCTCGCGGTACACGGCGGTGCTGAGAATCGCCGCCTCGGGGACGGGCAGCTTGGCTCGCGCCATGCGCGCGAGACCGTAGCCCTTGGCGCCGATGGATGCGATGTCGGGGACCGGGTCCTCGCCCTGGCCGACGACATGAAGATCCTCGATCGAGTCGCTCTCGTCGCGCGTGGGCACGGCCCGCGTCGACGGCGCCTCTGCTCGCGCCACGAGCGGCTCGGAGCGCACCACGTTGCCGAGCACCTGGAGACGCAGCAGTTGCGCGGCCCGCATCAACGCGTCAGCCGCCTCCTCGCACGCCTGCGTGGCCTGCACGATCACGAACAGCTCGCCGGCGGCATCCACCTCGAGGACCAACGCCGCCTGCACCTCTCGCAGCGCCTCGTCGGTGTCGCGCTCCAGCGCCACGATGCGGTGCGTCATCTCCAGGAAGGAATCCATGTCCTCGCTGGGGCTGCCGCGGCGGACCGCGCGAGCGAGACGCACTGCGCGCAGATGGCTGCGAGCTGCCTCGAGCGCCAGCGCCATCATCCGGCGCGACTGGCCCAGCACGCTCCCGGAGAGCCGCCCCTGGGGCAGCAGCGACCAGGAGAAGGCGGCTTCCTCGAGCGCGTCTGCCACGTCGTCCGCTTCCTGGACGAGCTCGACGAACGGCGCAGGCTCCTCGGCCCGGGCGGACGCCCCGCGAACCTCGTTGACCAGTTCGTCGGCGCGCTGCTCCCAGTCGCGAGCCAGCCGCGCGATCTCAGCGCGATCCTGGCTGGGTTGCTCGAGCGCCGCCTGCTCGAGCGCGTCGCGCGCCGCCTCGCCGATCGACACGACCAGCTCTGCGTGGACGGCGATCAGATCGAGCAGCTCCTGGCGGGCGGTGCGCACATAGCCGATCAGCTCGGCGCGGACCTCGTCGCCGAGGAGCGACAGCGATCGTCCCGCGAGCAGGCCCTCGGAGCAGATGCGCAGGACTGCACGCATGTAGGAGATGGCGGCGGCGTCGCCGAGCACGTCCGTCAGCGATTCGCCCGCGCGGGTCCCCCGCCCCCCGGCGAACGTCAACGCGCCATACACGAGCTGCTCGCCGCCGGCGAGCAGGAAGGCCATGTGACCCAGCTCGCGCCCGGCGGCCCAGTCCAGCAGCTCGACCGCGGCGCGGTTGCCGACCAGGCCACGAAGCCGCTTGCGCGCGCGGTTCCAGTCGATCAGGAAGACCATCCGTGACCCGAGCAGCCCCAAGAAGGCCTCCAGGGCGGCCTCGGAGTCCGCCCTGAAGCGCCCGACGGCGAGGTGATAGAGATCTTCGCCGCTGGCGCCGCTGCCGCGCGAGCGGGTGTCCTCCCAGCTGAGCTCCACCCCGGCGAGCATCCGCTGAAAGAACAGCAGCCGCGGCAGGTGCACGTCGGTGTAGATGATGGTCACCGTGCGCTCCACGATCTTCACCACGACGACGTGCGCGTCGGTCTCGCCGATGTCGTTCTGCACCACCAGCGCATCGCCGCTGCGCGTGGCCACCGTCCCGAGGCCCGGATGCTCGAAGCGCAGGCGCTGGGTGCGCTCGACGCCGCGGGCGAACGCTCCCACCAGCGGACGGTCGACCGCCTCGATCCCGTAGGCCAGCGCCCCCGCGATCGACTCGCTCGCGAGGTGCCCCGCCAGCCGGTTGAGCTCGCGATGCGCGTCCATCACCACGAGGTGGAGGCTGTCCTCGTCGCGCCGCCGGCCAGCCGTCAGCCCGGAGATGTCCTGCGCCGTGATCGCGTCGCCGTCCGGGTGCAGCGCCTGTTCGAGGAGGCGCAGGCGCTCGCCGAGCTTCTTGGAAGCCTTCACGCCGGCCGCGTCCAGGGGCACGAGCATCCTCTGCACCTCGCCGAACACCTCGTGAACCAGCTCCGCGGCCCCGGGGATCGCGTACAGGCCGTCCTCGCGCCGCGTGCTCGCCTGCACGACGCGATCGAGCGCGGCATCCGGCACGCCGCTGGCGAGCCGCTCCTGGCGCAAATCCGACGCATCCGAGTCGCCATCGGCGGCGGCGCGCGAACTCTGCAGGAGCGTGAGCAGATACTTGACCCGGTCGTTCGCCGATAGTGCACGGCTCATCAGCTCGGGCAAGAGCAGCTCGCTCTCGCCGAGCGTCGCGATGATGCGGTCCTTCGACATCTGTCTCCCGTTCTGTTCTGTTCTCTGGCTTGCAGGCCTGACGCTAACCGGGAGCGCCGTTCGGCACATCGGAGAAACTCCGCGTCAGCTTTGCGGGAAATGCCGGACCTGCATCCCCTTGCCGGCGCACGCGACTCGCTACGCTGGATGCAGACGCGTCCCGGACGGGGCCTTGGGCGTGTCTTCGTGATCGCGCCGGCGGTGTCGGACACCGACCCCGAGGCGGACCGGTCGAGCATCGCCGCAGCCTTGCGCACAATCGCTGAACTGATACATCGCCGCGCTCGCCTGGTCCTCGTGATGACGGCCGTCCTCACGGTGGCCGCGGGCGTCTTCGGCGCCGGTGTAGTCGGCTCTCTCAGCAACGGCGGCACCTCCGATCCCAGCGCTCCGAGCGATGTCTCCGCCGACCAGATCGCAGCGGCGACCGGTATCCCCTCCCAGCCAGGGCTGGTGGTGCTCGTGCGCACGCCCGGATCGGCGCTCTCCAAGCAGGCGCGAGGCCTGGTGGCGCGCGTGGCGGCAGAGCTGGCCTCACAGCGCGCGGTCGGCCGGGTGCTCAGCGTCCTGGACGCCCGTCAGCCGAGCGCGCTGCTGTCGCGGGACGGCCGCGCGACGCTCGTGCTGGGCTACTTCAGCACGCATGCCTCCGAACGTGACGCGACCGCGGCGGCGCGGCGGGTCGCGCGGGACCTGCACGATGTCAGCGGTGTCAGCGTCGGCGGCGATCAGCTCACCTTCAGCCAGCTGGAAGACACGATCTCCGCGCAGCTGCCCAAGGTCGAGCTGATCGCCTTCTCGATCCTGCTGGCGCTGTCGCTGCTCGCCTTCCGGGGCCTGGTGGCGGCAGCGCTGCCGCTGATGGTCGGGGCGGTGGCGGTGGCGGGGAGCCTGATGATCCTGCGGGCGCTCACGCACGTGACCTCGCTGTCGGTCTACTCACTCAACCTCGTGACCGGTCTCGGGCTCGGGCTGGCGATCGACTACTCGCTGTTCGTCGTGTACCGATATCGCGAGGAGCTGGCACGCTGCGGGCACTGCTCGCAGGCGCTCGAGCGAACCCTCGCCACGGCGGGGCGCACCGTCGCGTTCTCCTCGCTGACGGTGGCCGTGGCGCTGCTCTCGCTGCTGGTCTTTCCGCAGCCGATGCTCTCGTCGATGGGAATCGCGGCCGCCGTCGTGACGCTGTTCGCGGCGACGGCCGCGCTGATTCCGCTCGCGGCGATGCTCGCGCTGCTCGGCCCGCGCGTCAACGCGCTCTCGCCCGCGCGCCTTCAGCGCGCGCGCCGGCACGCCGAGGGGCCGGTCGTGCACGGCCGTTGGTATCGCCTGGCGACACGCGTGATGCGCAGGCCCGGATGGGTGGCGGCGATCTGCGCCATCTGCCTGCTGCTGGTGGGTCTGCCCGCGCTGCATCTGCGCCTGGGCTCCACGGACGCGCGCGTGCTCCCACCGGGATCGAGTGCCCGCACCGTGGAAGCGGCGGCGGCCGGGCAGTTCGCGGCCGACCCGGCGGACCCGGTCGTGGCGCTCGTGCACGCCCCCGGCGACGCGGGGCCCGCGCTGGCGCGCTACCGCTCGCAGCTCGCGCGGCTGCCCGGCACGGCTGTCGTCGAGCCCCCGACCGCCATCGCCGCCGGTCTGTGGACGATCGGGGTGCTCGCCGCCCATCCACCGCTGAGCACGCAGTCGCAGCGGCTCATAGGCGAGATCTATGAACTGCACGCCCGCTACCCGGTCGCGCTCTCCGGCGTGGCGGCGAGCCAGTACGACGAGCATCTGAGCCTGCGCTCGCACATGTTGCTGGCGCTCGCGATCCTCGCAGTGACCACGCTGACCGTGCTGTTCCTGATGACGGGCTCCGTCGCGCTCGCGATCAAGTCGCTGATCATGAACCTGCTGACGCTCAGCGGCGCGTTCGGCCTGCTGGTGCTCATCTTCCAGGACGGCCGGCTGCAGAGCCTGCTCGGCTACACCGCCACCGGCTCCCTCGAGCAGACGAACATGATCATCCTGTTCATCATCGGGTTCGGGCTGTCCACGGACTACGGAGTGTTCCTGCTGGCCCGCATCAAGGAGGCGCACGACGTGGGCGCAACGGACGAGGTGGCGGTTGCCACCGGCCTCGAGCGCAGCGGCCGCGTGGTCAGCGCGGCGGCGCTTCTGTTCTGTGCAGCCGTCGGATCGCTCGCCGTCTCGAGCGTCGCGTCGCTGAAAGAGTTCGGGATCGGCGCCGCGCTGGCGGTGATCATCGACGCGACGATCGTGCGCGCGCTGCTCGTCCCGGCGCTGATGGGACTGCTCGGGCGCGCCAACTGGTGGGCTCCGCGGCCGCTACGGCTGCTCGCCGCCCGCTCGTGGGCTCAGCCGGCCGACGACGCGCCCTCGGCCGCCGCGCCATGAGCACCGCCGCCGGGGACCGGCGGCACGCTGATGACCGGCACCGGCGATGCGACCAGCAGCTCGCTGGTGACGGTGCCGAGCACCCTGTGCAGTGGCGAGCGTCGCTCGTGTCCGACGACGATCGCCTGCGCGCCGTGACGCCGTGCGGCGTCGACCAGCGCGCTGACGGGGTCGCGGTCTGAGATGTCGGCTTCGACGTCGATGCCCTGCAGCGCGTCCTCCTCCAGCAGCAGCTCATCGATCAGCGCGCGCCCTAGCTCACGGCGCTCCTCGACGGTGGAGAGCACCGAGGACGGGCCGTGCAGCGGAAGGCAGGCGTGGACGATCACGAGCTTGCCCTCCGGCTGGAGCTGGCGGGCGGCCCAGGCCGCGGCCCGCCGCGCGCTGTCGGTTCGCTCGTAGCCGAGGATCAGGCACGAGGCGCCGAGACGCTCAGGCGATCCGCTCATGCGCTCGCCCTCACGGTGTCTGTCAGCCCGACGAGGTGCATGCCCTCGACGCCCTCCAGCGAGAAGCCCATCGCCGGCCCCGGGGAGACGTCGATGATCAGCTCGGGTTCGCGCCAGCGCCGATCCTGACCGGCGTCGATGTAGACGGGGGTCTCGCCGACGGTGCCCAGCAGGACGTCGTCGGGCCCGGGTGGCAGCTCGGCCGCCGGCAGGCAGATCGGGGAGCTGCCGTCACAGCAGCCCCCCGACTGGTGGATCACGAGCGGGCCATAGCGCGCCGCCAACCGCTGGAGCAGCTCTAGCACGGGTGGCGTCGCGCTGACCCTGTCCGGCATCTCAGAAGAAGCCGAGCGGCTCGGGGTCATAGCTGACGAGCAGGCACTTCGTCTGCGTGTAGTGGTCGAGCATCATGCGGTGGTTCTCGCGTCCCACGCCCGATGACTTGTAGCCGCCGAAGGCGGCGCCGGCCGGATACAGGTGGTAGCAGTTGGTCCACACGCGGCCCGCCTGGATCGCGCGGCCCATGCGGAACGCGCGGCTGCCGTCGCGCGTCCAGACGCCGGCGCCGAGCCCGTACATCGTGTCGTTGGCGATCTCGAGCGCCTCCTGCTCGTCGCGGAACGTGGTCACGGCGAGCACCGGGCCGAAGATCTCCTCCTGGAAGACGCGCATCGAGTTGTGGCCCTTCAGCACGGTCGGCTCGAAGTAATAGCCGCCGTCGAGCTCGCCCTCCATGCTCGGGGCGTGGCCGCCGATCAACAGCTCGGCGCCCTCGTCGAGGCCGATCTTGACGTAGCTTTCGATCTTCTCGAGCTGCGCGGCGGAGACCTGCGGCCCGATCTGGGTGGCGGGGTCGAGCGGGTTGCCCTGGCGGATCGCGCGGATGCGCTCGAGCGCGCGGCCCATGAACTCGTCGTAGATCGACTCCTGGATCAGCGCGCGCGAGGGGCACGTACAGACCTCGCCCTTGTTGAACGCGTACAGCACGAGGCCCTCGATCGCCTTGTCGAGCAGCGCGTCGTCGACGGCGAGGATGTCCTCGAAGAAGACGTTCGGCGACTTGCCGCCCAGCTCCGTGGTCGAGGGAATCAGGTTCTGGGCGGCGTAGCCCATGATCAGCCGCCCGGTGACGGTCTCGCCGGTGAACGCGATCTTGGCGATGCGCTTGCTCGAGCCGAGCGCGCGGCCTACCTCGGCGCCGGAGCCGTTGACGACGTTCAGCACGCCCGGCGGGACGACGTCCTGGATCACCTCGGCGAGCTTCAGCAGCGACCACGGCGTCGGGCTCGCGGGCTTGATCACCGTGCAGTTCCCGCCGGCGAGCGCCGGCGCAAGCTTCCACGCGGCCATCAGCAGCGGAAAGTTGAACGGGATGATCTGCCCGACGACGCCCAGCGGCTCGCGGAAGTGGTAGGCGTAGGTCTTCTCGTCGATCTCCGAGATCGCGCCTTCCTCGGCGCGCGCGGCGCCGGCGAAGTAGCGGAAGTGATCGATCGCGAGCGGCAGGTCGGCAGCGAGCGTCTCGCGGACGGGCTTGCCGTTCTCCCAGCTCTCGGCGACCGCCAGCATCTCGAGGTTCTCCTGCATGGCGTCGGCGATCGCGTCGAGCACGGCCGCGCGCTCCGCGGGCGACTGGCGAGCCCACGCATCCTTGGCGGCGTGCGCTGCGTCGAGCGCGAGCTCGACGTCCGCCGGCGTGGAGTGGGCCACGTCGCAGAACGGCTCCGCCGTGGCGGGCGTCAGGTTCTCGCGGTATTCGCCGCCGCTCGGCGCCACCCACTCACCGCCGATGAAGTTGTCATAGCGGGACTTCAGATCGACGAGGCTGCCCGGCTGCCCGGGCGCCGCGAAGACGGCTGGGGTGTCGACTGCGACGGCCATCAGAGAATCCTCCTGAGGTGGTGGTGCGGTGGCATGCGCATGCGCTGTAAATCGAAGATCACACGGCTGGCGCTCCCCGCCATCCGCACAAGCCGCGCGACCGAGTCAGTAGTCGCCACGGAGCGCCCACCGGCGCCCCCGCTCAGAGCGCTACTCGGCCAGACGCGCGTAGGACTCGGGGCGGCGCGTGGCGAGGAACGGGAACAGCTCCAGCCAGTCATGGCGCTGGTCGAGGTCGAGGTCGGCCACCAGCACGGCCGGCTCGTCGCGAGGGCCCTGCACGAGCTTGCGCCCGTACGGGTCGCAGATGAACGACGAGCCGTAGAAGCGCAGCGGCGGCTCCTCGCCGACGCGGTTGACCGCGACCATGAACACGCCGTTGGCGATCGCGTTGCCGACGATCACCTTCTCCCACAGCGGCTGGGTGTCGAAGTCCGGGTGCTCGGGCTCCGAGCCGATCGCGGTCGGATACACGAGCACGTCCGCTCCCTCCAGGCTGTAGGCGCGGGAGACCTCCGGGAACCACTGATCCCAGCAGGTCGGCAGGCCCAGGTGCGCCTCCCCCACCTCGACGAGCGGGAACGGCTGCGCGTCGCCGGGCCCCGGCCGGAAGTAGCGATCCTCGTGGTAGCCCGCGGTCACCGGTATGTGCAGCTTGCGGGTGCGAGCGACCAGCTCGCCATCCGGCGCAACGACGATCGCCGTGTTGAAGCCCAGCCCGTCCTCGCCGTCGGCGCGCTCATACAGGGAGGCGTGCACGTGCGCGCCGGTCTCGCGCGCCATGCGCGCAGCGAAGCGGTGCGTGGCGCCGCCGGGGAGATCCTCCGGCCGCACCCCGGCCGCCCGCGGACCCCCGGGATCGGCTGCGAAATAGCGGCTGAGCGTGAGCTCCTGCAGGCACACCAGCCGCGCGCCCTCGCCGGCGGCGAGCCTGATCGCGGCCGCCAGCGCGGCCTCGTGCGTCTCCGCGTCCGGGTGCCAGCGCTCCTGCACGGCGGCGATCCGGAAGGGCGCCCGCCGCGGCGGGCGCTTGCGGGCAGGCGAGGCGTGCGGCGCCGGCGCGAGGATCAGGCGGATCTCCTGCACCCCACGGACTGTATGCCGTCCTCTGCATCGCGGCTCACGCTCCGTGCCCGGGGCGCACGGTGGCGGCGCCCGGCACGCGATCGCGACCGTGCGCTCTACGTAGTTTGCGCGGAGGCGGGTGTGCGGTTGGAGACGGATGGCGCGAGCGCCGGCAGCGAGCAGAATCACGACACGTGATGAACTTCATAGACACACAAGACTTCTCACGGCAAGAGCTCGAAGAGCTGCTCGGGCTGATCCGGCTGCTCAAGGACGCCGACTCCGACGCGGCCGTGCCGCTGCTGCTCAGCCACCGCTCGCTCGGGATGATCTTCGAGGAGCCCTCGACCCGCACGCGCGTCTCCTTCGAGGTCGCGATGGCCAAGCTCGGCGGGCACGCGCTGTACCTGAAGCCGGGCGAGATCCACCTCGGCGGGCGCGAGTCACTCGGCGACACCGCGAAAGTGCTCTCGCGGATGTGCGACGTGATCGAGGCCCGCACGCTCAAGCACGAGACGGTGCTCGGGCTTGCCGCCGCCGCCGAGGTCCCCGTCATCAACGGCCTGACGGACTTCAACCACCCGACCCAGGTCGTCTGCGACGTGCTGACGATGAGCGAGCATCTGCCCGCGGGCCGCCGTCTCGAGGACTGCACGGTCGTGTTCGTCGGCGACCGCACGAACGTGTGCAGCTCGCTGATGTTCATAACCACGCAGTTCGGCATGCGCTTCATCCACGCCGCGCCCGCCGAGTACCAGGCCCCGCGCGAGTGGATCGCCGTCGCCGAATCGAATGCGAAGGACTCAGGCGGCTCGGTATCCGTCACGACCGAGGTCGAGGACGCCGTCGCGAGCGCCGACTTCGTCTACACCGATCTGTGGTGGTGGGTTGACCAGGAGGACCAGATCCCCGAGCGCAGGGCCGCGTTCATGCCCCGCTACCAGGTCAACGCCGGGCTGATGGCGCGTGCGCCGGAGCACGCCAGGTTCATGCACTGCCTGCCCGCCTCACGCGGCGTCGAGGTCACCGACGAGGTGATCGACGGCCCTGCCTCGATCGCCTTCGACCAGGCTGAGAACCGGCTGCACACCGAGAAGGGAATCCTCGTGTGGCTGACCTACCCGACGCTCAAGCAGCCGAGCGAGGAGCAACTGCGCCTGCACGACGGGCGGGTCCGGTCCTACCTCCATGAGGTCGGGTGGGATCAAGCCCCGTCGGCGCAGGTCGAGGACCTCACCGCCGACACGCAGTAGCCCACAACCCTAGACCACGGAAAGGACAACCGAGATGGCCGGCGAGATCACCGAGACGCCCACTGCGGCGGACAGCGAGGAGCGCGTACAGCGACGGCGCGTGATGGGCATCTTCGACGTGACGTTGTTCACGGTCTCGGCGATGCTCGTGGTCGAAACGCTCACGGCCTCGGCCGCGATCGGCACCGACACGATCGCGTGGTGGATCGTCGCGATCCTGTTCTTCCTGATCCCCTACGGGCTGATCACCGCGGAGCTCGCGACCGCCTACCCCACCCAGGGCGGGATCTACGTATGGGTGAAGCATGCGCTGGGCGCTCGCTGGGCGGCGCGCACGACCTACTGGTACTGGGTCAACGTGGCGCTGTGGATGCCCTCGGTGTTCGTGCTGTTCGCGGGGGTCTTCTTCCAGCTGTTCGACCACCACCTGGCCGAATGGCCCGCGGGCAAGTGGTGGCAGGTGCTGATGGCGATCGGGATGGTCTGGCTCGTCGTGTGGGTGGGGATCATGCGCCTGGAGATCGGCAAGTGGGTCAACGACCTCGGGGCGATCCTGAAGGTCATCATCATCTTCTCGCTGGGCGTCGGGGGCATCGTGTTCGCGATCCGCCACGGCGCGGCGAACACGATCGACGGCTCGAGCTTCGTGCCGTCCTTCAGCCTGGCCAAGAAGTTCCTGCCCGTGATCATCTTCCTGCTGCTCGGCTTCGAGCTCATATCGAGCATGGCGGGCGAGGTCCAGGGGCCCGAGAAGAAGATACCCCGCGCGGTCTTCACGTCGGGCGCCGTGATCGCGTTCCTGTACATGTTCGCAACGATCGGCATCCTGCTGGCGCTCTCGCTGTCCAAGCTGACCCTCGTGGAAGGCCTGGTCGAAACCTTCAAGGCGATCTTCGGCAGCAAGGGCGTGGGCGATGTGATCGTCTACGCCCTCGGGATCGCCGCGCTCTACACCTACTTCACGAACATGACCACCTGGACGATGGGAGCCAACCGCTCGGCGGTCGAGGCGGCTGCCGAAGGCGAGCTGCCGAAGGTGCTCGGCCGCGAACACCCGACACGACGGACCCCCGTCGGGGCGCTGGTCGCCACCGGCGCGATCTCGACGCTCGTGCTGGTTGTCACCGCGTTGTTCATCAACAAGGAGAACTCGCTGTTCTTCGGCATCTTCGCTGCCTCCTCGGTGATCTTCCTGCTGCCCTACCTGCTGATGTTCCCATCGGTGGCCTTCCTGCGCTACAGGGATCCCGACCGGCCCCGGCCGTTTCGAATCCCGGGCGGAGACCGCCTGGTGATCGCCTACGCGGTGATCACCTGCGTGTTCATCGCCGCCGGGGTCGTGTTGTTCCTGTGGCCCGAAATACCCAACGCCCCGGCAGAATGGTCCTACACGGGCCCGCTGCTCGGGATCGTCGTGGTCACGCTCGTCGTCGGCGAGCTGATGCTGTGGCGGATGGCCCATCCGCCCGGTCGTCACCTCGACCTGCTCCACCGCGGCCGCCACCCTCGGCTGCGCGCGCACCCGCCGCGCGTGAGCGGACAGCGGCCATGAGCGCGAGCCTAGCCTCCACCCCCGCCGCCGACGGCTACCGCATGCCGGGCGAGTTCGAGGCGCACTCGGGCTGCTGGATCGCGTGGCCCGAGCGCCCCGACAACTGGCGCTTGGGGGCAAAGCCCGCGCAGCAGGCATACGCGGCCGTCGCCGAGGCGATCAACGTCTCCGAGCCGGTGACCGTGGCGGTCTCCGACGCTCAGTTCGAGCACTGCCGCTCAGTGCTCTCCCCGTCGATCCGGGTGGTCGAGATCTCGACCGACGACGCGTGGATACGCGACATGGGCCCGACCTTCCTCGTCGATGACAGCGGCGGCCGGCGCGGCGTCGACTGGCGCTTCAACGCCTGGGGCGGGCTCGACGGCGGCCTGTACTTCCCGTGGGACCGCGACGACCGTGTGGCCCGGAAGGTCCTCGAGATCGAAGGCGCCGACCGTTACCGCGCCCCGATCGTGCTCGAGGGCGGCTCGATCCACGTCGACGGCAAGGGCACGGTGATGGCCACCGAAGAGTGCCTGCTGAACCGCAACCGCAACCCCGAGCTCGCACGCGAGCAGATCGAGCAGGTGCTGTTCGAGCACCTCGGCGCCGAGAAGATGATCTGGCTCGGCCAGGGCGTCTACAACGACGAGACCGACGGGCACGTCGACAACCTCGCCTGCTTCGCGCGGCCCGGCGTCGTGCTGCTCACCTACACAGACGACGAGTCCGATCCGCAGCACGCCATCTCACAAGACGCAGAGCAGCGACTGCAAGCCGCGACCGACGCGCGCGGCCGCGCGATCGAGGTGATTCGCCTGCCCTCGCCCGGCCCGATCGCGATCAGCGAGCAGGAGGCCGGCGGCGTCGACGCCGTCGCCGGGAGCCTGCCCCGCCGCGCGGGCGACCGCCTGGCGGCGTCCTACGCCAACTTCTACCTCGCCACCAAGCGGATCGTCTTCCCGCTGCTCGACGAGCGCTACGACGAGGCGGCCGCGGACGTGCTGCGCGAGTGCTTCCCGGAGCGTGAGATCGTCGGCGTCCCAGCGCGCGAGATCCTGCTCGGCGGCGGCAACATCCACTGCATCACCCAGCAGGTCCCCGCGGTCGCGTGAGAGCGGGTCGCCGTTCGGGCCGCCGCCCCGGGCGGGCGGCGATCAGAGTGGTGCGTCGAGGATGAACACTTCGGCGGCGACGTCGGGGTCGATGTGATTGCCGCTGATGCACGCGAGCACCGTGCGGCCGGTGAGCCTTTCCACGGCCGCACGGGAATCTGCCTCCATCGTCTCATGGAAGAGCTGGTGGATGTGGTTCACGACCTGCGTGCGATCTGTTCGGGCGAGGGACTTCTCCGCGTTCGTGAGGACACCGTGCATGAGCGTCACCACGATGTTGCCGTGGTGAAACGTCGACGCGGTCGCGGGCCCATGGCCGAGGTACTCGCTGTGGATCCCCACGAGCGCGCTCGTGACCGCGGCGTTCAGCTCTCCGCCCGTCAACTGAGGCCCGCGCATCGGCTATTCCCGCCCTTTCGAGGCACGAGCGGACTCTGGACGGGGGCGCGGCGTGCGGTCGGCCATAGGGTCCTCAGAGCTCGTCGTCGAGGATGAAGATCGCCGCCGCGACGTCAGGATCGAGGTGGTGACTGCTGAGAAATGCGAGCACCTTCTGTCCCGTGAGCCGCTCCACCGCCGCCCGCAGGTCGGCTTCCATCTCCTGGCGGAAGAGGTCGCGCACCTCGGTCACGTCGCGCGCTCGCCCCTTCTGCGCGAGGATCTTCTCGGCCTTCGTCAACGCGTCGCGCATCAGTGTCACGATCGCGTTGCCGTGGTAGAAGGTCGATGCGCTCGCGGGCCCGCGACCGAGGTACCGCGCGTGGATTCCAACCAGCTCGTCCGTCAGCGCGGCGTTGAGCTCACCGCCCCTCAAACTGTCTCTGTGCAGCACCTTGCGTGCTCCTTCCCGGCAGTCTCAGTGTTGCTGCACGCCTGCGCGGAGGATTGAGAGCGGGCCGGAAGGTGACCCAGCGAACAGGACGACCAGTGTAGACGCTGCGGCTGATCGATGCGATTGACCAAGCCCGGACAGGTGCGCTACAGTCGCCATGGTGTCGTAGTGCTCTTCGGGGTGGCGTCGGCGCCGTCTGCAGACGATGGGCGCGTCCAGGTGCGAGGAACCTGGATCGGCTCCTCAGACTCAGCCTCTCCTAGGAAAGCCAATGGCACGAGCCGACGGTCGCGGATCGCTTGACGATGGCTGACCCTGCAGGCCCCTCACCCGAGAGCCGTCTGGGCGGGTCGAGCCAGGACCCCGGCGGGGAGTGGTTTCGCCGCCTGCTGGATGTGGGTCGTGCGCTGACGACGGAGCTGGACCAGCGGAAGGTCCTGGATCGTGTGCTTGAGACGGCGAGGGAGATCACCGGGGCGCGCTACGCCGCGGTTGGGATCTTGAACGAGCAGCGCACGGAGCTGGCGCAGTTCCTGACCTCCGGCATCGATGAGCAGACACACAGGGCGATCGGGGACCTCCCGCGGGGACGGGGGGTGCTGGGAGCGCTGATCGCCGATCCGCGACCGCTTCGCCTTGCTGATGTGGGCGGGCATCCAGGCAGCTACGGCTTCCCTCTCGGCCACCCGGTGATGCGGAGCTTCCTCGGGGTTCCGGTCGTGATCCGCGGGCACGTGTGGGGCAACCTGTATCTGGCGGAGAAGGCCGAGGGCGAGTTCACCGAGGCCGACGAGGAGGCGGCGGTGATCCTCTCGCAGTGGGCAGCGATCGCGATCGAGAACGCCAGGCTGTATGAGGCCAGCGAGCAGCGCCGGCTCGAGTCGGAGAAGTTCGCCCGCGGACTCGAGGCGACACGGGATGTCGCGGTCGCGATCGGCGGAGATATCGCCCTGGAGCACGTGCTGGAGCTGATCGTCAAGCGCGGGCGCGCGCTCGTGGGCGCCAGGAGCCTCGTGATCATGCTCCGCGAGGGTGAGGATCTCGTCATACGCGCCAGCGCAGGTCACGTGCGGGAGGTGTGCGGTGCCCGTCTGCCGATCGCGGGGTCGACCTCCGGCCGGGTGCTCGAGCGCCGGCTCCCCGAGCGGATCACCGATGTCCCGTCCAGGCTGCGGATCGCGCCGGGTGAGTTCGGAGTCGCCGACCCGCAGACCGCTCTACTGGTCCCGATGGCCTATCGCGGCGACGCGCTCGGGATCTTGGCCGCCTTCGATCGTGGCGAGGACGCGGGAGCCTTCGACGCTGACGACGAGCAGACGCTGCGCACGTTCGCCGCGAGCGCCGCAACAGCCGTTGCGCTCGCCCAGAGCGTGCAGGCCGACCGGCTGAGAAGCTCGCTCGCCTCGGCGGAAGCCGAGCGCAGGCGCTGGGCGCGGGAGCTGCATGACGAGACGCTGCAGGGTCTCGCGGCCTTGCGGATGCTGATCTCCTCCGCCCTGCGCCGGGGCGACCAAGACCGACATGAGCACGTGATGCGTGAAGCCGTAGAGCACGTCGAGCGGGAGATCGAGAACCTCAGGGCGATAGTCACGGAGCTGCGTCCAGCGGCACTGGACGAGCTCGGGCTGGCAGTCGCGATCGAGGCGCTCCTCGACCGCCATCGCGAGCGCGGTGACTTCCAGATCGAAGGTGACCTCGCGCTGCCAGGCGCGGTGCTGGGAGAGCAGCGCCTCGACGGCGAGCTCGAGAGCGCCGCCTACCGGCTCGTGCAGGAGGCGCTGACGAACGTCGCAAAGCACGCCCGGGCAACCACGGTGCGTGTGGCGGTCACGGTATCCGGTGAGCAGATGCAGATCGAAGTTCAGGACGACGGTGCGGGCTTTGACGTCGACGTCACATCCGACGGGTTCGGGCTGACCGGGATGCACGAGCGGGTCGCGCTTGCCGGCGGCAGTATGCGCATCAGCTCCGGCGAGCACGGCACGCTCCTCACGGCCTGCCTGCCGATCCCCGGCGTTGCCGGCGAATCAGGGCGTCGCTCATCCCTGTGACTGGCGGCCGGCGGCTGACTCTGCTTCGTTGGCGAGCGGGTGGTCCAGCTTGCCCCGTTTGGTCGCTGGGCGCGGGCTGACGTACTCCTCCCCGCGCGCCGCGGCACGAATCGCCGGCGGCAGGTCGCTGTCGGCGCGATCCTTCAGAACGAAGCCGAGCGCCCCCGAGTCGCGCGCCTTCTCGGCGAACTGCGGACTGTCCTCCATCGTGAGGAGCACGACCTGAGTGTCGGGCGCTCGCGCGCGCAGGCTCTCGATCACCTCGCAGCGAGAGCGGTCCGGAGCGCGATGGCCGAGCACGAGCACGCGTGGCCTCTCTCGCCGTAGGACCCGCATGGTCGACGGCAGATCGCCCGCGTCTGCGATCACCTCGATGTCCTGCTCGTAGCCCAGCAGCTGTCGCAGGCTGCTGCGCATCAGCTCGTGATCGACTCCCAAAAGGACACGGATGGGCACGGACGCTGGGCGCTGCGCGCTGGTCTCGGTGGAAGCCGTCGCTATGCGCAAGTGACCCATGAACGCAAGTTAGCCTCTGCGGGCTCACTTGCCGTCAGTGCAAATGCCCCAATAGATGTGGCAAAGCACGTGATGTATTCAGGGGCCTGTCGACCCGCCGTTCGGGGTCAGGAGCGGCGGAACCGCGACGGGCTGCTCGGCGGCCGCCGCGGTCTCGCGTTTGAGGAACGCGCCCAGCTCCTGGATCGTGCTCATCAGCGGCGCGGGGAAGACGACCGTGGAGTTCTTGTCGACGGCGATCTCGACGAGCGTCTGCAGGTTTCGCAGCTGCAGCGCCAGCGGATGGTCCATCATCACATCGGAGGCGCGCGCGAGCTCGCCGGCGGCGAGCGCCTCGCCCTCTGCGGCGATGATCTTGGCGCGCTTCTCGCGCTCGGCTTCGGCCTGACGCGCCATCGCGCGCTTCATCGAGTCCGGCAGCTGGATGTCCTTGAGCTCGACGGTGGTGACCTTGATCCCCCACTCCTCCGTCTGCACGTCGAGGATCTCACGGATGTTCTGGTTGATGGTGTCCGTCTCGGACAGCGTCTCGTCGAGCGTGTGACGCCCCACCACCGCACGCAGCGTCGTCTGTGCGATCTGGTTGATCGCGACTTCGACGTTCTCGATCGCGATCACCGAGCGCACCGGGTCCGCGACGCGGTAGTAGGCGACGGCGGAGACGTCGACGCTGACGTTGTCGCGGGTGATGATGCCCTGTGACTGGATCGGCATCGTGACGATCCGCAGCGAGACGCGGTGGACACGGTTTATGAACGGCACGAAGATGATCAGTCCAGGACCGCGGGCGCCCTCCCTGACGCGTCCGAGGTGGAAGATCACGGCGCGCTCGTACTGCTTGAGTATCCGCACGGACAGCACGAGCCCTACGATCACCACGAGTACCACCGCGACTGTCACATACGCGATCACCACCGTTCGATTCTCGCCGAGCGCGTGGCGAAGCTCATCAGTAGAAAGCCGCGAGCGCTCCAGTGGCCGACCCGGATGCCGCTGGTCGTGTCACGACCTAGCCTCGTGATCAATCCGGATAAGGAGAATCGTGATGTTCGAGAACGTGCTCGTGGGAGTCGATGGCAGGCTGGGCGGCCGTGACGCGATCGCGCTCGCCTCGCAGCTGACAGGCGCCGATGGAAAGCTGACGCTCGCCCACGTGCATCACGGCGAGGCGGCGGAGCAGCTCGAGGACGCTCGCAAGCTGCTCGAGCAGGAGCGCGATCAGGCCGGTGTCCAGGCGGAGCTGGTCGGCGTCGTGTCCAGCAGCCCGGGCCGTGGCCTTCACCAGCAGGCCGACCAGCTGGGCACGGATCTGCTCGTGGTCGGCTCCTGCCACCACGGTGCGCTCGGGCGCGCGATGCTTGGCAACGACACGCGCGCCGCCCTCAACGGCGCCTCCTGCGCGGTCGCTGTCGCACCGCTGGGCTACGCCCGGCACCCCGCCCCATTCGCGACCGTCGGCGTGGCCTACAACGGGTCGCCCGAGAGCATCGCGGCGCTTGCGCTGGCACGTGAGCTCGCCGCGCCGACCGGGGCGAAGGTTCGCGCTCTGGAAGTGGTCTCGATACCGTCGGTCGCCTATACCGGGATCGTCCCCCCCGCGCTCGGCGAGAGCATGGACGAGATGCTGCAGCAGGCGCGCGGCCGCATGAAGGGACTGTCCGACGTCGATGGGCGCGCCGTGTATGGCCTGGCCGGCGAGGAGCTCGCCAGGTTCGGCGAGGAGGTGGACGTCCTCGTCACCGGCTCGCGCGGCTACGGGCCGGTGCGACGCCTGGTGCTGGGCAGCACCTCCGACTACCTGCAGCGTCACGCGCGCTGCCCGCTGCTCGTGCTGCCGCGCGCGCCTCAGATGGTCTCGGGGATCATTTCGATCGCTCCGCACGGGCACTCTTCTACACAGATACCGCAGCCCTTGCAGTAGTCCAAGTCAAACGCGTAGCCGTCGGCCTCCTCGACCTTCAGCACCGCGTTGTCAGGACACACGCCGTAGCAGTTGTCGCAGCCGAAGCAGTTACCGCAGCTGAGACAGCGGCGCGCCTCGAACAGCGCGTTGGTCTCGTCGAGACCCAGCGTGACCTCGTCGAAGCTCGACTGGCGGCGGATCGTGTCGAGCTGGGGCGCGACGGTCTTGGGCGCGTCGGCGTAGTACCAGACGTTGAGCTTCTCGAAGCTCGCGAGCTCGGGCTCGGGCGCATGCACGAACTCGGTTGCGCGCAGCCACGCGTCGATGTTGCGCGCGGCCTGCTTGCCGTGGCCGACCCCGACGGTGACGGTGCGCTCGGCGGGCACCATGTCGCCGCCGGCGAAGATGCCCTCGTGGCCGGTCATCATGCGCGCGTCGACCTTCACGACGCCGTCCTCGATCTCCAGGCCCGGCACGCCGTCGAGCAATGACAGGTCGGCTTCCTGGCCGAGCGCGAGCACGAGCGAGTCGGCCTCCAGCTCCTCCAGCTCGCCGGTGGGCTGCGGGAAGCCGCTGTCGTCGAGCTCCATCTTCTCCAGCACGAGCTTGCCCTCCTCGGCGTGCTTGATCGTCGAGAGCCACTTCATCATCACGCCCTCCTCGAGCGCCTCCTCGACCTCGAAGTCGTGCGCGGGCATGCGCTCGCGCGTGCGCCGGTAGACGACGATCGCCTCGCTCGCCCCGAGCCGCTTGGCCGTGCGCGCGGCGTCCATCGCCGTGTTGCCGCCGCCGTAGACCACGACGCGCCGGCCGAGCAGGGGGCGCTGCTCGCCCTCCATGCTGCGCAGCAGCGTGACGGCGTCGAGGACGTGCGCGGCCTCGCCGGCGGGGATGTAGGCGCGTTTGCCGATGTGCGCGCCCACCGCCAGGAACGCGGCGTCGAAGCCGCCGTCGCGCATCGCCTCGAGGATGTTGGTGACCTTCGCGTCGCACTCGAGCGTCACGCCGAGGTCGAGGATCCGCTTGACCTCGGCGTCGAGCACGTCGCGGGGCAGGCGGTAGCGGGGGATCCCGAAGCGCATCATGCCGCCCGCCATCGGGCCGGCGTCGCGGATCGTGACCGCGTGCCCGCGACGCGCGAGCTGGTAGGCGGCGGACAGGCCGGACGGCCCCGCGCCGACGACGAGCACGCGCTTGCCGGTGGGCTCAGCCTCGGCGGTGAGCTTCCAGCCCTCCCGGATCGCCTCGTCGCCGAGGAAGCGCTCGACGCCGTGGATGCCGACGGTCTCATCGAGCTGCGCGCGGTTGCAGGCAGTCTCGCACGGGTGGTAGCAGACGCGTCCCATGACCGCGGGCAGCGGGTTGTCCTTGACGAGCTCGCGCCACGCCGCCTCGTAGTCGCCGGACTCGGCGTGGTAGAGCCACTGCTGGATGTTCTCGCCAGCCGGGCAGCCGTGGTTGCACGGCGGCATGCGGTGCACGTACACGGGGCGCTCCTCGCGCCAGGAGCCGGTCTTGTTGGCGAGGCTCGAGCCGACGTCCAGCGTGATCGCGAACGGCTTGTCCATCATGCGCCCCGCTCCCCACTCGCGTCAGCGCGCGCAGTGCGGGCGGCGAGGATGGGCTCCGCTCCGGCGTCGCCGAGCAGTCCGAAGCGGCGGATGTTGCGGTCGGCGCCGGCCTGGATGCGGGCGATCACCTCGGTGTGCGGCTCGGGCTTGAACAGGTGCGCGAAGCGCCTCTGCGGGCGCAGGTAGTCCTCGACGGGCACCTGCCGGCGGATCTCCGAGACGTCCGTGACCTCGCCGTCGCGCGCCTCGAACACGGGGAAGATGCCCGACTCCTTCGCCAGCCGCGCGATCCTGATCGTGTCCTTG
>JBEKGK010000068.1:0-20240 GCA_050012835.1 Solirubrobacteraceae bacterium | reverse complement strand
GTCGTAGCTGAGGATGCTGACGCTCATCCCGACGCTGCCGGCGGTGGGCGCCCACACGAGCACAGCGCGCAGCGGGCTGCCCGCGAGGTAGACCGTCTCGCGCGGGCCGGGCACGTTGGTCATCACCGCCGTGGCCTTCGCGGTGAAGATGTCGATGACGCGGCTCTCGATCTCGGGCGGGGTCAGCCCGATCGCCTCGAGCACGGCGTAGGAGACGGGACCCTCGGGCGAGTGCTTGATCTCGTCCATGCGCCGCTTGAGCTCGTGCAGGCGCTCGCGGCGACTGGCAACGTCGACGGGCAGCGTCAGGAACACGAGGCCGAAGCGGTTGCCCAGCTCGTGCGGGATCGGCCGATCGGGCGCACGCAGGTTGACGGGCACCATCGTGCGGATCTCGTGCGGCTCTTCACCGCGGGCCGTCACGTAGCCGCGCAGCGCGCCGCTGACGGCCGTGAGCAGGACGTCGTTGACGGTCGCGCCCTGCGCGTGCGCGATCGCCTTGATCCGCTCCAGCGACAGCGGCCTGCTCCAGGCGACGCTGCGCGTTGCGCCGGCGCCCTGCTTGAGCACGCTGGGAGCATCGCGCGGGGTGAAGATGAGCTTCGCGAGCGCCTGTGCGTCGGCGGCCAGCGCGTCGGCGAGCTCGCGGGCATGCCGCGGGTGCGCCAGCGTCCGCAGCGCCTCCACCGCCGCCGTCTGAGCCAGCCGGCTGGCCGTCGAGAGGGCGCGCGCGGCAGGCGCGATCATCGAGGAGAGCGAGTCCTCGACGGCGCCCACGGGGATGCCGGCGAGCGTCCGCGACTCCGAGCGCCCGCGCGAGCCCAGCCCGCTGGGCACGGCGCCGGGCGCGGCCTCGGGCGCGGTGTCCGTCAGCGAGAGCATCACCTGCGCGAGCGCGATCCCGTCGGCGATGCAGTGGTGCATGCGCACGATCACCGCGCATCCCGTGCCGGGGCCGTCGATCAGGTACATGTCCCACAGGGGCTTGCCGCGGTCGAGCGAGATCGCGGCGAGATCGCCCGCCAGGTCCTTGAGCGCCTGCTCGTCGCCGGGATAGGGCAGGCCGCGGCGGTGCATGTGGCGGGCGAGGTCGAAGTCGGGATCCTCCTGCCAGTGCGGCCCGTCGAGCGCCACGCGCCCCTCGGCGACGCGCTGGTGAAAGCGCGGGTATGGCTCGACCAGACGCCTGCGCACGACGCCCGCCAGTCGCTCCCAGTCGAGCTGCTCGTCGAACAGCAGCACGGAGTTGATGACCATCAGGTTGGTCGGGCGATCCATGTGCAGCCACGCGGCATCGGCGCTGGACAGGCGTCGCGTGGCGCTCACGACGGGCTCCTCACCGCGGCTCGGCGTAGAGCGCGTCGAAGAACTCGGCGTAGCGCTCGTAGACGACCGCATGCTTGACCTTGAGCGTCGGCGTGAGCTCGCCGCTGGTCTGCGTGAGATCGTGGTCGAGCACGCCGAAGCGCTTGACCTGCTCGATGCGCGCAAAGCGCGCGTTGGCAGCGTCGATGTCGGCCCGCAGCACCGCGTGCACCTGCTCATCATGAGCCATGCTGCTCAGCTCGGCGGGGATCCCCAGCTGCTCGGCCAGCTTTGGCGCCTCGTCGGCGTCGAGCACGACCATGCATACGAGATACGGACGCCGGTCCCCGTACACGACGGCCTCGGAGATCCAGCGGGTCTCGCGCAGCGCGCTCTCGATGTTCGACGCGCTGATGTTCTTGCCGCCGGAGGTGATGATCAGATCCTTCTTGCGGCCGGTGAGCGTGACATAGCCGTCGCGGGAGAGCGTCCCGAGGTCGCCGGTGTTCAACCAGCCGTCGGTGAACGTCGCGGCGGTCGCCTCCGGGTCGCGGTGATAGCCGCTGAAGACGTGCGGGCCGCGCAGCAGGACCTCGCCTTCCTCGGTGACCATCACCTCGCTGTCGGGCAGCGCGCGCCCGACCGACCCGAAGCGCGGCGCGCTCGCCGGGTTGAGCGTCGCGGTGGCGCAGCTCTCGGTCATGCCGTAGCCCTCGAGCACGAGCACCCCGCACGCGTCGAAGAACTCGAGCAGCTCGTGGTCGATCGGCGCGGCTCCCACGAGCGCGAGCTTGAGATGCGGGCCGAACAGCGCGCGGACCTTCGCCAGGCCGACGCGGTCGGCCACGCGCAGCCGCGCGGCCGCGAACGGGCCGCGCCTGCGGCCGGCGCGCTCGGCGACGCGCGCGCGGCGGCCGACCTCGAGCGCCCACGCGAACAGCAGGCGCGCGAGCGGTCCACGGCTCTCGACGGCGCTGAGGATGGCCGTGTGCATCTTCTCGTAGATCCGCGGCACCGCCACGAAGTGCGTGAGCTCGGCCTGCGTGATCTCCTCGGCGATTCGGGCGGTGTCGCCGCCCCAGTAGACGAGCGTCCCACCGACGTCGATCACGACCGTCTGCGCGACGCGCGCGAGCACGTGCGCGAGCGGCAGGAACATGTAGATCACGGGCTGGATGTCGTCGAGTTCGAGCTGACTGCAATACATCGCCGTGGCCGACAGGAAGTTGGCGTGCGTGAGCATGCAGCCCTTCGGCGGCCCGGTGGTGCCGGAGGTGTAGACGAGCGTTGCGACGTCGTCGGGCTCGACGGCGCGCACCCGCCGCTCGACCTCCTCGGCGTCGACGCCCTCGCCGCGGTCGCGCAACTCTTCCAGCGTCTCGGCGTCCGGCGCCGGGCCGTCGATCACGATCACGTGCTCGAGCGCCGGGCAGCCTGCGCGGATCTGCTCGATCTTCGCGACCTGCGCGGCGTCCTCGCAGAAGACCAGGCGGGCGCCGGAGTGCGAGAGCACGTGCAGGCACTCCTCGGGGGAGTTGGTGTGGTAGATCGGGGCGACGACGGTCCCCGCACAGACGGCGCCCGCTTCGCACAGCGTCCACTCCGCCCGGGTCGAGCACAGGATCGCCACCGCGTCTCCCGGTTCGATCCCGAGCGCGATCAGCCCGCTGGCGATCGCGCGGCCGTGCTCGCCGAGCTCGCGGTATGAGATCGAGCGCAGACCCTCCCCGCCCGGGTAGCGCAGCGCGACGTCCTCGCCACGCTCGGACGCTGAGAGGATCATGCGTCCGAGCGTGGTCGCGCCGGTGATGCGCTCGGCGACCGGCGGCAGGGGGCTGAGGGTGATCGTCACACCATCGACGCTACGCGGTGTGGGGTGCCACCGGCATCGGTGGGCTACCCGGGTTCGTATCAGTAGTTACGTGCCATTCGGCCTCTGCTGCGCAATCATCTGCGCGTGCTCCTGCTCGCGGTCAAGCTGCTGCTCGCCCCCAGCTTCGTGGTCGGGGCCTCGCTCGCGGCGCGTCGCTTCGGGCCGCGCATCGGCGGGCTGATCGCCGGGCTGCCGGTCGTCGCCGGCCCGATCCTGCTCGCGTACGCGCTCGAGCACGGGCGCGGGTTCGCAGCGAGCGCCGCGGCCGGCACGCTGCTGGGGCTCGTCTCGCTGATCGCGTTCGTGGTCGTCTACGGCCGCCTCGCCGGGCGCGTGTTCTGGGGCGCGAGCATGCTCGCCGGCTGGCTCGCGTTCGCGGCGGCGACGGCCGTGTTCAGCGCGCTGTCGCTGCCGCTGGGCGTCGCGCTCGCCCTGGCGGCCGTCGCGCTGGCGCTAGGGCTCGCGTGCCTGCCGCAACCCGGCGGCGATCCGCGCCTGCACGTCACGCCGCCCTCCTGGGATCTGCCCGTGCGTGCGGCGTGCGCGCTCGCGCTGGTGCTGTGCCTGACCGCCGTGGCCGGCTGGCTCGGCCCGCAGCTCAGCGGGCTGCTGGCGCCGTTTCCGATCATCGCGACCGTGCTGGCGACGTTCACGCACGCCCAGCGCGGAACCGACGAGCTCCTGCGGCTGCTGCGCGGGCTCGTGAGCGGGTTCGGCGCGTTCGCGCTGTTCTGCTTCACGCTGGCGGTGTCGTTGCACCGGCTCGACACGGCGGCTGCGTTCGCGCTCGCCACAACGCTTGCGCTGCTCACGCAGACGGTCGTGCTGGTGCTCGTGCGCCGGGAGCCTGCGGCGCGCCCCGCTTGAGCGCCGCGCCGGCACGCCGCCGTCGCGTGCCGGCGTACCGCTACCTCGGCATGCCTCCGGCGACGGGCTGATGGCGCACGCGCTCGCGCACGTCGGCGTAGCGCAGCGCCTCGTATGCGATCAGCGCGACGAGCGCTGCGGCAAGGATGCCGAGCGTGGCGAGCGCGGGCAGCGTCGCGCCGGCGGGTACCAGCGCGAGCAGCACGATCGCGCACACCAGGCGGCGTGTGCTGAGCGAGCTCATGTTGCGCAGCCTGAAGGCGACGTGCGCGAGCAGGTACATGGCGGCTCCCCCGAGCAGCGCGGCGGCGGGGACGAGCTTCAGCGGATCGTCGACGGCGAGCAGCGTGCGCTTGAAGCCGACGGCGATCAGCGCGATGCCGGCGATCATCGGCAGGTGCAGATAGGAGTAGGAGTCACGCGCGATCTCGTTGCGCTCGCGCCCCGGCGCCGCGCGGGCGAGGCGCCTGCCGGCGACGATCGCGACGACGTCGAAGTACGCCCACCACAGCGCGGCGACGACGACGATCCCCAGCACGGCCGCGACCACGACCCCGGCGCCGATCGCGGGCCGCGCGCCGATGCCGATCGCGACGATCGACTCGCCCAGTGCGATGATCACGATCGCGCCGTGGCGCTCGGCGAAGTGCCCGGGGACGAGCTTCCAGCCCTCGACGCCGAACAGGAACGGCCCGCCGAAGTCGAGCAGCAGCGCCAGGCCCCACAGCCCGAGCTGCGGCGCGCCGCTGGTGAACGCGGCGGCGAGCAGCAGGCCAACGCCGATCGCGGTGCTGCCGGACAGTCCGATCACCGAGTGGCGCAACCCCTCGTCCTCGCGGCTGGCGATCATGAACAGCGCGATGTGGGCGGCGCGCACGGCCGCGTAGGCGCACGCGAACAGCAGCGCCTCGGAGCCGAACGCGCCGGGCACGCACAGCGCGGCGACGAGGAACGCGGCCATCGCCGCGAACATCGCCAGGCGAACCGCCCCCTCCTCCGGGTCCACGACGCTCGTCAGCCAGGCGTAGCCGGCCCACGACCACCACAACACGCCGAGCACGAGCATGCCCTTGAGCACGCCTTCCCAGGTGGGCGTGCGCGCGATCAGCGTCGTGCACTGCGTGAGCGCGAGCACGAACACGAGGTCGAAGAACAGCTCCAGCGGCGTCACCCGCTCGCCCTCTCGCATCACCGCGCTGACATGCGGCACATGGGTCGCCTGCGACGAGCTCACCGGCGCATCTTCGCAGCGCCGGCTCGCGCGGGCCGCTGGCGCCGGGCGAGGCCGCGTGACGGCCCGGCGCCGGGGCGGGTGGCTCCCGCCCCGGCGCAGTCGTTCAGCCGATCACGCTCGCATCAGTGCAGCGACATGTTCGGCTCGCCGGCCGAGTTGAGCCCTTTGGCGGAGATGGTGCACGTCCCGCCCTTGGGCGCCCCTTCGTTGTAGGCCTGTGTCAGGCAGTTGCGCAGGGCCAGCTGCGCCCAGTAGTTCGGGTGCAGGTCTTCCTGGATCTCGTACGGCGGGAAGATCGCGGTGACCGTGCGGATCTGGTTGATCCACTCGGTCTTGTTGACCGCTTCGGCCGCTTTCCAGGAGGACAGCCCCTCTTCCTCGAGTAGCCCGACGCCCTTTTCACAGAGCCGGTGCCCGTTGAACGCGGAGGACAGCTGCATCGTCTTGACGTTCGACAGGCCGCTCGCTTCGGCTGCGCCGAGGACAGTGTTGTCGATCGTCGGCAGCATCGTCGAGTTGGCGTAGTTGGCGTCTTTGTTCCAGAAGCCGCAGCCGCCGACCGTCTGGCGGGTGTAGCCGCTCTGCGAGTAGCGGAATTCCGACCCGTTGGGGATCGGCGACGGGTAGTCCTGCACGACGATCGTGTACTGCGAGCTCGAGTAGCCCGCGTTGGTCATCGCCGTGGCGATGTTCTTGATCGCGGTCTCGATTTCGCCCTTCACCTTGGAGACGTTGCTCGAGCTGAAGTTGTTCGTGACGGAGCTTTCTTCGCTGCAGTAGGCGGGCCACCATTCGGGCGTCAGCAGCCAGTCCTCGACGCACGTCTGCACGATGCTCGCGAAGTTGAAGTTGTTGCCGCCGATCGACAGCCCCACGAGCTTCACGTTGTGCGAGGCGGCGAAGCGCTGGAGCATCAGCGCCTGCCCTTCGTGACCGCCCGAGTTGTAGAAGTCGATTCCCGGCTTGAACAGGCCTTCGGTGGTGAAGCTGGAGGTCTTGGCTCCCGAGCACGCGAGGTTCTCGCCGTTGACGCCGCCGCCGATGTAGACCTCGGCCGACTTTGAGCGGTGGCAGCCTTCGATCAGTTCACCGGTGCCGCCGGAGTTGTCGTAGTACGCGGTCGAGCCGAGCGCGTCGATCTTGGACGAGCTTTCGTTGGTGTTGCCGGCCCAGCGTCCAGCCTCGCCGGAAATGTATGAGTCACCGAGGCTGACCGTGGTCGGCGTGCCCGACCCGGGGCCTTCGGCGCGAGCCGTGGCAACGAGGGCCGTGAGGCCGTAGGTCAGTGATGCTGCGATCAGCGCAGCGCAAATGAGCACGACGCGCTGCCTCCCGCGATCTAGGATCGAGTAGTGCATGGTTCCCCTCTGTCTCCGCGCGCCGCCCTCCGCGACGCTATCCAGGCGACCCTAACGTCTGGCCATGCGGCCAGTCAACCGGATTTCGACAATTCCCTGCAGGCGTCTCCAATTGCACACGCTGGCCTCGACGCTGGCAGCGGCTAGGAGCTCTCACTGGCGACGCGCGCTGGTGCCTCGCCCCACAGCTGCTCGAGGCGGTAGAACTCGCGCGTCTCCGGCGTGAAGATGTGAACGACCACGTCCAGGTAGTCCATCAGGATCCAGCCGGCCTGCGCCGATCCCTCGACGCGGCGCGGCAGCGTGTCGTGCTCGCGCTTGAGACCCTCGAGGATGCCGTCGTGGATCGCCTTGGCCTGGCGGCCGGTGTTGCCGGAGCAGACGAGGAAGTAGTCGGTGTAGCCGAGCACGCCGCGCAGGTCGAGCTCGACCACGTCGATCGCCTTCTTGTCCTCCGCGTAGCCCACGATCGCGCCGAGCAGCGCCTCCCCCAGCAGCGGCTCGCCCCGGCCGCTCATCGGCTTGCCACCGCGCTTGCGTAGAGCCCGTGTTCGGCGATGTAGCCGGCCACGGCCGGCCCGACGAGCTCCTCGACGGGTTCTCCGCCCGCAACGCGCCGGCGCGCGATCGACGAGGACACCTCGATGGTGGGCATCTCCAGGAAGCTCACGGCGACGCCCGCCCGTGTGCGCTCGGCGCCAGCCTCGGCGATCGCCGCCCCGGAGTCGGCAGCCGCGACGCCGATGCCGGCGAGCGCGTCGAGCACGCGCCGGCGAGCGGCGCCGGCGCGCGCGGCGACCGCCAGGTGCGCCAGTTCGAGCAGCTGCGCTGGTTCGCGCCAGGATCCGAGCGTGGCGGCGGTGTCGGCACCGACGATGAATGTCAGCTCGGCTTGGGGATGGCTGGAGTGGATGGCCCTCAAGGTATCCACGGTATAGGACAGCCCGCCGCGCTCGACCTCGAGCGCGCACACGGCCAGCCCCTGTTCCCCCTCGACCGCCAGCCGGCACATGCGCAGCCGATGCTCTGGGCCCGGATCCCGCCCGCCCCCGCCGTCGGACTTGTACGGGGCGGTGTGGGCGGGCACCAGCAGCACGTGCTGCAGGCCCAGCTCCTCGCGCGCGTGGCGTGCGACCGCGAGATGCCCGAGATGGGGCGGGTTGAATGTGCCACCGAGGATGCCGAGCGATCGCTGGCCGGTCATCGGTCGCTCGCCCGACCGCGCCGGGCGCTCACGCGCGGACGTGCCCGTCACCTTCGACGAGGTACTTGAAGGTGCACAGCTCGCGCAGCCCGATCGGCCCGCGTGCGTGCAGCTTCTGAGTGGAGTTGCCGATCTCCGCGCCCATGCCGAACTCGCCGCCGTCGGTGAAGCGCGTTGAGGCGTTGACGTACACGCACGCGGCATCGACGCCCAGCTGGAATGCGCGCGCGGCGGCGGTGTCGCGCGTGAGGATCGCCTCGGAGTGCCCGCTGCCATAGCGACCGATGTGCTCGATCGCCTGCTCGAGCGAGTCGACGACCCCGACGGCGACGATCGGCGCGAGGTACTCGGTCGCCCAATCCTCGTCGGTGGCGTCCTCGATGATGAGATCGGGGATCGCGCGGCTGCCGGCGATCGCTTTGTGGGCGCGTGCGTCGGCGCGAACCTGGACGCCGGCGGCGGCCAGCGCGCGCAGCACGCGCGGCAGGAAGTCAGCGGCGGCGCGCTCGTGCACGAGCAGCGTCTCGGCAGCGTTGCAGACGCCCGGACGCTGGGTCTTGGCGTTGAGCACGATCGCCTGCGCCTGCTCGAGGTCGGCGCTGGCGTCGACGTACACGTGGCAGTTGCCGGAGGCGGCGTAGATGACGGGCACGGTGGCGACGGCCTGCAGCGCCTCCTTGAGGCCCTCGCCACTACGGGGGATGATCAGGTCGACGGCGTCCTTCTGGGTGGCGAGCTCGGCGAGCTCCTCGCGCCCGCCGCCCGCCACGAGGCTCACGCAGCCGTCCGGCAGCCCCGCCGCGACGGCTGCCTCGCCGGCGATCTGCGCGAGCGCGGCGTTGGAGTGCATCGCCGATGAGGAGCCGCGCAGGACGATCGCGTTGCCCGACTTCAGGCACAGTGCGGCGGCGTCGATCGTGACGTTGGGACGGGCCTCGTAGACGACCGCCACCACGCCGAGCGGCACGCGCACCTTGCGCACGTCCAGGCCGTTGGGCAGGCGGCGGCCGTCGATCACCTCGCCGACGGGGTCCGCGAGCGCGGCGATCTGGCGCACCGCGCGCGCGATCGCCTGTACGCGCGCCTCGTCCAGGCGCAGGCGGTCGAGCAGCGCGTCGCCGATGTCGGCTTCGCGCGCGAGCTGCATGTCGCGCTCGTTGGCCGCCAGTATCTCCTCGAGCCGGCTCTCGAGCGCCGCGGCGATCGCCTCCAGCGCGGCGTCCTTGACGGCGGTGTCGGTGCGCGCGAGGGCGCGCGATGCGCGCTTGGCGGCGCGGCACGTGTCGGCGACGGATGAGACGGCGATTGCCATTTCGCTACAGGTTAGGAGATGCGAGCGGCCACGCGAGCGCGAGTGCGCCGACGAGCGGGCTCTTCCCAACGAGAAAGTCCGTATAACCATCGTCATACAGCATTCGCAAGAGGACAAACACCACAGACCCCGTGAGCTGCGAGATCAGTCAAGCACGAGGTAGTCGCGATGGACCGCCTCGTCGCTCGCGCGCGGGAGGATCTCGCGCACGGACTCGGACTTCAGCCCGAGCACCTGTCGCAGCTCGGCGGCGGAGTAGCTGCAGATGCCCTTCGCGAGCGTCGGTCTGCGCGCGTCCTGGCCGTCGGGCTGCGCGGCGATGTCGACGGCGTCGCCGGCGTCGAAGTCGCCGAGCACCTCGACCACGCCGACCGGCAGCAGGCTGGCGCTGCCGTCGCGTACGGCACGCACGGCTCCGGCGTCGATCACGAGCGTGCCGCGCGAGGGCTTGGCGTACTTGAGCCACAGCTTGAAGCTCGAGTAGCGCGCCTCGCGCGCGGCGAAGCGCGTGCCCTCGCGCTCGCCGGCGAGCACCGCGGCGAGCGCGGGCGCGCGCACGCCGTTGCAGATCACGGTGGGGATGCCCGCGGCGGTGGCCATCTCGGCGGCGACCACCTTCGAGCGCATGCCGCCCGAGCCGAGCGGCGAGGTCGTGTGGCCTATCTCGAGGTCGTCGAGCGCGGCGAAGTCGTTGACCTCGGCGACGATGTGCGCGTCGGGGTGCAGCCGCGGGTCGGCGGTGAACAGGCCGTCGATGTCGGTCAGCAGGATCAGCTCGTCGGCGGCGATCAGCACAGCGACCTGCGCGGCGAGGAAGTCGTTGTCGCCGAAGGAGATCTCGTCGGTGGCGGTGGTGTCGTTCTCGTTGATCACCGGCAGCACCCGCCACTCCAAGAGCGTGCTGAGCGTCTGGCGCGCGTTGAGGTAGTGCGTGCGCGCGCTCATGTCGAAGAACGTCAGCAGCACCTGCGCGCTCGTCACCTCGCGCTCGCGCAGCAGCTCGTCATAGATCCTGTAGAGCTTGCCCTGGCCGACCGCGCTGGCCGCCTGCAGCGCGCCGATCGTGGTCGGGCGCTGGGGCAGCTCCATCACGCGCATGCCGCGCGCGATCGCTCCGCTGGTGACCACGATCACCTCGGCGCCCTCGCGGTGCACGCTGGCGAGCTGGTCGCACACGCCCGCGAGCACGTCCATGCGCGGCGCGCCCTCGCTGTCGACGACCACACTGGATCCGAGCTTGATGACGAGGCGTCTCATAGGCGCCACGCAGCGTAGACGGTCAGTGCGCCGCGTTCGGGTTCACGCGTCTACGTCGGCTGGCGATCTCGAGCGATTCGAGGTCGACCAGATCCTGCGGACGCCCGGTGGCGCGCTTCATGGCGATGAGGTCCTCGACCGACGCCACGCGCACCACGATCCCGTCGAGATCGATCTGGTCAGCCCTGCGCCGCAAGGCGGGATAGCCGGGAGAGCCGTCTGGCTCGACAAGCAGGTCGAGCCCTCCGTCGGCCGTCGTCAGCGTCAGGATCTGTGTGTGTCGAAGGGCCCGCCCATCAGGCACGAACGGCAGATCCTCATCGACGCCGCGCAGCTTCGCCCCGAGTTCGATTAGCACCGCCCCCAGCCGATCCAGGTTCTCCTGCCCTGAGGCGTAGCAGATGTCGAGATCCTTGGTGAATCGGGGGCTCGCTTGAAGGATCACCGCGACACCGCCGACGACCACGAAGTCCACCGCGCGCTCGGTCAAGCGCTGCAGCAACGCACGCAGCCGAAGTTCAGGTTGACCCGACCAGGGCTCAGGCGTGTTCACCGCGGCTCCTGGCTCCCGCCAGCGCCAGCATCCGTGCCTGTACGTACATCGTTTCGATGCCGCGGAGGCGCTCGGCTGGGGTAAGTTCCAGATGCTGGCGGATCAGGCCCTCGTCCACGCCTGGACGCCGCACGGGAGCATCGAGCGCCAAGCGGTGCCCCGTCGCCCACAGTGCATTCTCAAGCGTCGCCACCGTGGGATTTGCGCCTGGACCCTCCAGCCTGGCCACGGCTGCCTGGCTAACTCCGAGCCGGCGACCCAGCTCCGCCTGAGTCAACCCGGCTCGGGCACGTGCGTCCTTGAGCAATGAGGCAGAGGCCGACATGTAGAAATCATAACATATAAGTTATATCTCAAAATGGTTCCTGCGGGTCCAGCTCGAAGGTCACGCCCCCGATCTCGATCTCGTCCCCGGGCTGGAAGCCCTTGGCCTCGAGCGCGCCGAGCACGCCGATCCTGCGCAGCCGGCCCTCGAGGTAGGCCATCGCGTCCTCGTTGTCGACATCGAAGCGCTCGAGCAGGCGTTCGATGCCGCGGCCCCTGACGGCGAACGTCCCCTCCCCGAGCGCCTCGACCTGGAAGCCGCTGCCGGTGGTCGGACGGAACACCATGTGCTCGGCCAGCTCCTGCTCGCCGGCACGCGCGCCGCCGTCGCCCAGACCGTCCGGCGCGACGGCGAGATCGGGGACGAGCCGCAGCAGCAGACCTGCCAGCTCTCGCACGCCTGCGCCAGTGGCGCTCGAGGTGGCGAGCACGGGCACCTCCTCGCCCAGCCGCTGCTGCCACTCGGCGACGGCTGCAAGTACGCGCTCCTCCGGCACGAGATCGGCCTTCGACAGCGCCAGCACGCGCGGCAGCCGCGCGAGGCGCTCGTCGTGGGCTGCCAGCTCGCGCTCGATCGTGGCGTGATTTGCCACAGCGTCGGCCTGCTCGCCCATGGAGAGCTCAGGGGCGACGTCCAGCACGTGCACCAGCAGGCGCGTGCGCTCGACGTGCGCGAGGAAGTCGTGGCCGAGCCCGGCGCCTTCGCTGGCGCCTTCGATCAGGCCGGGGATGTCGGCCACGATCAGCTGGCGCTCCTCGCCTTCGAGCACTCCGAGCACCGGCGAGAGCGTGGTGAAGGGATAGTCGGCGACCTTCGGCGCGGCTCGGGTGAGACGCGAGAGCAGCGAGGACTTGCCGGCGTTGGGCAGGCCCACGAGCCCGACGTCTGCGAGCAGCCTGAGCCTCAGCTCGAGCCAGCCCTCCTCGCCGGCGAGGCCGCGCTCTGCGAAGCGCGGCGCCTGGCGTGTGGGCGTGGCGAAGCGCTTGTTGCCCTTGCCGCCACCGCCGCCGCGCGCGATCGTGGCGGTCTGCCCGTCGGCCAGCAGCTCCCAGCGGCGCCCCAGCAGGTCCGACGCCTCCAGCTCCCGGCCCTCGGTGCCGGCGCCTGCCCCGGGGCCGGCACCGCCATCCGGACCGAGGCCCTCTTCCTGGCCGGCACCCTGTGCGCCCTCGATCTGCGTGCCCGGAGGCACCCTGATCGTGAGCGTCTCGCCGTCGGCGCCGTGACGCTGCGAGCCCGAGCCGCGCCCACCGCGTCCGGCGCGGTAGTGGCTGCGGCGCTTGAAGCTCTGCAGGTCGCGCAGCGAGTCGTCACACACGACCACCACGTCGCCTCCGCGGCCGCCGTCGCCTCCGTCGGGACCGCCGCGCGGCACATGCGCTTCGCGGCGGAAGCTCGTGCAGCCGTCGCCGCCGGCGCCGGCCTGCGCGTAGATCCTTGCACGATCGTGAAGCATGCGGACCATCGTGACAGCAGCGACACCGGCTGACGGACCTGGATCGGATATGGGTAGATGCTGAGCAGACCGCCCACGCCGACGCAACGAGGAGCAGACAACCGATGAGCGATGAGACCCCGACCGCCACAGACCGCGTCTTCCTGATCACAGGCGCATCCTCCGGGATCGGCGCCGCGACCGCCCGCCGCGCACGAGCGGACGGTTGGCGGGTGGTGCTGGCGGCGCGCTCGCTCGGGCGCCTGCAAGACCTCGCCGAGGAGTTGGGCGGCTCCGAGCACGCGCTCGCGGTCCGCTGCGACGTGACCGAGTGGGCGGACCAGCAGCGGATGGTCGAGATGGCGCTCGCGTCGTTCGGCCAGCTCGACGCCGTCTTCGCCAACGCGGGCTTCGGCGGCCCGCGCGGCTTTCTCAACGACACACCCGAGCACTGGCGCGAGATGGTGCTGACGAACGTCTACGGCGCGGCACTGACGCTTCGTGCGACGATCCCCGCGCTGAAGCAGTCGCGCGGGCATCTGCTGCTGACCTCGAGTGTCGCCGGGCGACGTGCGCTGCCGGGCTCGCTGTACTCGTGCACCAAGCACGCAGTGACCGCCATGGGCGAGGCGGCGCGTCAGGACCTGAACGGCACGGGGATCCGGGTGACGCTGATCGAGCCGGGCATCACCGACACGCCGTTCTTCGACAACCGTCCGACCGACGCGCCGCTCCAGGACGACGACATCGCGCGAGGCGTGATCTACGCGATCTCGCAGCCGCCGCACGTGGACGTCAACGAGATCCTTATCCGGCCGACGGCGCAACCGGTGTGATCGAGCGCTGCGCGTGAGTCCGCGCGCAGCGCAGGCTCAGCCCTGGTCGGCGTCCGGGAGCACGCTCACCACACGCCCGCGCCAGCCCTGGCTGAACTGCACGGTCCCGGCGGCGCGCGCGTACAGCGTGTCGTCTTTGCCGATGCCCACGCCGTCACCGGGCTTGAAGCGGGTGCCGCGCTGGCGCACGATGATCTCGCCGCCGGTCACGGCCTGACCGGCGAACGTCTTGACGCCCAGGCGCTGCGCGTTTGAGTCACGACCGTTGCGGCTAGAGCCGAGCCCCTTCTTATGAGCCATCTGCAGCCTTCTCCTTGCTCGCCGTGGGTGTCTGCGCGGCGGCCTCGCCGGTCGCCTTCGTATCTGTGGCGGTGCTGTCCGCCGACCTGGCCGCGACGGGCTTGGCCGTGGCTTTCGCGCTGCCTTTCGCGCGTCCGGCGGCGATCTCGGTGACTTCGATCTGGGTGAGCTCCTGGCGGTGGCCGGTGCGGCGCTTGTAGCCGCGCTTGGGCTTGAACTTGAACACGCGCAGCTTCTCACCGCGCACGTGCGCGAGCACCTTGGCGGTGACCTTCACATCCTTCAGGCCCGCCGCGTCGAACACAGCCTCGTCCGAGCGGTAGAGCATCGGCTCCAGAGCAACGTCGGCGCCCTCGGCCGCGGGCAGGCGCTCCACGAGCAGCGTCTGGCCCCGCTCGACGCGGTACTGCTTGCCGCCGGTCTTCACGATCGCGTACATATCTGTGTGTTTCTCGATTTCTGTGGCTTGGAAGCGCGCCAGCGACCGGCTCGCGCCGGAGGCGTTGCTCGCCTACTCGGGGGTCGCCTTGGCCTTGGCAGCCGAACGGCGCCGTCCGCCCCTGCGGCCACGACGCCGAGGTTTGGATTGTAGGCCATCCTCGCCGGCGTCGTCCTGGGGAGCATCGGCGCCGTCCGGGGAAGCGTCCGCTGCGGCGAGCGCCTCGACCGCCGGCTCCTCCTCGGGCTCGGTGTCGATCGACGTCGGCGACTCGCTCAGGCCTGCTTCGCGACGCGCCTCTGCGTCCTCGCTTTCAACGGGAGCGCGGCGCCGGCGGGCGCGCGGCTCGGCCTGCTCGCCTCCGCCACGCCCGCTACCGCTCCCAGCCGGCGAGCGGCGCCTGCTGCGCCCGTTGGAGCGGGTGTCGACCGCGCGCACCGGCGCGGTGATGACCTCGCCGGACTCGTCCAGCAGCAGCGCGCTGGCCGCCGTGCGACCGACCTGGTCGATGCGCACCATCCGCTTCTCCCCAACATACGGTGAGGCGCCGGCGATCGAGATGATGTAGCCGTCGATTTTCGCCACGGCGTCGTCCACGTCGTACATGTGCGGCTCGACGATCTCCACCAGCACCTCGTCGCCCTGGCGGAACGGCAGCGCGCGCTCCTCCACCTCCTCGCGGCTGCCCATGAAGGTGATCGCGAAGTGGTCCAGCGTGAGCCCTTCGGAGCCCTCGAACAGGAACGACTTGCCGGTCTGCGCCTCCAGCGCGTGCAGCACGCGCGAGCCGTGGCCGGTGAACTGGGTGCTCACGCGCGGGTTGATCTGGACCAGGAACGCCTCCGCGTCGGGGTGTTCGACGGCGACGTCGCGCAGCCTGCGCTCGAACTCGATCGCGATCGTTTCCTCTGAGCGGATCACGCCCTCGCCCTCGCACGTCGGGCACGCGCGACTCATGATCTCGCGCACTCCCTCGGTGACGTTCTGGCGCGTCATCTCGACCAGCCCGAGCTTGGAGATCTCGGCGGTGAACGTCTTCGTGCGGTCCTCGTCGAGCGTCTTGCGCAACGTCTTCATGACCGCGTCGCGGTTGCGCGCGCGGGCCATGTCGATGAAGTCGATCACGATGATGCCGCCGATGTCCCGCAACCGCAGCTGGTTGACGACCTCTTCGGCGGCCTCGAGGTTGGTCTTGGTGATCGTGTCCTCGAGCCCGGCGCCCTTGCCGCGGCCGATGAAGCTCCCGGAGTTGACGTCGATCACGGTCAGCGCCTCGGCGTAGTCGATGATCAGGTAGCCACCGCTGGGCAGATCGACGCGCCGCGAGAGCACCCCTTCGATCGCCTTGTCCACGCGGTATGCCTCGAACAGCGGCTCCTGCTCCTGCCACAGCTCGACGCGCTCGACCAGCTCGGGCGCGGTGCGCGTGAAGAACGACACCAGGCGGTGGTACTGCTGCTCGTCATCGACGATCGCGCGCTCGAAGTGCGCGGAGAAGATGTCGCGCACGACGCGCACCGACAGGTCCGCCTCCTGGAAGACGAGATCGGGGGCGACCGTCTCCTCGACGCGTTTGACGAGCACCTCGTGCAGCTTGTGCAGGTACTTGAGCTCGCGCTCGAAGTCCTCGCGTTTGGCGCCGTGCGCCGCGGTGCGCACGATCACGCCGCCGCCGTCGGTCTGCAGGTTGGCGGTCTGGCGGCGCAGGCGTTCGCGCTCTTTGTCCTCCAGGCGCCGGGAGACGCCGACGCCCTCGCCGGTGGGCGCGTAGACCATGTAGCGCCCGGCGATCGTCAGCTCCATCGACAGGCGCGCGCCCTTCGTCTTCAGCGGGTCCTTGACGACCTGCACGACGATCTCCTGGCCGGGCTTCAGCAGGTCGGCGATCTTGCGCCCGCCGCCTCCTCCGCGCCCGCGTCTCGGGGTCTCGACGCCCGGCAGCACGATCTCATCGACGTGCAGGAAACCGTTCTTCTCGAGGCCGATGTCGACGAACGCGGCCTCCAAGCCGGGCAGGACGTTGTCGACCTTGCCCTTGTAGATGTTGCCGACGATCGAGCGTCCGCCGCGGCGCTCTATGTAGAGCTCAGCTACGCGATAGCCGGCCTCCGGGCCGCCGCCGCGCTTGCGGCTGCTGGCCGCTTTGCGAGCGGCTGAGGACGAGCGCGAGGCGGCGGGCGTTCCGCTCGCCTCCAGAAGCGCCACGCGCGTCTCCGCGCGATCGACGCTGACAAGCACTTGCTTTTTCAATTTGATCCAGTCTTTCGGTATGGAAAGGAGCCGAGCATCGAATGGGTCGGCGCCGGGGCGGCGAGCCTGCGCGCACCCGGAGCGTCGGGTGGGAGGCAATCCGCGGGAAGCGGCGCTGACGGTCTGATGGGGGATGCTCGGCGGACATTGGGGTCTAGTAGCGCAGTACGCGGCCCTTCAGAGCTGCTGAGGTGCGCGCCTGGACGTAGATCGACTGCAGCAGGCCAACGCTCAGCAGGGTGGCGATCACCGACGAGCCGCCGTAGCTCATGAGCGGAAGCGTTACGCCGGTGATGGGCATGATCCCAATTGTCATCCCTACGTTTACGAAGACCTGGAACATGAGCATAGCTGCTACACCGGCGGCGATCAGCGAGCCGAACAGGTCCTTGGCCATCACCAGCACGCGCAGCGTTCGCGATATGAGCAACGCATACAGCAGCAGCACGAGCCCGGCGCCGACGAAACCGTACTGTTCGCCGACAGCCGCGAACACGAAGTCGGTGTCGCTCTCGGGCACGAAGCCACCGGAGACCTGGCCACCGCTCGTGCCGCGCCCGGTCTTGCCGCCCGCGCCGATCGCGATCTTCGACTCCCGCTGCTGGTAGGTCGGGTCGTTGGAGGACCCTTCCTTCGGAACGCTCGAGGGGTGCAGGAATGCCGTCAGCCGTTCCACCTGGTAGGGCTTGAGCACGTGGATGCCGGCCGCGGGAGCGGCCGCCAGCACGAACGCGATCGCGACGCACACGAGCGCCGCGAGGCCCGCCAGGTGTCGCCAGGAGGTGCCCGCGATGAACAGCAGCATGCACGCGATCGCCATATACACCAGGCCCGAGCCGAGATCGGGCTGGACGATCACGAACATCGTCGGCACGAGCGCCGCGATCAACACGCGCACCGTGGTGTCGCGCTCGCGCAGATGTCGTGAGCGCTCGACGATGAAAGCCGACAGCGCGAGGATCAACAGCACCTTGCCGAGCTCGGATGCCTGGAAGGAGAACAGCGGGAAGCTGATCGCGCGCTGTGCTCCCCCCGCCGAGTGCCCGAGGCCGAGCACCGCGAGGATGCTGAGCATCAGGGCTCCGTAGATGACGTTTTTGTAGCGTCGCAGGCGCGCGTAGTCCAGGCGCGAGAGCCCGAGCATCAGCAGGAAGCCGATCCCCAGGTAGACCGCTTGGCGATCGACGTAGTAATGCGGATCGCTGGGGATTGCGTTGCGCGTGGCCGCCTTCAAGTTGACGATCGAGCACGCGCCCAGCCCGAGGACCGCGAGCGTCAGCAGCGGGTCAAGCGGCAGCCGCAGCGTCCGCGGCGGCGATACCGGAGCCTCCTCGGTGGGCTTGATCGGGCTGAGCGGGCTCAAAAGGTCTTGGAGCTCCCGGCGACGAACTTCTCGGGCTTGCCATACCACTGCGAGGCGATCAACCGCGCGATCGGGGCGGCCGTTTCGGCGCCGAAGCCTCCTTCTTCGACCGTGACGGCGATCACGATCGGGCGCTTGGAGTTGCCGATGTAGCACATGTACCAGGACTGGTCTTCCTTGCCGTAGTGTTCGGCGGTGCCCGTCTTGCCGTACACCGGGTCCTGTTCCTGGTCCCAGCCCTGCCACACCTCCGCCGAGGTTCCGCCGGACTCGCTGGCGGCGTCGTGGATGCCTTCCATCACGAGGCTCAGGTCTTCGTAGTTGAGGTGCACCTTGTGCGTGGGGAAGTTCAGGCTCTGCACGAGCGCCCCTTTGGCTTCGTCGATCTGCTTGCCCAGATGCGGCGTCACGACCGTGCCCTCGCCGTGATTGCGGTAGGCGTTGGCGAGCGTCGAGTAGGCGACCGCCATCTGCAGCGGGTCGGTGAGCAGCGCGCCCTGCCCGACCGCGAGGTCCATGTTGTAGCCGACGGTCCACGGAGCACCTGGTTCGCCGACGATGTAGCACGGGTGGCCATGGTGTTCACGCTGGCACTTGTATTCGAGCGCGTTCTCTTCGGCCAGCCACTTGCGGTCGGGCACCACACCGGCGAACGAGCTCGGCAGGTCGATCCCGGTGGGCTCGCCGACGCCGAGCTTGTGCGCCATGTCCTGGATGATCTCGCCATGGGCGTTGGCGCGCTCGCCGACTTCGAAGAAGTACGTGTCGGAGGAGACCTTCAGCGCGTCGACCAGACCGACGGCGCCGTATTCGGCCATGCCCGCGTTGCAGAAGTGCTCGGTCGAGACGGAGATGCATTTCCCGGCGCCGAGGCCTTCGCCCGGCGTGATCACGCCCGCTTCGAGCGCCGCCATCGCGGTGATCGGCTTGAACGTCGAGCCCGTCGGGTACTCGCCGTTGACCGCGCGATCGGTCAGCCGTCCCCCGGTCGTCCCCTTGCCCTCGAGTGCTTCGTATTCCGAGTTGGTCAGCCCCTTGGCGAACTTGTTGGGGTCGAACGAGGGCCACGAGCCGATCGCCAGCACTTCGCCGTTGAGGGGGTCGATCGCCGTGAACGCGCCTCCGACAGCCGGTTTGCCCAGCGCGCGCGCGTGTTCCATGCCTTCCAGCAGCGCCTTTTCGCCCTCCTTCTGCAGGGGCATGTCGAGCGTCACCTGGAGGGTGTGCCCGGCCTTGGGCGGGGTCGGGGGCAGGCGGCTCGGCACGGGGTAGCCTTCGGCGTTGACCTCGACCCGCTCCACTCCCGGTTCGCCGCGCAGGTAGCGGTCGTAGTAGTACTCGAGGCCTTCCTGGCCGACCACTGTCCCCTGCTGCACGCCGCGGAAGGCGCGCTTCTTCAGCTCGGGTTCGCTCACCTGCCCGACGTAGCCGAGCACGTGCGCCGCCATTTCGCCGAACGGATAGGAGCGGATCGAGACAGGCTGCTGCACGACTCCCGGGTATTCGGTGGCACGCTCGCCCAGCACGGTGAGGACGCGCCGCCCGGCGTTGGTCTTGATCGTCACGGGCGCATACGGGACCGCATGCCGTTCCCGCACGACGAGCGCCTCGATGTGTCCGGCGCTGATCCCCAGCAGCGCGCCGAGGCGGTGGTAGAGGGCCAGACGTGGCGCACCCGCGGGCGGCAGCGCCGACGGCACGATCTGCACGGCGTCGGCCGTCGTGCTCGTCACGATCGACTGGCCTTCGCGGTCGAGGATTTCCCCGCGCGGCGCGGCGATCGGCAGGTGGCGCGCCTGGTTGGCGTTGGCCTGCGAGACGTACTGTTCGCCGGAGAGGATCTGCAGGTACCACAGGCGGAAGAAGATCACGCCGAACAGCACCATCGCGACACCGCCGATGATCGCCACGCGCAGCGCCAGCTGCGGTGAGACGGGGATGCGCGGATCGCGCTGGCCGGCCGGCTCGATCGCGCTCATGGCCTCGACAGGGGGCTCAAGCCGCCGGTCGTGTATGCGCGTCGGCGCCGGCGCCGACGGGGATCCTCGGGCAGCGCGCCCTCCAGCGCGCGGCGCGTGAGCGCCCACATCGGCAGCGCGACGATCGTGTTGACGATGATCCCGAACACGATCTGGCGCAGCAGCTCGAAGCTGACGGGCGCGTCGACGCCGAGCATGAACTCCATCAGCGAATAGCCCACGAGCCAGACGGCGGTCGCGCTCGCGCCGAGCGCCAGCGGCGTGAGCGCCGACTGCGGGTCGCGAAGCTCGCGCAGGCGTCCGCACCAGTAGCCGATCAGCGTGAACATCAGTGACGTCAAGCCAAGCGT
>JBEKGK010000067.1:0-20320 GCA_050012835.1 Solirubrobacteraceae bacterium | reverse complement strand
GAACGTCCCTCCAACACATGCGCCTCGACCAGATACCGCGCCATCTCCACAGAAGACCCCCATCACGTTGGTGTCTCCTATGTCCTGACACATGTGTCGCCTATCAGCTGCAACCACACACCACCGTCTCCACTGATACGGATAGGGGCGAAGTAGTGCGAACTTTGCACCCTGATGCCGAATTCCCGGCTCACGCGGGTGCGAAGGAGTCCGAGGAGAAACCGTGGATTTGCGGGCCCTCGGTGAGGCCTGCAAATGCCGAAATTCGGCTTTGCAGGGTCGATTTCGCGGAGCCAGCGAGGAGAAGCGGTCACAAACGCCGCTCGTCGTTCGTGTAATGAATATATGGAGCCGATGGCCCACGATGACCGAGAGCTGCTGCACGCCGCCCGGCGCGGTGACCCGGAGTGCTTCGGAACGTTCTTTCGCCAGCACCATGCCGTAGTTCTGGCGTTTCTGGCGCGTCGCGTCGATGAGCCCGAGGTCGCGGCGGACTTGCTCGCCGAGACGTTTGCTGCACTGCTCACGGTCGTACGTGATCCTCGGCGAGATCTACCTGCGAGCCCGCTGGGCTGGCTGTTGGTCACGGCGAGAAATCTGCTGATCGATCGCCACCGGCACGGCATCGTTGCCGAGGCGGCACGCCGACGGTTGCAGCTCACACCCGTCGCCTTGGACGACCGTGACATCGAGTTGATCGTCGAGGCAGGTCGAGACGACGAGCTGCTCGGGCGCATCTATGAGCTGCTGCCGGTCGAGCAGGCGGACGCACTTACCGCGCGCGTTATCGACGAGCTCGACTACGAGGTCATCGCTGGTCGTGCGAATACCAGCGAGGCCGTTATCCGAAAGCGCGTCAGTCGCGCGCTTGCCACCCTCCGAGCCGCAATGGGGAGCTAGACCATGTCGACCTTTATCGATCGCCTTGAAACCGACCTCGTCCGCGTCTGTGATGCACCGATCGCTCCTCGGCGGTCATGGCCGGCCCCGCTGCAGCGCCTCTCGCGCCGCGGGAGGCTCCGGATGCTGGCCGTTCTAAGCGCCGTTGCCGCGATCGCAACCCCGGCGATCGCGATCGGAGTGGGTCCGATAGTGCGTGACTTCTGGGGGCAGCCCGTGAGCACGACCGCCGATGCCCCGCCGGCCGAACAACTCGCGCTGCTGGGCATCCTGCGTGACCCACCGCCAGGGACCTCCGTGGACCCCGCGACGCTCGGCTCATCGATTCTCCCGGGAGTCCACGGGATTCGCAGGAACTACGTCCGGCTGCTCCCGTCGGCGCCGGGCTTCCCGCACCAGCTGCTCTACACCGTCACCAGCGGTGACTTTGGGGCTGCGCAGTGGGACCCGGCGGTGGGCGCCTATGTGCCCACCGAAGCCAAGAACCTGATCTGCGTCCAGCAGGTCGAAGCCAGTGGCGCCGGGGGGGATTGCACCGACACGAGCGCGCTGACATCCGGACATTGGCGTGAGAGCGCCGGTCTGGACGGGTACGGGCTCGTGCCCGACGGCGTCGCTAGCGTCATCCTGCGTTATCCCGACCATCCCGCCCAGACCGAGACGGTGACCGAGAACACGTTCTCGTGGCAGGGCTACCCCGCGCCTGAAGGGCCCATTACGCACGGCACGCCCCAGACGGAGCCTGGCCCCACACCGGAGATCCCAGCCAGCATCACATGGCTGAACGCCAACGGTGAAGTTGTATCCACCTTCGTCAGCAGCAACGTTGTCTTCAACCATCCCCACAGATGACGCGGCGGGAGCGTCGTGACCAGGCGCGCTCCAAACGCAAGCAGATGGAGTCAGAGGCCGCCGCCGGTGCCGTGCGCAGACGCAGGCTCTCCCTGCTCGGCGCGACCACCGCGGCGGTGTTGATGGCCGTCGTGGTCATAGCGCTCGCGACGGGCGGGAGCGGCTCGAAATCGCCGCCGAGGGTGGGGAGCAGTGCGGCGCGCACCATCGAGACCGAAGTGGACGCACTGCTCACGGGGATTCCTCAACGGGCGAACGTGCTCGGCAGCCGATCGGCGCCCGTGACAATCGAGTACTTCGGCGACCTCGAGTGCTCGGCTTGCCAGGCATTCACGCTCGACTCGCTTCCGACGCTGATCTCCAGGTGGGTGCGCACCGGAAAGGTACGGGTCGAATATCGCTCGCTCGAAACCGCGACACGCGATCCGGAAGTGTTCAAACTGCAGCAGGTTGCGGCGCTGGCGGCTGGGGCGCAGAACCGCATGTGGAACTTCATCGAGACCTTCTACCACGAGCAGGGAGCAGAGGGCTCAGGGTACGTCAACGACGCATTCCTGCAGGGCATCGCGCGGCAGATCCCGGGCCTGAATCTCTCGACGTGGACCGATGACAGAAGCAACGCGGCGTACTCCAGGGAGGTCGTAGAAGGCAGTTCGGTGGCAAACAGCAACGGTCTCACCGCTACGCCGTCATTCCTTCTCGGTCGTTCGAGCGGGGCGCTCAAGAAGTTCGAAGACGCGTCGATCACGGAACCCGGCGAATTCAGCGCCGCGATCGAAGACACACTCGCCCGCTAACCCGACATGCTCAGTAGCGGAGCGCACACGACAACGTGGTTTGCGCAACGTACGGTCCTCTCCACCATAGGTTTGACGTATGAACCCTGGCCCCGAAGAAAGGCGCCAGGGTTCTTGCGTTCTGGCCCCAGGTTGGCAGGGAGGGACGCAGTGAGCGCCACGCGATCCTCGGGTCGACACCTTTGGACCAGTAAGATGCTATCTTACTTATATGCGTACCACTATCTCCACGAAGGGCCAGATCGTTCTCCCTGCGGAGTTTCGTGCTGCGGATGGCATCAAGGCGGGGGAGGAGTTCGAGGTCGACCGAGTTGGACCTGATGAGTACCGGCTCACCCGGCTGACGCCGCCGCCGAACCATGGTTTGATCGAATGGCTGCGGTCGTGTCCGGATGACGGTTGGTTCGTAGAGATTGGGTCGGAGTCAACCGACTCGCTTTAGCTGATCGCATGGCGCGCTATCTGGTTGACGCGAACGTTTTCTCGGAGGCGACCAAGCTTGCCCCCGACCAGCGTGTCATCGATTGGCTGAGGCACAATGAGCCCGAGCTCGCCGTCGACCCAGTCATCCTGGGGGAGATCCGTTTCGGCATCCTGTTGCTCCCACGTGGTCGCCGCCGAAGCCGGCTCGAGCGCTGGTTCGAGGACGGAGTACAGAGGTTGCAGTGCATCCCGTGGGAGGCCTCGACGGGACTGCGCTGGGCCGAGCTACTCGCGAGACTTCGCGCGGAAGGGCGCGCGATGCCGATCAAGGACAGCTTCATTGCAGCGACCGCGCTGGCGCACGATCTGGCGGTTGTGACCCTCAACCTTCGCGACTTCGATGCCGCATGTGTGGCTATCGTCGATCCGGTCGCAGAGCCTGGCGACTGATACTTGCGTCAGGCCCGGCGTTGCTCTCGCGACTCATTCACGGCGGGAATGTTGCGTGGACTCGATCTTTACGGCTGGCGGAAGATGTCGTGAGTGCCGATACGCCGCCAGATGACGTGCGGGTCGCCGGGGCGTATCTCCTGGCCGTACTCGAACGTCGCGCGGCCGTCAGCCGCCCACGTCATCTCCCACACGCCGGGATACCCCTGCACGCGCTTCACGCGCAGGCTCGGCTCGAAGCGTCCGCTGCGTAGGCAGGCGATGAACACGTCGAGCGCCTTCTCCCACGCGGCCACCTGCGTGGCGGTCAGGCTCTTGAAGTCGCGCAGGAACCTCGGCCGCGGCTGATAGGTCGGCACTACTCGCTGCGCGCGGTGTGTAGCGCGGCCTTGAAGGACTCGGCGTCCCGGTACACGACGCCAGGATCGCTCTGCGCCTCGCGGTCGGCTTCAAGCTCGCCAGAAAGCCAGTCCAGCGTCCAAAACCATGCCTGGTCGGGGTCGATCCTGCGCTCGGTGAGGCTGCGAAGCAGCACCGCCGCTCCGTCGAGCGTGTCGTCGGGCAGACCGTCCACCAGCTCGTGCAACTCGGTCTTCGTCATGCCGTCATTGTCGCACGCTACGTTCGCTGCAGTCCGCCAGCGCAGCCAAGCAGTCGGCCAGGTCGGCGCGCGGTACGCTGGCGCTGTGGCTACGCGCGACGATGACGAGATGAAGAACGTGCTTGAGCAGGCGTTGATCGTGATTGACGAGCGAGATTTCGAGCGCTCGTTGCGCGATCCTGGTGTGCGCGCGCTCTACGAGAGCGGTGCCAAGCTGCACGCCGAGTTGGAGGCCGAAGGCGCTGACTACTGCTGAACGCGAGCCACTGCCGGCCTAGCCGGCGGTGCCTGGACATGGGATGTTCCGCCGTCAATCCTCCTCACGGCGGGAACGTTGCGTGGGTTCGACTCCCACTGTCTCCACCATCTAGAAGACAGTCGAAACGGCCCAGTCCCCCAGGGGGCTGGGCCTTCGGCGTTCCCAGGCCAGGAGGATCGCGTGTGTCGGCTGATTGAGGCACTATTGGCTGCTCGGCCAACCTAGAATGGGAGGGCGGGGTTCGCATCCCGACCATCGGGCCTGAAACTGGTCGGCGGAGGCGGCGTAGCGGTTCGGTTGCGACCCTAGCTCGAGAACGGCTCAGGCTCGCGTGTGCCCGGCACGTAGCTGTCCTCGGGCTCGAGCATGGCCTGTAGCTGCGTGCGGAGCTCCGGGGTGTCTTGGTGGCCGTGCGCTGCCACGGCGTGCTGCGCCGCGGTGGCTATGACCTCGTCCTCCTCGCCGATGATCGTAAGCGAGCAGTTGTTGTCGCTCTCAAAGCGACGGCAGTCTGCGATCTTGCGTGCCATGAAGCTCTCTTTCGGGGTAGGGATTGCGAAGACGTTTCTGTTGGGACGCTCGAACGGGGGGTCAGGCTTTCTTGGCGTAGTCGCTGGCGCCGAACCAGTCGATCACCGTCACGGGCTCATCGCCTATCACCCAGGCGTCGTGCCCGCTCGGGAGGGACGTGACGTCCCCAGCGCCGGCTATGAACTCGGTGCCGTCGTCCATGCGGATCGCGAGCTGGCCGCTGACGTGGTACTGGAAGTGCGGCGCCTGGCAGCTGTCCGTGTTGGCGATCGGTTTGACGTCGTTCGACCAGCGCCAGCCCGGCTCGAAGACCATCATCCCGACCTCTCCGCCGCTCATCTTGAGAATGCCCGCGTGCCCGTGAGGGAACTCGCGTGTCTCGTCGGGCGCGTCAAAGCTCCTGTGCTCTGTTGTCTGCATCGGCACCATCCTCTCGCAGGCGACTCGTTCTGAGCCGCTATTCTTATCTACTAGTAGGTTGGTTGTCAAGGCCAGTCCAAGACTGGTCTCCTGCGAAGATGGGATACATGGCGGTCACGCAAACTCAAGCGCCGGCGGGCACAGCGCAGCGAATCCTCGATGTCGCTGAGCATCTGGTCCAGAGCCGCGGCTACAACGGGTTCAGCTACGCGGACATCGCTGGCGAGCTGGGCGTCACAAAGGCGAGCCTGCACTACCACTTCGCCAGCAAGGCCGAGCTGGGCGAGGCGCTGATCGAGCGCTACTCCGCCCGCTTCACAGAAGCGCTCGAAAGGATCGACAGCACGACTTCGGGTGCTGGCGCGAAGCTCGACGCGTACGCGGGCCTCTACGTGGACGTCTTGCGCGGAGATCGCATGTGTCTGTGCGGGATGCTCGCCGCCGAATACCAAACCCTGCCCGAGCGAATGCACGGCTCGGTTATTCGCTTCTTCGATCACAAACTGACCTGGCTGGCTAGCGTGCTCGCGGACGGCCAATCCGACGGCGAGCTGTCCTTCGACGGATCTCCCGCAGACGCAGCCCAAACAGTCCTCAGTGCACTCCAGGGAGCGATGCTCGTCGCACGCCCATACCGAGACCTAGCACGATTCCAGGCGGCTGCGGCGCACACACTCGCCAGCCTGGTTTGACCAGCTCATAGCCTGGACGCTGTCGTGATTTGATCGCCGCCGGCCTCAGGCGCTCGGGCCAGCCGCTCCTCCAAGCTGTCGGCCATCGTGGCCAGTTCCGAGTTCCCAGACCAGCACAGTTCTTGAGCGATGCGCCGAGCCTTTGCGGGATTACGTGTTCGAACCGGCGGGCGGCCTGCTCGATTGCCTTGTCGGTGTGGCGGGTCACTGTGTGATCTGTCGACCGCCGGTCGGGCGCAGCGGTCAGCGATGAACGAAGCGCGAGGCCGGCTCGAAGTCGCCGTGCAACACGAGGGGATCGAGGTCCGCACCATTGGGCCACACGACCGTCCCCAGCTCGTCGTCCACGCGAACCTGCGCAAAGAAGTCGGGGTCGGCAAGTGGCTCGAACACCGGGCCGTGTAGCTCTCCTGTGAGATCGACATCGCGCGAGCTGCCATCGCTGAAGGTAAGCCGCAGCCGATAGTGCCCAAGCACTTGTGCGGACGTGACCTTTACGAAATCCATCGCCTCATTTTACGGCTCAGCGGCTCGGGCGTCTGAGCACCCGAGGGCTGCATGTGAGGGGCGACAGATTCGCGCTTTCGGGGTTGCTTGGCCTCGCTGTTCGTGGAACGTGCACGGAAAAGCTCGCGACCAGGACGCCGACTTGTTCGTATTTGAACGCGTAGACGACTTCGCTCTTTCGCTCGAAGACTTCGTCGGGCTCGTAGAGGCTGACGGTCCCATGGATCACGCCTGGCGGCAGGGGGCAGGTGGTGGTGCTCACGACCTGGCCTGCCGCGATGTCCGATTCGGTCCGGTAGCCGCCGTGGTTTTCGTAACGCGCTCCGGGTACGTACCAGATGAAGTTGTAGCCGCTCTCGGCGTTGGCGAGCGCCACGCGCGAGCGGAACGTGAGCCGCAGCTCATACCGGTCGTGGCGTGTGCGAATCAGCTCGACGCGAAGGGGCGCCGCAACCTGCGCGTGGGTGTATGACAGGGCCTGCGGAGCGACGTACCCGACGGGCACCTGCATGCTGGGCTTGCATGCGTATGCGCCGCCGATCCAGCTGCGTGAGGTCAGGTGGCATGTCGCCCCGTCGCGGTAGTGGATTTCGGTGATCGGGCCGTCGACGGGGACGACGCCGCCCGTGCCGACCCCGGTGAGCAGCTGACCCGGGGTCGAGCGCGTGACGATCAGGTAGGCGCCCTCGGGTCCGCTCGTCGCGAGCGTATGGTGCTGGCCGCCCAGGACGTACGTGACGCTCTCGGCGTCGGGGCCGAGCAGCCCGAAGTACAGGTTGCGCTCGTCGCTCAAAGGGCATGGCGGTTCGTGCTTCATGTGGCCGCCGGGAGGCGAGTCCGGCGCGTAGCAGCGACTCTGCCAGGCGCTGGCCGGCTGCTCACCCCAGGTCTGGTTGATATAGAGCCGGTCGTAGCGGTCAAGTGCGCTGCACCAGTCGCCGTAGCCCGCTCCTCCGCTTGAGGCGCTCAGTTCGTGGTAGCGCCCGTCGTTTCCGAACGCGTAGTCCTGTCCGAGCGCGACGAGCTTGCCGCCGGCGAGGCGGGCGACCTCGATACAGCCAAGGCCTCTGCTGGTGGCGAACTCGCGCATGCCCCACGGCGCTCCGCCCGCCGGGTCCGCAGTGGCGATCGGGAGCATGCGGACCGATCCGGGCGTCAGGGCACCATCACCTGTCCGGGGTGCCGTGAACAGCTGGACCGGCGACTTCGGTGCCGGGGCGCCGAACTGGATCACGCCGCTCGCGAACGCGGCGCCGGCCAGGCCGAGTCCGACCGCGAGAGAGATCAACGGGGTCCGGTGCCATCCGCGTCGCTGACTCCCGCGTCCGAACGCCGCCAGGCGGCGGGTGCGACTACGGGCTCGCCGGCCTGCGGCGTCATGCAACTGGCTTCGGACCTGGGGCAGGAGAGTCATGGTTGCTCCTCCAGTTCTGCTCTGAGCTTCGAAAGTCCCCGGCTGACCCGCTGGCGCACGACCAGCTCCGATGTCTGCAGCTCCCCCGCGATGTCCGGGTAGGAGCGCTCATCGACGATCCGCGCGCGAATGGCCTCACGCTGGAGCGGGGGCAGCCGGTCCAGCAGCTCGGTCACCCAGCCACTTGAGCTGGCGGCGCTCTCGACCCGCTCGAGTTCCTCCGCGGCGAGCTCGATCGGCTCGCGAATGCCCAGCCGACGGCGCGCGTCGGCCTCGACGCGTCCGCGGCGAAGACTCGTGAGGAGCTTGTTGTGCGCAATCGCGAACAACCAGCCCGCGGCTGACGGCGTCTCGGGTCTGTAGCGGTGTGAGGCGCCGAGCGCCGCCGCGAACACCTCCGCCGTCAGGTCCGCCGCCACTTCCGGATTCCCGGTGCGGCGGGCGAAGTAGCCGACGACAGAGCCCTCATACCGATCGTAGAACGCGGCGAACGCATCCGGCTCCGAGCGCGATGCCGCCAGCAGCTCACCGTCGCTGGCCTCGAGGAAGTCCACATTGTTGTTAACCCCGAGCGGCGGATTCTGTGACCGATCGCGTCCGTGGTCGCACCGAGCTATTATTCAATGAGATGGTTGATAAACTAACTGGATGAATAGAATGGCGGCCGACCATCTCAGCCTCACGTTTGCGGCTCTCGCGGACCCGACGCGTCGCGCGATCCTCGCGCGGCTGGCGGAGGATGGCGAGGTGACGGTCAACGAGCTCGCGGAGCCGTTCCCAGTCAGCGTGCAGGCTGTCTCCAAGCACCTGAAGGTGCTCGAGCGGGCAGGGCTGATCACACGCGGGCGAGCAGCGCAGCTGCGGCCCTCGCGGCTCGAGGGCGCGCCTCTACGCGACGTGGCCAACTGGCTGGAGCAGTACCGCGAGATCTGGGACGGCCGCCTGGATCGCCTCGCGCATCACCTCCAACACATACAACGAAAGGCAGACGGCGATGACTGAGCAGTTCGAGATGGCCGAGCACACGATCGTGATCGAGCGGGAGCTCGACGCGCCGCGCGAGCTCGTCTGGAAGACGTGGACCGATGCTGATGAGGTGACACGGTGGTGGGGGCCCGAGCACTTCACCACGCCTCGCGACAAAATCGAGTTCGACCTGCGGCCCGGCGGCGTTTGCCGGCTGACGATGGTCGGACCCGATGGGGAGGAATACCCGAGCGATGGCCACTTCGGGATCGTCGAGCCGCCCGAGCGCCTGTCGTTTGGCGAGGAGAGCAGCGAGCACCCGATGATCGAATCCGGCGAGACGACCGTCGAGCTCATCGACCTGGGCGAGAGTCGCACGAAGGTCGTCATCACGTCGCGCATGATCTGTGCCGAGCAGCTCATCGGCATGGCACAGGCCGGCTGGGGCAGTCAGCTCGGCAAGCTCGTGGCCCTGCTCGCGAGTTGAAGCGGGCACTGACCCGGCGCGTGGGCCCCGTGGATGTCCCTCACATCCGCGGGGCCGACGTTCCCCCTTCCGCGGCCCTCCTCGAGGGCCGCGCTTGTCTCCCTCAAGGAGGCTGGTCCCCCACAACCCCGCCGACGAGGCGAGTCGGGGATGAGATCAGAGCGCCAGCTACGATCGTAGAAGCCATTCACACGCGATTGCGGACGTGGGTTCGATTCCCACCGTCTCCACCATCTTGACGAAGGTCGAACCGGCCCAGTCCCCCAGGGGACTGGGCCTTCGGCGTTTGGGGAGCGCGTCAGACGCCTGATCGAGGCCCTGCTGGCCGCTCGCAGCTGAGACCAGCGGCAACCGCGCGCCTGGGTCGACCGAGGGCGGCGCTGGCGCGCGAGCTCGAGCGTGCAGCGGCTTCGGGACGCCCTGATCGCCGCTCACGCGTGGGCTATGCGGCTCTGCGGTCGGCCTTCGAGTAGCGCCTGGAACTCCGGGCTGACCTGTGGGTGCTCCCAATAGATGGGGATCGCGCTCACAAAGAAGGCGAGGGCACGCTGCATGTTGGTGTCGTCTAGCTGCCACACGGCTTCGAGATGGTTCAGCGCCCCGTCGATGCCAGCCTCTGTGAGGGCCGCAGCAGTCGGTGCGTCGACCCCTTCGGCCGCAGCGTAGTCCTTGACTGCTCGTTCTACCGCTACGGCAATGGCGGCTTGAGTTGGTTCAAGGCCGGAGCCGGCGGCGAGGTGTTGAAGATAGCGGCGGTAGGGGTCGTCGGCTTGATCAGGATCGAGACGGCGCAGCGCAATCAGGACCTCGTAGACGCGGGCGCGTAGGCGCCGGTTCAATGCGGGTGCTTGGCGGTCGCTAAACACCCCGGCGACATGGAGATCCTCGGTGCCGTTGCGGGCACCCAGGGCGATCAGCTTGGCCCACATGGCATCAAGGTCATTGCTCGGCCGCAGCTGCACGCCTGTCAGTGTCAGAAGCTCGTCCCGGTCGGGAAGCTGTCGGAAGGTGCCCGAGAGCCGGCCCGAGTCATCTTCGGCTGGTGCAGATTTCGCCATGTATCCAGCATGCAGGTAACCCCGCGGGTAGGTCAAGCTCGATTCAGAGCCAACGGCTAACCGCCGCAACACGCTCTGTGCTCACGCGCAGGCCGCACAAACTCATTCGGCGACGCGCCCGCGTGGTGGCAGCGAGGTGGTCATGGAGCACCTTGCTGGTTGACGAGATGGCTACAGCGAGAGCTATATGCCCGGGATTTCGATTGGCGTGTCTATCACTTCTTCGCTTTCGTGTGGTTTATAGGCGAGCGCGCCGCGGAAGTTGGTACCCCAGCAGTTGACGGTCCCGCCGGTCAGCAAGGCGCACGTGGCGTAGCTGCCGCCTGTGGCGACCGCCGTGGCGGTTTTGATGCCGCTGACTTCGACTGGTGTGCCCGTCATCGCTTTTTCGCCCTTTTCGCCGTTCCCGAAGCCCCCGCTTTGACCGACGCCCCAGCACTTCACCGACCCGGTGGTGAGCACCGCGCATGGCGCCCCGAGTTCTCCGGCTGGAACGCTCACGGAGCTAGCGTTGCTGATGCCTGTCACTTCGAGTGGCGTCCTGCTGCAGTCATCCTCGCCGCACATTTCTGGACCGTTGAGCTGGCCATCCCCGAGAAGCCCGTTTTCACCATAGCCCCAGCACTCGATGTGGCCGTCGCTCAGCACAGCGCACGCCGTTGACTCGCCCACGCTGACCTGCTTCGCGGTTGAGATGCCCGAGATTTCCACCGGCAACGCCGATCCTCCTTCCTTAACGACGACCTCGAGTGTGCCTTCCTCGCCCCAGCACTTGATGTGCCCTGTAGAGAGGACGGCGCACGAAGCTGAGCCCCCTACGCTCACAGAGACGGCGTTCGTGATGCCCGATGCTTCTACCGGACTGGAGGATTCTCCGGAGCTTTTGCCGTTGCCGAGCATACCGCCGACGTCCGACCCCCAGCATTCCACCGCACCGCTTTTGAGGCTTGCGCAGGCATGCGTCCCTAGTGACCCGGACCCGACAGCGGTATCGACTGATGTAGCACTCGTGATGCCCGTGACCGCGACGGGCACATCGCTGCCGCCGCCCCAGCAGTCGATGCCGCCGCTGCTCAGCAGCGCGCATGGCTGCCCGCGGCCGCTGATTTCGCTGACTCCTGTCAGTTCTGTTACTTCGCCGGGGAGCGCTTCGGTTTCGGTGCGCCCGTTGCCTAGCTGACCGCTGGTGTCTTCGCCCCAGCAATCGACCGTCCCTGCGGTGAGCGCGGCGCATGCAGACCTATCCTGCGAAGCCATCGAGCTTACCGGACAACCGCTCGTCTTAAACGTCTTGTCTCCTCCGATGGCGGGCTTGCCTTCGTTAGCTTCGTTTTCGGCCTCCGCCTGATAGTGATAGGTCGTGCAAGCTTCCAGCCCGCTGATAGCAGCCGTCTCGCTCTGTTCCCCGATGGCGTTAGCCGTGGTTCCGGCCGTCGTGGTGTGGCCGTAGCCCGTGGTGGTCCCGTACTCGACGAGGTATTTCGTCAAGGCACCGGACGGGTTCACCGCGAGTGACGCCGTGGCACCCGTCGATTTGATCGTCCCTGCGACCGCCGCTTGCGTTTTCGCGGCTGGCGGACAAGCCCCTTTGTCTGCCAGCGCGATCACACAGTAAGCGGGCCGATTATCTTGGGGCATCGTGCCTTCGTCCGACAGGAGCGCGCTATCGAATTCGACGGTGTTGTTGTGTTTCGATTCGGCTCTGAGCTGTTCTGCGCTCGCGGCTTCGCTTTGGTACTCGTAGTAGTTGTCGGTTTCGACGTGACCGGTTGACTGCTTGCCGAGTTCGAGGAAATCTTCGGCGGCCACACGCTGGGCTTCAGCGTTGCCGTACAGCGGGGTGTGTCCGCTGCGCTCCCATAGCAGCACGCCGTTCTCGGTGATCCAGTCCTGGGGATGGCCGAGACCGGCGCGGTGCGTTCCTTGTACGAACGCTTGCGCTTCGGCGCTGCCGGTGCCGCTCTTGCGCACGAGTTGTCCGCCGACGTCGGTTGCTGCTTCGGCGGTTTCTTTGAGGTCTTTGTAGTCGTGCAGCCCCCAGATTTCGGGCTTGCCGGCGTCCCATTTCTTTTTGCGCTGGTCAGCGATAATGTCGTTCTCGTAGCTGGTTACGTATTTGAGCTCGGCTGTTTCGTGTTTGGGATTTTCGCGTTCTTTAGGCGCGAGCTTGCGGTAGCCGGTGAATTCGCCGGCTATCACCTTGCAGTACACCTTGCAGCCGACCTTGTGCAGCGCGCGTACGGCGGCGCCCCATACTTCGGACGCCTTCGCGGGGGAAGCGCCGAGGCTGCTCTCCTCCGGCTCGTTCCACGCGCCCCAGACCCGGACCGGCACCGTTTCTACCCCTTCTTTAGGGTTGCCCTTGATCAGGGCTTTCATCAGCGGGAGGACGTGCCGATAGTAGATTTCAGGGAAGTTGGGCCGCTTTTCTTCCTTTTCACAAGTGGCCAGTATTGATGGCGCGATCGTTTCTCTTGGCGGGCCTGGCAGGCGCTGATCACACTTCGCGAGGGTGATCTCTGGTACGAGGCGGGCGCCACCCGGGAGTTTGGTTTTGCTGACGGCTTTCAGCCATGCTTGCAGCTGTTCCGATTTGGCTTCGACGTTGTAAGGGGCGATCAGCCGGGCGTATTTGATTTTGACCGCTTTGCCTTCGGTGAGGTTCTTGTCCATGTGATTGGCTTCTTGCCATTTGCCTTCGACTTCTTCTTCGGATTTTTCGAAGGGCTTCGCGAGCTGGCTTGAGAAACCGATGGTGGGGGCGGGGGTGCGTTTGGCGCTGGCGGCGTTGGTGGGCGCGTCGGCGGAGACCTCGGCCGTGACGGGGTATTTGGCGGCGCCGGGCGTGATGCTGAGCTTGATGGTGTTGCCCTGGACGCTCAGGCTGGAGGACACGGCTTTGCCTTCGGCATCGACGACGGTCGGGGCGGGGAGCACCATCAGGGTCGTGTTTTCGGTGTGCGATTCGGCGTAGGAGGTAGCCGTCGTGGCGGCTTCGTATTGGGCTTTGGTTTCCTGGGGCTCTAGTTCCCCGGATTTGGGTTTGGTTTCCCCGGTGGTGGCGGTCGATGAGGCCGCGAGTTTGCTCAGTTTTTCTTCCGGCGTGGCTTTTTCCAGCGCTTCGGCTGCGGCTTCGGCGCTGTAGCCTTCTTGGCCTTTGGTTTCAGCGGCGGTTTCGTTGCTCGGTTTTTCTTCGGTTTCTTCGGTTTCGCCTTCCAGGCCCGACCCCGGTCCCGATTCGGTCACGGCGACGCTGCCATTCGCGAGCACCTGGAGCTTCTGGTTGGCCCCCAAACCCACCTGCCAACTGAAGGAGGTTGGGGCTGCCGAGGTGCGCATTTGTAGCATCGCGGTTGCGCCGAGTGGCTCAGGCCGGACGATCGTGTCTGTCGCGGTTTGGGTGCCGGCGTAGACTGCTGTGGCTCCGTTGACGATCAGGGGCGTGGTTGTGGCGTTCGCGGCGGTGGATAGCGGTTTGAGGCTGATTTCACCGATCGGGGTGTTGACCGCGAATTCGCCGCTGGTTTCCTTTGAGAGCCAGGAGCTGGTCAGGATGCTCGTGGCGGTGAGCCCTTCTCCGGCGTCTTCGGCGTTCGGCTTGATGGTCTGCCCTTCAAGCGTCGCGCTGGAAGGTTTGGCGATCACGGACGGGTCGGTTTTTTCGGCCGTTTCCATTGCTTCTTTGGCGCTGGCTTCTTTGCCCGCCACGACAGTCGTCTGCGGAGACACGGAACTGGCACCCCCAACGGAGTTGGTGACGGTCACGCTCACCCGCAGCGTCGAGCCGACGTCGGTGCTGGTCGCTTTGTAGCCAGGTTTCGTCGCGCCGCTGATGACCGCGCAGCTTTCGCCGGCGGTGTTGCAGCGCTCCCAGCGGTAGAAGTAGCGCAGCGGCTGCGAGCCGCTCCACTTCCCGTTTTCGGCAAACAGTTCGTTGCCTTCCTGCGCGGTGCCTTTCACGGCTGGACGTTCGCTAACAGACGGGGATGCGGCTGCTTCGATCGCTTCGCTCACGGGAGAGTAGGCGCTCGCTTCGCCCGAGCCGTTTTTCGCGGTGACGCTCACCCGTACAGTTGAGCCGACTTCGCCGCTACCAAGCACGTAGGTCTGGCTGGTCGCGCCGCTAATCGCCGTGCAGCTTTCGCCCGAGGCATTGCAGGTTTCCCACTGGTAGCTGTAGGTCAAGGGTTCTGCGCCGAACCAGAGCCCGTTCTGAGCGGTCAGGGTACTGCCAGAGCTCGTGGCGCCTTCAATCGACGGCGCCACGCCGTCCTGCGGAGCCCCCGAGCCCGCCGCGACGACACCGCTGGCCGCCGAGGTCGCGCTCGCTTTACCCGAGCTGCCAGTCGCCGTGACCTTCACCCGGTCGGTGTCGCCAGCGTCGGCCGAGACGGGCGTGTAGGTCGATTCAGTCGCGCCGCTGATCGCAGCGCAGCTTTCGCCTTTGGAGTTGCAGCGTTCCCACTGATAGCCGTAGGTGACGCCAACCGCGTCGGTCCAGACCCCGGTCGTCGCCGACAGCTTGTGCGCTACCTGCGTGGTGCCTGAGAGCATCGGCAACGACACATCCGCCACGGCGGTAGCGCTCACCGTGATCGGAGCGCTCAGAGCTTCGGTTGAGGAGCCGGAGGCGGTCGCGGTCACGAGCACGCGGGTGGTGGAGCCCGCCGCGCTCGTGGGCAGTTTGTAGGTTCGACTCGTCGCACCGGAGATCGCTGCGCAGGCTGCGCCCGTTTCGTTGCATTTCTGCCATTTGTAGGCGTAGGTGATCCCACTCCCGGCCCATTTGCCGGTCGTCGCCGTGAGCGTGTATTCGGGCAGACCAGTACCAGAGATTTCCGGTGCAGCTTCGAGCGCCGGACCTTTTTCGCTCGCGATCAGCTCCCCAGCTGAGGCGACCATCGCGGCATTCGCTTTTTCTTCGCTGGCCGTGACGAGCACCCTGTCGGACTTGCCGGCATCGGCCGAAGCGAGGACGTACGTCGAGGAGGTCGCGCCGTTGATGTTCGCGCATTCCCCGCCTTCGCGGTTGCATCGCTGCCACTGATACGCGTAGGAGAGGGCTCCCGGGCCAACCCAGCTACCGGGGTTCGCGGTCAGCGTCTGACCGCTCTTCGCAGTTCCCGACAGCGACGGCAGCCAACTGTCCTTCAGCGTCGATGTCGCCGCGACCGCGAGTGTCGGTGCCGACAGCGCGACCAGCGAACCGGCAGAGCCAGGCGCCCCGACCCGCACCCGCAGCGTGTGGCCGACATCAGCGCTTGAGAGCGTGTAAAGCGATTCCGTAGCACCAGCAATATCCGAGCATTCAGCCCCCGAAGAGTTACAGCGCCGCCACTGATAGACCGGTTCCACGCCACTACCCGCCCAGCCTTCGCCGCTCGCAGTGAGCACTTCGCCTTCCCAAGCGCCACCGGAGATCGTCGGCGGTTCCAGAGCAACGGGAGGGCCGGCCGCGACTTCGGCTGTCACCGCAGACGCCGCCGAAGCCGAGCCGACCGAGTTCGTGGCCGTCACGACCGCGCGCACCGTCTCTTCGACATCGGGCGAGGTCACCCGGTAGCTCGATTCGGTAGCCAAGGGCAGATTTTCGCATTCCTTGCCCTGCCGGTTACACACCTGCCACTGATACGCGTAGGTGATCGGTTCCGTACCCGACCACGTACCATTCGTCGTTTCCAGAAGCTGCCCATCGACCGCTTTCCCGCTGACCGTCGGCAGCGCCGTGTTCGACGGAGCGGTGCCTGCGACCGCCACGCCCGGCAGCCAAACCAGCGCACAAACCACCGCGAGCGCCAGCGCTGCTACACCCGACCGTCCCGCGATCCGTCCTACACCAGCCCGCCCAGCCGCGCCAAGCCACCCTCGCATCCCAGTCGCCCCAATCATTGGAATCGGTCAGTGGCGGGACTTCTAGCACACCCGTCTGGCGGCGGGGTGGACGATAACCGCACGATAACGAGCCGCCGTACTGATTCGGCTGTGCGGCTCGATGCGAGCCGTCGAGATAGGCAAGCCGGCGTTAGCGGCGCAACACGACTACGCGGCTGGTCGCCACCTGCGCGCCCGACCAGAGCGTCAGTCGCAGCGAGAGCCGCCCGCGCCGCCGCAACAGCGCACGCACCACCGGACGCAACGACACGCTCACCGAGCCCGGTTCGCGGATCGCTCTCCCGACGAACCGCCCTACCCCCACGACCCGGCGAGGGGACCCCGCGAGCGCGACCGTCACCCCGTAGTTGCAGGTGCTCGACACGCTCAGGCTCTCGCACGCCACACTCGCGCGCAGCGCCTGCGGCGTGGCTTTCGCTCCACACACCTGCACTTGGGTCCCGTCGCGTTCCAGTTCGCCCGTCAGCTGCGGGACATCGAGCCGGCCGAAGTTCCCTTCGCGCGCGGCAAACCAGATGTCGCCTTCCGGCCCAACCGTCATCTCTTCCGGCGTTTCCTTGGCATTGCAGAGCACCAGCTCACCAAAGCCGCCAGCACTCGTCACACGCTTGAGAATGTCGCCCAGTTCCGGCTGACTGACCCACAGCACACCATCCGGCGTCGCTGCAAGCGAACCCAAGAAGTACCTACCCGCACTCGTCTTACTGCGACCCGCCCCCAACCATTCTTCTTCGCGTAGCACCCGTCGCACCACAGCGCCGCTAGCACTCAGACGCGTGAAACCTTCGTGTTCGACAAACCACACCCCGCCATCGGCTGTCCCGACGATCGGGTCAGAACCTTCTTGGTAAACAACACCCTTGAACCGGCCTTCAGCAACCGGAACCTGCCGAATCGCGCCTCCCGGTTCGACCAGTCCGATCGCTTTTTCGGTTTCCTCCACGAGCCACAGGTCCCCGTTGCCGGCCTCGGCGAGCCCGAGCGCAATTTCATCCTGTTTTGGCCCGGTTTCGCCCTTGCCGGCCGGCACCAGCTGCGGCGGAAACTGACTCAACACGCCGGCGGGAGTGATGCGGGATAGCACTTTTGTGCCGAACCCTTCGGCTGTGAACCAGAGATCGTTTTCGGGTCCCGCGCTGATCTGCCCGGGCTGCTGATGTGCGCCCTCTTGCGGGAAGACCGGGTTGGGCTCCACTGGAGTCGGGAACTGGGTGAGCTGCCCAGACGCCGTCAACCGGCCAATCGCTGGCGCTCCTTCGCTTCCCTCGTACGTGTCCTCGGTGAACCACAGGTCGCCTTCCGGCCCGACCGTCAAGCTGCTCGGCGGTTTGTCGAGCCGCCGCACAAGCAGGGCTGACGGGCCGTTGAGAGGCAGTCGCCCAACCCCGCTGAGTGGCACTTCTCCACCTCTCGTTCCTTCGCAAGCGCGCAGCAGAAACCAGACGCTTTCCTGCGGGCCATACACGAGCTGCCGGTGCGGGCAAATCGCCGGAAACGGCGCGCTGAACAGCTTCAACGGGAGCGCCGACGCCGACGCGCTACCGCATACGAGCGCCAGGCAAAGCGCTGCGCCTGCCGCACCCGGCCGCAGAGTTCGGATGCTTCGCACGAAACTCCATCTCGACATTCGCAAGAGCCCACTTTAGCCGAAGGCCGAAAAATCAGCGCAAGGCGGAATCTGCCCAGTCGTAGTAGCAGCACACGAACGGTGCCGGTCAGCCTCGCTTCCATACGCGCGTCGGATAAGCTGCCGATCTGCGGAATCTGCTTCTCAGGCTCGGGCGAGCCGCACGAACGCTCCAACGCGCTCGATCAGGCCGGCGGCTTGGAGTGCGTCCAGGGTACAGCGCGGGAAGCGACATCTGACTGGATGTCCCGCGGCCGCTGGGGTCGCGTTGGACGGGTGGACCGTGCGGGCGCTGCGATCTGCGCTCTTCTCGTCGCGGGCGTGCTCTGCGGTTGCGGGGGCGCTCGTGGGTCGAGCACGGGCACTGCGGCGATCACCGAGGCGGCAGGAGGGCGTGTATTCGCAAGTGCCGTAAACCTCCGTGTAGCAGACCTGCCCGGGGCGAAAGCGGCTGCACCCGAAAGCGCGGGTCCGAGCCCCCGTGCCGGCGCGCTCGCGTTCGCTCGCTGTGACGGGGGCGTCAGTCCGAAGCGCCTCGGGCTGGAAGTCCGATCGACGTTGCTTTCGGCCGGCCGCGGGTCTTTGTTGGTGCGCTCGCGGGTCACACTTTGGCCGAGCGAAGCTCTCGCCTCTCGCAACCTCGCCGCGTTCGCCAGCGAGCTCGGCTCGCGCTGCGAGCTTCGATACGGCGGAACGTCCGTGTCCAGGCTGCGCGTCGCGCTGCCCGGGGGCGCGCAGGCGCTCGGGCTGCGCGTCGCCGTTCCGAGCCGCAGCGAACACACGGGCGAGATCGGATACCACGACATCATCGGCTTCGTCTGCGGCCCAGCCGAAATCGTGTTGACGGCGGCCGGGTTCTCGCGTCCGGTGGAACCGCAAACTGAGCGGCGGCTGCTCGAGATGCTCTACCGGCGCGCGAGCGACGCCCGCAGCGAGGTCTAGCAGTGGGTCCTTCAGCGGGTGGCTCGTCCGCATGGATCGAGATCCTCCGTATTAGCCCGTCAATCGAAACGGCAACTACCTAGGCCGGGAGCCCGAACGCCGGGGAGCTGGCCCCTCCGCTACCAGCTCGAGTTTTCGCCTCCCGAGCAGCTCGTCTTGACTTCCGGGCTGTGGCAGGTTCGGCTGATCGTTCCGTTGGCGGCCCTCGCGATCGTCAATTTGTCGCCGTTCGTGGCCGTCGCCGTGACGGAGTATTCGTTTGCGCCCGGGGTCGCGTTGCTCAGGTAGGCGTGCTGTTTGCTCGCCGTGGTCGCGATCGTTGGCTCCTCCGCCGCCAGTTCCGGTGTCGTCACGTTGGCATAGCTGCCTCCGTGGTCGAGCGCGATCGTCTCTGCCGTGGTCTCAGCGTTCCGCGCCAGTTCCTTGGCCTGCACGTCGGTCGCCGTCGTCGTGGTCCTGAGAAACGCCGGGATGGCGATCGCGGCCAGGATGCCGATGATCAGCATGACGACGAGCAGCTCGGGGAGCGAGAAGCCGTCGCTCTTGCTCGTGCGCCGGGCGAGGCGGCGCCAGTCGCGGGTGCCGGTCTGCTCGGCACGGGCGGCGGTGCGGGGCGACGCGTTCGATCGGGCCAGCATCACGGTGGGCCTCCTTGCTCAGCTGGCAGTCGAGCTGTCTCGGTGAGACCCCTGACTTTGCGCCCCCGCCTCACGACGGGTTTGCCCGTTCAACTTGTCGATTGGGGGCTGAGTGTGCGCATCCCCGTCGCCGAATGGAAGGGAAATTCGCTTGTGGGCGTTTTTCTGGACGTATGTACGAGGAGGGGCGTGCTAGGAGGGGGTGTGCTCGGCTCAGCCTCGCTGTCGACGCCGCGTTATCGTGCGGGCGGCTGCTGGGAAAGCGCATACTGGTTGGCATGTGGCCACGGTCGGTCCAGACGGCCCGACCGGCACCTTCGTCAGCCGCGACGGTCCTGTGCCGTGGTGATCACCTGACTGACCCCATGAGTCCGCTCCACACAAGCTACGGGCTCGTGTAAGCGAACAGCGCCTTCGTCGGCGCGTCGCCGCCGCCCGTGAAGTAGCTCTGCGCCGTGGTGACCGTCACCGGCACCTTCGTCCCCGCCGTCCCCGGTGGCGAGACCGCATCCACCGCCGTCGTGGAGCCACAGGCGAGGAGCGCTTGCACCGGGCTGAACGACTCCGCCTCGCTGCCCCCGAACGCGACCGCGAGCGGGCAGCCGAGGTTCTCGCCGTGCACCACCACGCTGGTGCCGCCCGCCGCGCCGCCGGAGTGCGGCGCCAGCGATTCGACGTCCGGCTGGCCCGGCGGGTAGAGGAACAGCAGATCCGCCTTGGACGTGGCGCTGCACCCCGTGACCGTGCACGCCTGCACGTTCGCGAGCGCCGGGTTCTGCGAGACCGTCTGCGTGCTCAGCTTCTTGTCGCTGGCCGCCGTGGACGTGTAGTTGGTGCCTTCTGAGGGTGGGCTCTGGCTGTCAT
>JBEKGK010000066.1:0-20367 GCA_050012835.1 Solirubrobacteraceae bacterium | reverse complement strand
ACGGCATCGGTTGCGTGCGACGCCGGCAAGGCCGAGCCGGCGCCATCAGACTCGCCCGCGACCGACGCCGGCAAGGCCGAGCCGGTGCCATCAGGCTCGCCCGCGACGGGGGCCGCCAGGCCCGGCGTCCGGTCTGCTCCCGCCGCTCCCGCCGAGAGCTATCGCGAGCTCGTCGAGCTCGACGGCGCCCACAGCGTGCGCTGGGCCAAGCGGATCGAGTCACCCTGCACGCTGGAGCCAGACCGACTCGACCTCGAGATGCTCGAGCTGATCGCCGCGATGAGACACGTTCTCACCAGCCAGCTGCACCGCCGCTTCAACCCCGGGCGGGCCGCCACGACCACGCAGCGTCGGCTCAAGCGCCTGTCCGACGCGGGCCTGGTCGAGCGCTTCCAGTTCCATCGCCGCGACGGCGGCGGGATCCCCATGTGCTACGTGATCGCCACCGCCGGCTTGCGGGTGCTCGCCGATCACGACCGCCGCTCTGTGCCGCCGGGCGGGCTGCCAGCCGTCGGCGCCTCGGCTGCCGCAGCCCGTGTGCCGGCAGGCGCGGACGACGGCAGGCTGCGCCAGGCCCGACACGACGTCCACACCGCCGGCTGGGCGTTGGCGCTCGCTGCGGCACTCGGCACCCGCGGCTCGGTGCTGCGCGGGCCGGAGGATTCGGTGCTCTCGGTTCCGACGCGCTCATCCGCCGACGGGCGGGTGGCGCTCACGCCGGGCGATCTGCGTCTGCCGGGCGGACGCACGCCCCACGACTTCCTGCGAACCGACGCCAGCGGGCAACAGCTCGAGGTCGAGCGCTTCGAGACGGTGCGCCCCGATGCGGTCGTCGAGGTCGGCGCGTCGACGCGCAGTGCGCCGGCGACCGATGTGATCGTGGAGCTCGACGATCGGCCGGCCATCGGACGGGCCGCGCGCAAGCTCGAGCGCTATGACCACTTCCTGGCGGGCTGGTCGCTGCACACCCATCGCTACGGCAGGCGCGCGGACGTCGTGCCGGTGGTCGTGTTCGTGTGCCGCGATCGGGCCCGCGCGCGCGACTGCGCCAGGCGCGCGGACTCGGTGCTGCGCGCCTGTCGCGCCTACGCTGGGGAGTATCCGCTCGACTGGGAGTACCCCGGCAGGGAGCGGATCATGTTCGTCGCCGAGCGCGACGCGCACGAGGGCCTTCTGGAGGCCTATGGCGTCCCCCGCCTGCCACCACAGGTTCGCGTGAGCGCTGCTCATGGTGATCCTCGTGCGGGCGAGGCGACCGTCGAGCCGCGCCAGATTGCCGGCGCCGGACCGCCGGATGCTTAAACACGAAAAGGCTCCCCGGGGAGCCAGCGTCGGAGGACGGATGGGACGCTTCATCGAGCTCCCATCCGTCGCTCCAATCGGGGTGCGAACCGCGGCCCAGCCGGGCCGGGGCCCGGCCCGCCAGCCGCACCGCTAGAAGACGAGATCGTCCTCGTCGACGCCGGCGCCAACGCCGACCAACTCGCGGCCGTCCGCGTCGCCGTCCTCGGTCCCGCCGTCGCCCGAACGCTCCTCGCCGGTGCCGCCGAGCTGCCCGCGCTCGCCGGGACTGTCCAGGAACTGGACGGTGTCCGCGACGATGCTCACCGCCTGGCGGCGCTCCTGCTCGGCCGTCTCCCACTCGCGCCACTCCAGCCGGCCGTCGATCGCGACGCGGCTGCCCCGGTGGATGTAGCGGCTGACGCTCTCGCCAGGCGCACCGTAGACACTCACGTCGAAGTAGTTCGGACGCTCGATCAGCTCTCCGTCGGAATCCTTGCGACTCGAGTTGCACGCGATCCGCAGGCCACAGACGCTCGTCCCCGACGGGAGTGCGCGCAGCTCGGGGTCACGGGTGAGACGTCCGACAAGCACTACGCGGTTGATGGTGAAGTAGGACATTGATTGGTCTCCATTGCTAGATGGTTGACCCCCCACAGGCAAGCTACGCATCGCTTGGGACACAATCCCCGGCCGCTGCCGGATCGTGCTCATCACCGGCGCCGAGCGCGTCCAGCCCGACGAGCGCGATCCGCTCGTCGGCGTGCGCCCGCTCGATCGCTCGCGCCAGCGGGCGCTGCACCTCGGGCGCGGCGAGGTACAGCGTGCCCGCAATGCAGCGGCAACGCGCCCATGCCCTGCAGATCTCGAGCAGTCGCGCAGGAGCCTTGATCGTCAGCTCGACCTCGATCGCGACCGGCAGCTGCTCGTGCGGGCCATTCGGCCAGAGCACGATGTCGGGCCGGTGCAACAGTGGAGCGTCGCCGGGCCCATGGCCGAGACACGCGCTCGCCAGGGGCTTGCCGGATTCACGCTCCTGCAGGCGCAGCTCGCGCTCGCCCATGACGCTGTGGTCGGGGTAGGCCAGCTCCAGCGCCGCCGCGACGCGGGCGCACTCGATTGCGTGCGGAGCGTTTGCGACGCTGATGCGACACGGCTCGAAACCGCGCAGTCCGGACGCGCGCAGTCCGGCGCGCGTTACCGTGTACAGCGCGGGCTTGCCGGCGAGCACTCGCCGGCTGCGGAGCAGGCCGGCGCGCTCGGCGGCGATCAGGCGCCCGCGCGCCGAGGCGAGCGTCCAACCTCCATGCTGCGCGACAGCCTCGGCCGTGACCACACCGAGACGGACCGTCCAGCGCAGGATCTCCAGCTGATCTGGTGAATGTGTGTTGCTTGCAAGAACCATCTGGTCCTCCTTCCTGTCGTTGTTGAACGTGGTGGTTGAAGCTGCGCCACCCGCGCAGCCCGACCCGACGCCGCCGGGCCGAGCGTCCGCGGGGGTCCGCAGAGATCCGCGCCAGGCAGATGCGGCGCGCCAGGCAGACGCGGGCGCCAGGGTCAGCGCCGCCGAGCCGGCGAGAAGATGCGCGCGATGCGCGCGCTCGCGCCGTCGCCGAGCACCAGCACCGCCGCCCAGCCGCGCCCGAGGCTCATCACCCGGTCCGGATCGAGCACCTGCGCGCGGGTTCGCACGCGGGTTGTCCTGCCCTCGCTGCTACGCGAGACGCGCCACGCGCCCTTCGTGCCCGCGATGCTCGCGATCAGCTCGGCGGAGTCAGGGACGACCTGGCGGTGAGCGATCAGCGCGGACAGGTTGCCGAGCACCTGCTCGAGCAGCCGCTCCCGTCCCGGGGGCCTCAGGTCGGAGAGCTCCTGGGTGCCCAGCAGCAGGCTGAACCCGGCCGATCGAGCGCGGCCGAACAGCCTCACCACCTGCTCGGCGGCGATCGCGGAGAACTCATCGATCACGACCAGCGTCGGCACCGGCGCTGCCTGCAGCGACGCGACGGTCGTCTGCAGGTCCTGCACGATCGCCGCGCCGAGCATCTCGCTCAGTAGCGGCCTGCTGTCGGACTGCAGGCTGAAGTAGACCACCGACCGCCGGTTCACCGCGGTCAGCAGGTCGAATCGCTGCGCACCCGGCGTTTGCGGGTCCAGCCACGGCCCGACATCGGACTCGGTCAGGATCGCGAGGCGGTCGCGCACCCCCGCGAGCTCGCTCCGTTGGCGCGAGGAGAGCGAGTCCAGGTAGGCGAACGTGGCACGAGCGTCGGCCTCCGGCAGGCCGCGAGCGAGCACCTCCAGGCGCCCGGGGTCAAGGTGCTCGACGATCGCGCGGAGGCTGACCTCGGTTTCAGTCTTGCGCAGTGCCCGCACCACGTGTCCGAGATAGCGCTGCGCCTGGCGCAGGTAGTGCGGCTCGGTGAAGCGCTCGCCGGCAAGCGCCTTGTCGGCGATCTCGCTCGCGCCACCCCGCGCGTACGGGTTGTAGACGCTGGCACCGTCGGGCGTCCATTCGAGGAAGGTCCTTCCGGCGAGCATCGCCGCGCGGCGCACCTCCGCACGCATGCCGCCGTCGCCCTTTGGATCGATGACGATCGCGCCCATCCCCTGCTCGATCGCGCGCACCGCGATCCATGTCTGGGTCACCGTCTTGCCCGAGCCGGTGGCACCGACGACGAGCGTGTGCGTTCCTCCGTCCTCGCCGCCGAACGGGATCGACACCGTGCGCCCGCTCTCATCGACGCCGATCGCCAGCTCGTTACCGCGACGCCAGCGCTCGGCGCGCAGGTGCTCGCGCAGGTGCTCGCGTGCGCGCAGCGTCGCTGCCCACGCGAGCGAGCGCAGGAGGTCCAGCGGACGGCTGCGACGGGCCGCGATGTCCGCCAGATCGGCGCCAGCTTCGACGTCTTCGCGGTGCCAGCGCCGACCGCGGATCGTCGCGAACAGGGCCGCGAGCGCCAACGTGAACGTCGCGCCGCCGAAGACCGGCCTCGCCAGCGTGACCACCGCCAGCGCACCGGCCGCCCAACTCCAGTGCAGGTGCCTGCTGCGCATCATCCTCGCCGCGAGCATTCCCAGCACCACGCCGAGGGCGCAGTGGATGCTCGTGGACAGGACCCAGTGGAGGAATTCATCGACGGTCGCCTGGGGATCGACCGCGCCTTCGGGAAATGCGTTCGAGGGCATTTGAGCCACTCCCTTCCCGGACCCGGCGCCTGGCCAGGCCCGCTCGGACCGGCGCCAGCCGGCCACGGTGGTTAACGATCGATGGCGGGCTCAGAGGCCCGCCATCGGGGTGTTGCGTGTGTTCCTGCTGTGCCTGCCGGGCCGTTGCAGCCCGTCAAGATCTGTTCGGGCCGCCGCGCCGGTGGCGATTCAGATCAGCCGGTAGCCGACGCCCCAGACGCTGATCACCCATCGTCGAGCGCCGTCGGGCGCGAGCTTGCGGCGCAGTCTGCTCGCATGACTGTCGAGCGTTCGTGTGGACCCGCCGGAGCGGTATCCCCAAACGGCGCGCAGCAGCTCGGCCTTGGCGAACACCCGCTCCGGCTCGCGGGCGAGGTGCACGAGCAGCTCGAACTCCATCCGGCGAAGGCACACGTCCCTGCCCTCGACGGTGACCAGGTGCGCACGCGTGTCGATCGCAAGCGGCCCCACCTCGATCAGCCGTCCGAGCGTCGGAACGCTCGCGGCGCGGCGCAGGACCGCCCGCAGGCGAGCTCTCAACTCGAGGTAGGTGGCGGGCCTGGCCAGGAAGTCGTCGGCGCCGGCTTCGAATGCCCGGAGCATGTCCAGCTCACGCGCCTGAGCGCCCACGACGATCGCGGGCAGCGCCCCGTCCCAGGGCGTGCCGAGCTGGCCGGCTCCACGGATCTCTCGAAGCAGCTCCAACGCACCACGCGGGGAGTCCAGCCAGCCGAGCACCGCGAGCTTCGGGGCGCTCGCGCCGGCCAGGACGCGGGCGTGCTCGGCGGTGCGGGCGAGCTCGACCTTGAAGCCGTCCGCGATCAGCTGCTCGGCGATCGCCTGACCGAGATGCCGGTCTGACTCGACCACGAGAATCGGCGCAGTGGGGTCGGAGCTGATCACGGCTCGACCTCGCGCGGGCTGACCCCAAGACCGCGGCGCGCGATCAACGCCAGCACGTCGCTGTGTATCCATGGGGTGGGCGTGCTGCGTCCGCCCTCGGGAAGGAGACCGAGGCGGCGGGCCAGCCAGCTGGTCTCACCGCTCTCGTTCCCCCGGCGGTCGCGCTTGACGCGCCCGCAGCGGATCGCGATCTCACTCATGCTCGACTCGCCGCGCTCGACCGCCGCGAGCACCACCTCCCGCAGCCGCCGGTTGAGCACGATCGGACTCTCCTGAACCCGCGCGAGCTCGGAGCGCAGCACCGTCGTGGAGACCTCGCCGCTGTGGCCGCAGGACGCGAGCGCCACGAGCGTGAGCTCTTGCAGCGGCTCGTAGCTTTCCAGGGCGGCGATCGCCTCACGCAAGCTCAGCGGCTCGCATTCGGACGCGTGACCCGGTCCTTCTCGGCACCAGCGCAGCTCGGGGATCGACATGCCGCTGTGCACGAGCTCGAGTGAGTACGAGCGGCCAAGCCGATCGACGGGCTGCGCAGGGGCCGGCGCCGCTCGCGCCTCCAGGTCCGCCTCTCGCTGGTCGGCGAATGGCGCGACCGTCGCGTCCTCGACCGTCAGCAGCCGGCAGCGGCTGGCGCCGGCGGCGACGTCCTCCAGATAGCGACTGCAGACGAGAGCCGCGTTCTCGGCTGGCTCGTCGGCGGCGAGATGCGCGACCAGGCGGGCGTCGCCGTGGGTCGCACGGTCGCGATCGATGACCAACGTGCTTCCCGCGGCGCCGGGCCGCGCGATCACCTCGCGAGCATGGCCATGGCGGTCTGAATAGCCGCCCAGGAGCGGGCGATCGCGACCGGAGCGCTCGCGTCGAGGGCGTGAGCGCTTGCGGCGCGTGGGCACGCCGGTGTTGCGACGGGCTCCTGCGCGGTATGCGGGTGAGGGGGAGGCGGATGTGGGCGTCATGGCTGTCTCCTGCCGGTCTGTTGACTGCGGCCCGAGGCACTGCGCCGGGGGTCGTTTCGGCGGGCTTGTAGGAGCAGCGTGGGCAGCCGTCAAGTGGCGCGGACCGGCGCCGTGCGGCTGCGTGGCGCATGCCGAGAACCCCCATGGGGGTTCTCGGAAGTCGCGATTTGGGACCCCGCGTGGAGGTGAAAGTTGGCGCGAACGCGCTCATCCCCCGACAGGTGGGAGGCGGTCCTCGCAGATACACGACCCGGCTGCGAAAGCTCGCACAGGCGCGGCCTGGGTGGGGGTCTGCTCGATCGCTCGCCGGCGCGAGCTGTGGACCGGCATCGGCGTATGCCGAATGGCTCAGGGAAAGAAGGGGTGAAGGAGCGTGAGCGTAGCGGGCGGCCGCGAGGTGGATCGGCGTGCGCGGCCGTCGGCGCCGTGCCCGGCGGCGTCGCCTTCGCCGCGATCGGGTGGATTTGGCTCTGCGATGCGTAACTGCGCGGCCGTTTGGCGCAGTTACGGGCGTTTGAGGGGCGAGGGCGACTGCCGCACATGGGCGCAGCGGCGGGTGGCGACTGCGCAGAGCGCGGGGGCAGAGGCGTTGCTCGCGAACGCGACTGCACGAGCGCGGACGCGCCAGCCGGCGCGCTGCGCGTAAACTGCCCCGCCGCAGCCCCGCCCAAGCCCAGCCCGCCCGCAAGGAGCGTTCCTCGGATGCCAGTCAACACGCAAGCGATCGGCAAGACCTACGAGCCCGTGCTGTACGCGGTGGGACGGGAGAAGATCAGGGAGTACGCCCGCGCGGTGGGGGAGACCAACCCGCTGCATCTCGACGTCGAGGCCGCGCGCGCCGCTGGCTACGCTGACGTCGTGGCGCCGCCGATGTTCGCCGTCGTCTACAGCGCGCCGTCGGTCGGCCCGCCGATCTTCGATCCCGAGATCGAGCTCAACTTCGCGTTGATGGTCCACGGCGGGCAGGAGTTCGTGTGGGGCCCGCCTGTCGTCGCCGGCGATGAGATCACCACGACCGCGAGCGTCAAGGACATCTCAGAACAGGACGGGCGCGGCTACTACGTGTTCGAGTCGATCTCGACCAACCAGCGCGGCGAGCAGGTCTGCCGCGGAACGTGGACGAACATCGTCCGAGGAGTGTGATCGGTATGCCAGAGCTCCACGCAGGCGAGCAGATCCCCGAGGTGCGCGTCACGCCCGACAAGTACCTGACGGTGCGCTACGCCGGCGCCTCGGGCGACTTCAACCCGATCCACATCGACGAGGAGTTCGCGCGCGCGGTCGGGCTGCCGGGGCGGATCCTGCACGGGCTGTGGACGATGGCCCAGGTGGCCCGCGCGCAGACCGAGGCAGCCGGGGGCCCGGAGCATCTCAAGCGCTTGTCCGTCCAGTTCCGCGGGATGGGCGTGCCCGAGCAGGAGGTCGTGGTCAGCGGCACCGTGCGCGAGCTGGCCGACGGGCATGCGCTGATAGACACGGTCGCCGAGCAGGCGGGCAAGCAGATCATCCGCAACGCGCAGGCCGAGCTCGAGCTCTAGCGCGAGCGGGCTCCATGCCGGCGTCAGCACGGCGCCTACAATCACAGCCATGCTGAGCCCGCGCCAGGAGCGCATTCTTTGCAAGGTCGTCGACGACTACCTGCGCACCGGAGCGCCGGTCGCATCGCGCTCGATCGCCGCCGCCGGCGATCTCGACTGCGGACCGTCGACCGTGCGCAACGAACTCGCGTTGCTGGAGGAGCAGGGACTGCTCGCGCATCCCCACGTGTCGGCCGGGCGCGTGCCCACCGACGCCGGTCACCGCTACGTCGTTGACCGTCTGCTCAGCGCGGAGCACACGCTGCACGCGCCGTCGCGGCGGCTCGAGCTCTCGCTGATACGCCGCGAGGTCGAGGAGGCGATGCGCACGACGACCGAGACGCTCTCGCAGATGACCAACCTGCTCGCGGTCGTCTCCGCGCCGTCGATGAACACGGCGACCATCCGTCACGTCGAGGTGCTGGCGCTGCAGCCGCAGGTGGTGCTGGTCGTGATCATCACCTCCGCGGGGAACGTCTCGAAGATGTTCGCGACCTTCGATCGCGCCGTCGATCCCGGCCTGGTGGCGTGGGCGGGGGAGTATCTGAACGAGCGGCTGGTCGGCCTGGGCCTGGGCGCGCGCATGCTGCAGCAGCGTCTCGTGGAGCCGAGCCTCTCGCCGACGGAGCTCGCGTTCCTGGCTCGTTTCGTGCCGGCGTTCGGCGAGCTCGCCTCCGAGGGCGAGGACTCGCTGTTCGTGGAGGGCACCGCGCGGCTGTTCGAGGCTCCTCAGATGCAGGACAGGACGCGCGTGAACGAGCTGATCGACCTGCTCGAGCGGCGTGTGGCGCTGCTGCGCGTGCTGCGTGCGGCGCTGGCCGAGCCTGGTGTGTACGTGCGCATCGGCCACGAGAACGAGCTGCCCGCGATGCACTCGCTGGCGCTCGTCGCGACCGGCTACGGGGTTGCGCAGCGCAAGCTCGGGACCGTGTCGCTGATCGGACCCGTGCGCATGGACTACGCCGGCGCGATCGCGACGGTGCGCGAGGCCGCGCACGAGCTGTCGCGCTTCGTCGAAGACGCCTACGCCGAGAACTGACCAGACCCGTATGCCCCGCGACCCCTATGAGGTGCTTGGCGTCGGCCGCGACACTTCAGCGCAGGACATCAAGAAGGCCTTCCGCCAGCTCGCGATGGAGCTGCATCCCGACGTCAACGCCCACGACCCCGACGCCGAGGAGAAGTTCAAGGAGGCGGCCGAGGCCAACGAGATCCTGTCGGACCCCGAGCGGCGCGCCACCTATGACCGCTACGGCCATGAGGGCCTGCGATCGGGCGGCTACGCTCCCAACTTCGACGGCTTCGGCTCGATCAGCGACCTGTTCAACGCGTTCTTCGGCGGCGTGCAATCCGGGCGCGGCGGGCCCGCCCCGGGCGGCGATCTGGCGGTCGCGATCGAGCTCGACCTGCTCGAAGCGGCCAACGGCGCCACGGTGGAGGTCGCATACGAGGCGGTCGATCGCTGCGAGCACTGTCATGGCAACGGCGCCGAGCCGGGCACGCCGATCCACACGTGCGAGCGCTGCGGCGGCGCGGGGCAGCTGCAGGCGGTGACGCGCACGATGCTCGGGCAGATGGTGCGCACGATCGTCTGCGACGAGTGCCACGGCGACGGGCGCGTGCCCGAGCAGCCCTGCGGCGAGTGCCGCGGCCGCGGGCGTGTGACGAACGCGCGCACACTCGACGTGGAGGTTCCCGCCGGCATCTCCGACGGCCAGCGCATCCGCCTCGCCGGCCGCGGCCACGCCGGGGAGGCAGGTGCGCCGGCCGGCGATCTGCACGTGGTCGTGCGCGTCCGCGCGGACGAGCGCTTCGTACGCGAAGGCGACGATCTGATCACCGCGCTCGACGTCGCGGCGCCGCTGGCGGCGCTCGGCGGCGTGCTCGAGGTTCCCACGCTCGAAGGCAGCGCCTCGGTCGAGTTGCCCGCCGGCACCCAGCCGGGGGAGGTGCTCACGCTGCGCGGAGCGGGGATGCCCGCGCTCAGGCGCAGCCGGCGCGGAGATCTGCGTGTGGTCGTCAACGTCGTCGTGCCACGCCGCCTCAGCGCGGAGCAGCGCGAGCTGATGGAGCGCCTGAACGACAGCTTGAGCGAGGAGAACCTGCGCTCCCAGGAGTCCGTGTTCGCCAAGCTGCGGCGCGCGCTCGGCAGCCAGGCGGCGTGATCAGGCTCGCCGTCCGCGTCGCCAGCGGGCAGGCCGAGCTCGTGCTGGCGGAGCTGCTGGAGCTCGCGCCCGCCGGCGTGGAGGAGGTGCAGGGGGAGGCGGGAACGGTCGAGTACGCGGTCTACGGCGCGCCGGGCGAGCTGCCTGACCTACCCGACGTGCGCGCCGTCGTGGGCGACGCGCTCGTCGAGATCTCCACGACCGAGATCCCCGATGACTGGCACGAGCGCTGGAAGCAGTTTCACCGACCGGTGCTGATCGGCGCGCCGCGGCAGGCCGGCGGTGGGCACCCGCCGATCCCCTCCCTGCACGTGCGCCCGCCGTGGGAGGCTGCGAGCGCGCCCGGCCCCGGAGCGGTGCGTGAGATCGTGATCGACCCCGGGCAGGCATTCGGCACGGGCGGCCACGCCAGCACGCGCCTGTGCCTGGAGCTGCTGCTGGCACTGGCTGCGAGCGGGGCGCCGCCGGGCGCGCTGCTGGACGTGGGGACGGGCTCGGGTGTGCTCGCGATCGCGGCCGCCGGCCTCGGCTTTCGACCGGTGCTCGGGCTCGACCACGAGCAGGAGAGCGTCGATGCGGCCCGCGAGAACGCTGCCGTCAACGGCGTCGAGATCGAGGTGCGCCGTTTCGATCTGCGTCGTCAGGCGCTGCCGTGGATGGATCACGCGGACGCGTGCGGCGGGCCACCGGTGGTGCTCGCCAACCTGCTGCGCCCGCTGCTGCTCGACCTCGCCGCATCGATGCCCACAGCGCCTGCGCACCTGCTCGCCGGTGGGCTGCTCGAGGGCGAGGTCGACGAGGTCGTACGCGCGTTCTCCGACCGGCTCGGCCTGCGCGAGCGCGAGCGGCGCGTCAGCGGCGAGTGGGCGGCTGTATGGCTGAGCGCCACCTGAGCGCCTGCAGATCAGGCTCCGTCCGGGATCTCCGTGGCCGCGCGCACGATCGCGCGGTAGACGAGGTCGATCGCAGCACGCACGCCGTCCTCGCTCTCCAGCAGCGTGCCCGCCGCGCTCAGCGCCCCGCCGATCGTCTCGAGCGCCTCGCCCACGGTCCCGGGCTCGGGATCGCGGCAGGCGGCGAGCGCCATGTCGAGCATCCCGCGCGCCTGCTCGATCGCGCCGCCGAACAGCGCCGGGCCGACGAGGCTCGCATATCCGTACACGCGCGCCAGGCGCCCCGACAGCTCGATCGAGGGGCCGCGCCGCACGGGACCCACGGCTGGCAGCCCGTGGCCGTCGATCAGCGCCGCCATCGTGCCGCCGAGCACAGCCTTCGTCGTGACGTCGTCGAGACCCGCCTTCCAGGCCACGCGCAGCGCCATGTACAGCGTGGTCGCGGGCAGTCCGTAGGGCGGATCTGAGGCGAACACGATGCGCTCGGCCGGCACGCGCGCGAACAACTCGATCACGTCCAGCGGGAAGAAGCACGACATGTCGTACAGCACACCCGGATGGTCGGCCAGGCGCGTGGTGAGGATCCCCTGGTCGCAGATCGCGCCGTGCGCCAGGATCAGCACCGCGCCCGGATGGCGTAGGGCGAGCTCCACGAGCCCGTCCGCGAGCGGCGGCAGGCCGCGGCCGGCGTGGATCAGGATCGGCACGGCGACCGTCTCAGCCAGCTCGAACACCTCGTCGATCTCCCCTCCGTCAAAGACGAAGTCCTGCGCGCGCGGGTGCAGCTTGATGCCGCGCGCACCGGCCGCCAGGCAGCGTTCGGCCTCGGCGAGCGGCGCTTCGGCGGGGTCGAGCCGGGCGAACGGCACGAGCCTGCCCTCGCTCTCGGCGGCCCACGCGAGCACGCGGTCGTTGGGCACGCTGTAGGAGGGCTTGCGCTCGGGGTCGTGCAGCGGGAACACGCACGCGCGACGCGCGTCCGCACGATCGAGCTGGCTGAGCAGCTGCTCCAGAGTCAGCGACCGCCCGTCCTCGTCCAGCCCCAGATGGGTATGGGCGTCGATCACTTCCGCATGCGCCGGGCGCAGGCGCTCGGCTTCGGCGAGGAATGGCGCGAGCGCGCTGGCGTAGAGGGAGTCGTCCACGGCCCAAACCCTATTGTGTCCCTGTGGCCTGGCAGGTCGTGATCGCGGGCGGTGGCTTCGGCGGCTTTTACGCCGCCCGCGCGTTGGAGCGTCTGCTGCCCGCCCAGAGCGCGCACGTGACGCTCGTCAACGACGCCAACTTCATGCTCTACACCCCTCTGCTCCCGGGCGCCGCCGGAGCGACGCTGGATCCGCGCCACGTGGTGGTGGCGCTGCGATCGCAGCTGCGGCGGACCGATCTCGTGATCGGGAGCGTCACCGGCGCCGACCCGGCCGGGCGCACGCTGGGGGTGCGGCGGATCGACGGCCAACACCTCGATATCGCCTATGACCAGCTGATCGTCGCGCTTGGCTCGGTGTCGCGCACGCTCCCGATCCCCGGCCTGGGCGAGCACGCGACCGGGTTCAAGTCCCTGTCGGACGCCATCGCGCTGCGCAACCAGGTGCTGAGCTGCCTGGACATCGCCGAGTCGCTCGAGGATCCCGCGCTGCGCGCCGAGTACCTGGGGTTCGTGTTCGTGGGCGCCGGCTACGCTGGAGTCGAGGGGCTGTCCGAGCTGCAGGACTTCGCCGCGCAGGCGATCGAGCTGTATCCGCGGTGCGCCGCGCAGGGCATGCGCTGGGTGCTGATCGAGGCCAGGGAGCGGATCATGCAGGAGGTTCCCGCGAGCCTGTCCGAGTTCGCCGAACGCGAGCTGCGCGGGCGCGGGATCGAGGTGCGCACCGCCACTACCTTGCGCGAGCTGAGCGCGAGCGCGGCGACGCTCGCCGACGGCGAGACGATCGCCGCGCGGACCGTCGTGTGGACGGCAGGGGTCAAGCCCAGCCCGGCGACCGCCCGGCTCGGGCTGCCGCTCGACCGGGAGGGACGAGTCGTGGTGGACGCGACGATGCGCGTGGACGATCGCGTGCCGGGCGCAGTGCGCTCGACGGGCGGCGCCGGGGTGTGGGCGATCGGCGACTGCGCCGCCGTCCCCGACGCCTCCAGGCCGGGCCAGCCGTGCCCGCCGACGGCGCAGCACGCGATCCGCCAGGGGCGGCTCGTCGCCCGCAACGTGGCCGCGACGCTCGCCGGCGGCAGCGCTCGACCGTTCCGCTACCGCACCAAAGGCGTGGTGGCCGAGCTTGGCAGCAGACAGGCGGTCGCGATCACGCTGGGCATCCGCTGGCGCGGCATGCCCGCTTGGCTGATCGCGCGCACCTACCACCTCTTGCTGATGCCCGGCGTCGGGCGCCGGCTGCGGCTGCTGGTGGACTGGAACGTCGCGCTCGCGTTCGGGCGCGACGCCTCCTCGCCGGGGCGCCTGGGCAGCCCCACTCCGCTCGAGCGCGACCCAGCGGCATGAGTTGCCCGCGCCATCGCCAGACCGGCGTATCCTGATCTGTGGATGGCAATCCTCGAGCAGATCAAAGTCGACGTACAGGGTGCGATGCGAGCCGGCGAGAAGGAGCGCGTCGGTGCGCTGCGGCTCGTGCTGTCCGAGCTGCAGAAGGCCGCCAAGGAAGGCTCTGAGGACGAGCTGGCGGTGCTGCGACGCGAGCGCAAGCGCCGGCTGGAGTCCGCGAAGGCCTTTCGCGAGGGCGGCAGGGACGATCTAGCCGACGGCGAGGAGTCAGAGGCGAGGCTGATCGGCGCGTATCTTCCGGCGGAGCTCTCCGACGATCAGCTGGCGGCGATCGTCGAGCAGGCCGTGCGCGAGAGCGGCGCCGCGTCGGCGAAGGACATGGGCATGGCGATGAAGCGCGCGATGGCGGCGGTCGACGGGCGCGCCGACGGCAAGCGCGTGTCCGAGCTCGTGCGAGCGGCACTCCAGGGATGAGGACGCAGATCGAGCTCTCGAACGTCGTGGCGGCCGAGTTGGCGGGTAGCCAGGACGTGGTTCTGCGCGCGTTGGAGGCGCACCTGGACTGCAAGGTCTTCCTGCGCGGCAACGTGGTCACCTTCGACGGGGATGAGACCGAGACGACCGCCGGTGAGCGCGTGGTGCGCGAGCTGGCGGAGCTGATCGCGCGCGGGCACCAGATAGGTCCCGGCACGATCACCGCGGTGACGGGCGCGCTCGACGCGCACGAATCGCCCGCGCGCGTGCTCGAGGACGTCGTGTGGCGCCATCGCGGGCTGCGCGTCGCGCCGAACACGGTCAACCAGAAGCGCTACGTGGACTCGGTGCGCGAGCACACGATCACCTTCGGGGTCGGGCCGGCGGGCACCGGCAAGACGTTCCTGGCGGTGGCGATGGCGGCGGCGGCGCTGTCGCGACACGAGGTCAACCGCATCATTCTCACGCGGCCCGCGGTCGAGGCGGGCGAGCGCCTGGGGTTCCTGCCGGGCGATCTGATGGCGAAGGTCGACCCGTATCTGCGTCCGCTGTTCGACGCGCTGCACGACATGCTCGACCCGGAGAAGGTCTCCCAGCACATCGAGCGGGGGGTGATCGAGATCGCCCCGCTGGCGTTCATGCGGGGGCGCACGCTCAACGACTCGTTCGTGATCCTCGACGAGGCGCAGAACACGACGCCCGAGCAGATGAAGATGTTCCTCACGCGCCTCGGCTTCGGCTCGAGGATGGTGGTCACCGGGGACGTCACGCAGGTGGATCTGCCGCGCGAGCAGCAGTCGGGCCTGATCGCCGTGGGGCAGGTGCTCGACGCCGTCGAGGGGATCAAGTTCATTCGCTTCGGGGCCGAGGACGTCGTGCGCCACAAGCTCGTGCAGCGGATCGTCGAGGCCTACGACGTGCACTCGCAGCGCGACGCCCCCGTGCAGGCAGAGATCGGGGCGCGTGCCGCGGTCCGCAGCGTCTGATCGCCGATGATCGAGGTCGAGGTGTTCGGCGCGGGCCTCGCCCCGCGGTCGCCGTCGCCGCGGGAGGTGCGGCGACTGTGCGCGATCACAGCCGCTCGCATGGGCATCGAGCGGGCGCACGTGGCTGTCGAGTTCGTCGACGCCGCGCGCATCGCCGAACTGAACGGCGAGCACCGCGGCAAGCCGGCTCCCACGGACGTGCTCTCGTTTCCGATCGACGGTGTGGAGCCCGTACACGGTGCCGCGGGCGTCGGTGGTGGCGCCGGCGCTCGCGACGGCGCGCGCCAGACGGCGTCCTTGCAGGTGGTGCCGCGCGAGCTGGGCGACATCGTCATCTGCCCCCAGCACACGGTCGACGTGCGCGAGGCGGTCGTCCACGGGATGCTGCATCTGCTGGGCATGGATCACGAGACCGATGACGGCGAGATGCTGGCGCTCCAGCGCGAGCTGCTGGCTGGAGCGGATGGGTGACCCGCGGGGGCTTCGTTGCGCTGGCCGGCAGACCCAACGTCGGCAAGTCCACGTTCGTGAACGCTGTCGTCGGTGAGAAGGTGGCGATCGTCTCCGATCGCCCGCAGACGACCAGGCGCGCGATCCGGGGGATCCACGAGAGCGGCGACTGCCAGATCGTGTTGGTCGACCTGCCGGGTGTCCAGCGCCCGCGCGACGCGCTGACCGCGCGCATGGCCAAACGGGTGCAGCGGGAGCTCGAGGGCTCGGACGCGGCGCTGCTGATGCTCAACGCGCAGCAGGGCGTGGGGCCCGGGGATCGCTTCATCGCCAAGGCGCTGGCGAGCACGGGCACGCCGGTCACGATCGCGGTCAACAAGGTCGATCGGCTCGCCCGTGCTCCGCTGATGGCGGTGCTCGCGCAGGCAGCCGAGCTGGAGCCGCACGCCGAGGTGTTCCCGATCTCCGCGCGCACGGGGTCGGGGGTCGGCGAGCTGGTCGAGCACCTGGCGGCGCTGATGCCCGAGGGGCCGTTCATGTTCGCGTCCGGCGCGAGCACCGATCAGTCGCGCGAGCTGCTGCTGGCGGAGCTGATTCGCGAGGCGGCCATCAGGCGCACGTTTCAGGAGCTGCCGCACGCGGTCGAGGTGGTGGTCGAGGAGGTCGAGCATCCGCGCGATGGGCTCGTGCGTGTGCGGGCGCTGATCTGGGTCGAGAGCGATTCCCAGAAGGGGATCCTGATCGGTGCGCACGGGCGCATGATCAAGGCGATCGGCACGGCCGCGCGTCGCGAGTGCCAGCGGGCGCTCGGCTCACAGGTGCACCTCGAGCTCTCGGTGCGGGTGCGGCGCGACTGGCGCGCCGACGAGGCGCTGCTCGACCGCCTGGGCATAACCTGAGGATTGGGCGCAGCCAACGCGATCCAGTTCCGAGGAGCGCACACGATCTGTCACCGGGTAATTCCCGCCGGTCTGACTCATTCAGTCTGTGGAACGTGCTCCGGTGCGTTTTGGAGTAGCTTCTGCGCTGAGTCAGCCTCGTGGGGAGGGTATGAATGTCAGCGAAGTACGCGATATTGGGATTGGTGATCGAGCGTCCCGGCTACGGTTACCAGTTGGCACAGCGTCTCGAGGAGCGCTTTGGCTCCTCGAGCTTCGCGCCGTCGGGTGTCTACTCGGCGCTCGATCAGCTCAGCCGCGACGAATTCGTCCGCGCTGCGGGTGAGATGGGACCCGGCCCCGCCAGACGCTCGGCGCCGCGGATGATCTACGAGGCGACCGACCAGGGCGTCAGTCACTTCGAAGCGTGGATCCTGGGCTCCTCGCCGACGCCACCGCTGCGCGACGAGCTGCACATGAAGATCGCGCTGTGCCGTCCCGGCAACCTGCCGCGGCTGATCGATCTGGTCTACGGCCAGGAGCTCGCCTGCGCGGGGCGGTTGCACGACCTCACGCAGAGCTCCGAGCATGAACGGATCGTCGGCGATCGCGAGGACTGGCCGAGGTTGATGCGCATGCTCGCCACCGACGCCGAGATCGCGCTCTGGAAGGCGAGGATCGAATGGCTGCAGAGTGCCCGGGAGCTGCTGGCGCGACTGGTCAAGCAGTCCGAGCGCTCACACGCCAACGGGACACTCGCGGCAGACAACTGTACTACAGCACGTGGCTGAATGGTCAGGACTGAATATTCAACGCGGTCTTTGCGCACGTCGCGCACGGCGGCATGATTGGCGCACGCGATGACGGATAGGAACACGAGTGGAGCCGTCACGATCGAGCTCTCCAAGTCACAGGTCGACAAGGTCATCCGCGCAGCGGGCGACGGAGGCACGATGTCAGTGCTGCTGACCGCGCTGAGAGATCCGAGCTGGACGCTCGCGCTCGAGTCGGACGGGTGGGCCTACCCGGCGCAGATGGAGGATCGGCGCCTGTCGCGCTCGCTGCTGTCGGGTCTGCTGGTGCTCTCCTGCTTTCCAGCCGACGGCGGCTATCTGGGGATCGCGGAACTGGCGCGCATGCTCGGGATGAACACGAGCACCACCCACCGTTATGTGACCACGCTGCTCGCCGTCGGTCTGCTCGAGCGGGACTCCGCCACACGTCGCTACCGGCTCGCGGCATCCTGAGCTTCGAACGGCAAGCCGCGTCTCACAGCCCGCGCGCAAGCCGCGTGGCGATCCCAGCCACCGCCGTCAGGTCCAGCCGCGTCCCCCACACGAACGGGACACCCACGACGTCGAAGCTGCGGCGCCGCAGGCGGGCGAGCTGGTTGTGCTGGAATCGCCCCCGGTCGTGAACGGCTCTCGCGGCCCGCATGGCGGAGACCGTCACCGCTCGTCGCTCGGCCTCGGCCGCTACCGCCGCGCCGCTGGCTCGCGTGCGTGCGCCACGCTCGACGCCACCGCGGGCCGCGCCGTCGTCGAGCGCGCCAATGCGCGTCATCTCCTCGGCTGAGAAGCGCCGCGGCAGCAGCGCGTTGACCACTACGGTCGCGAGGCCGCGCCCGAGCCGCGCCTGCAGGCCGTCCTGCAGCTCGAGCGCCTCTGTCACCGCCATCTCCGTGGCGAGCGCCACCGCCAGGTAGGCCGAGTGCGCGGGGCTCTCCAGCAGCTCCTGCACCTGGCGCGTGTGTCCCGCGATCGGGCCGACGCGGGCGATCGCGCCGAACGTGCGCGGCGAGTCGAGCATGCCCAACGCGTGGCCGGTCGCCGGGGCGTCGAGCACCACCAGGTCATAGCCGCCCGAGCGCGCGCCGCGCCCACCACGGGTCAGCTGCCAGATCTTGACCATCGTGACGAGCTCCTTGGCCCCCGGCGCCGCGGCGGCGAAGTACTGGAAGGTTCCGCTGGAGGCGAGCACGCGGCCCGAGACACGACCGCCGAGCGCTTGCAGCCACTCCAGCAGCGCGCGGTCGGGATCGATCGAGATGCTCGACAGCCGCTCCTGCAGCCTCGTCTCGACACCAGGCTGAGGCTGTGCGATCCCGAACAGCTCCGGTAGCCGGCTCTCCTCGCCCACCTCGACCACGATCGTGCGACGCCCGTCGCGCGCCGCCAGCAGGCCGAGCGCCGCCGCGATCGTCGTCTTGCCCACGCCACCCTTGCCGGTGACCACGAGCAGCTTGCGGTCGAGCACAGATTGCATCGCCGGGGCAGTGTGGCTGAAAAACGGACACCGGGCGGCTGGACCTACAATCGTGCGCATGAGCGCACCGGGCGAGGACCGCATCGATGAGCACGTCGAATACGACGGCGATGGTCTGGTGCCGTGCGTCGTGCAGGACTGGATCACCGGCGAGGTGCTCACGCTTGCATACATGAACGAGCAGGCGCTGCAGCGCACGCGCGAGAGCGGCGAGCTGCACCTGTGGAGTCGCTCGCGCGGCGAGCAGTGGCACAAGGGCGCCACCAGCGGCAACGTGCAGGCGGTGCGCGCGCTGCGCCTGGACTGCGACGGCGACGCGCTGCTCGCGCTCGTGGAGCCGGCGGGTCCGGCCTGTCACACCGGCGAGCGCACGTGCTTTCACCGTGGCGAGCTCGACCCGGGGGCGCCGTATGAGACGTTGCCGGCGCTCGAGCGCACGCTCGCCGAGCGGGCGCTCCAGCGCCCGCCGGGCTCCTACACGGTCGAGCTGCTCGAGGATCCGCCGCGGATCGGCGAGAAGGTGATGGAGGAGGCCGAGGAGGTGGCGCGCGCCGCGCGCGAGGAGTCCGACGAGCGCGTCGACGAAGAGGCCGCAGACGTGCTCTACCACCTGCTCGTGCTGCTGCGCAGCCGCGGGCGGGCGCTCACGGACGCCGAGCGGGTGCTCGATGGCCGTCGCTCCTAGCGCCGCCGGCGCGATCACGGCGAGCGTCGCGCCGAGTCTCGAGCGGGCGCGCGTGCTCGCTCGCACACACGACCTGATCCCGCTGCGCTTCAGCTTCATCGAGGACTGCGAGACGCCCGTGTCGGCGTTCTTGAAGCTGCGCGCGCTGGCGCCTGGAGAGCCGGCGTTCCTGCTGGAGTCCGCCGACCAGGGCCAGCGGGTGGGGCGTTGGTCGTTCATCGGGTTCCGCCCGCGCTCGGTGCTGCGCTGGTCGCTTTCCGACGGTGGCGATCCGTACGCGTTGGCGGCCGAGCGCGTGTCCCGCTTCGACCAGGCGCCGATGGACGACGCCGGGGCGGGTGCGCCTCCTTTCATAGGTGGCGCGGTGGGCTTCTTCGGCTACGACCTCGTGCGGACCGTCGAGCCGCTCGGCGATCCGCCGGGCTCCGACCCCCTGGGGCTGCCCGACATGGCGCTGATGCTCTCCGATGCGCTGGTCGTGTTCGACCATCTCAAGCACACGGTCACGATCATCGCCAACGCCGACCTGCAGGCCGAGCCCGACGTCGAGCGCGCCTACGAGCAGGCCGCGAGCACGATCGCCGAGGTGCGCTGCGCGCTGGCCGGTCCCGTTCCGCGCATCGAGCCGGCGATCGGAGCTCACCCACCCGCGCGCGAGATGCCCGTCTTCGAGTCGAACATGCCGCGCGAGCAGTTCGAAGCGATGGTGTCGCGGATCGTCGAGTACATCTATGCCGGCGACGCCTTCCAGGTCGTGCCCTCGCAGCGCTGGTCGGCGCCGGTGCCCGTCGAGGCGTTCTCGATCTACCGCGGCCTGCGCACAGTCAACCCCAGTCCCTACATGTACTTCCTGGACTTCGGCGACTTCCAGGTCGCGGGCGCGAGCCCCGAGCCGCTGCTGACCGTGAGCGGACGCCACGTCGCCACCAAGCCGATCGCGGGCACCCGCCCGCGGGGTGCCAGCCCGGAGGAGGACCGGCGGATCGCGCAGGAGCTATTGGCCGACGAGAAGGAGCGCGCCGAGCATGTGATGCTCGTCGATCTGGGGCGCAACGACCTCGGTCGCGTGTGCGAGTACGGGAGCGTCAAGGTGGACGAGCTGATGGAGATCGAGTCCTACAGCCACGTCATGCACATCGTCTCATCTGTGTCCGGGACGCTGCGGGCGGACGTGGGC
>JBEKGK010000065.1:0-20373 GCA_050012835.1 Solirubrobacteraceae bacterium | reverse complement strand
GGCTCCCGCCGCAGCATAGGTCGCCACGAACACCGCTGGAAGGATCGCGAAGTACTTGGCGACGTCGTTGGCGATCGAGAACGTTGTCAGCGCGCCCCTGGTGATCAGCAGCTGCTTGCCGACCTCGACGATCTCGATCAGCTTGGTGGGGTCGGAGTCGAGATCGACCATGTTGCCCGCCTCGCGCGCGGCCTGGGTGCCGGTGTTCATCGCCACGCCGACATCGGCCTGGGCCAGAGCGGGCGCGTCGTTGGTGCCGTCGCCGGTCATCGCCACGATCCGGCCCTGGCTCTGCTGCTCGTGGATCAGCGCCAGCTTGCGCTCGGGCGTCGCCTCGGCGAGGAAATCATCGACGCCGGCCTCATGGGCGATCGCGCTCGCCGTCAGGGGGTTGTCGCCGGTGATCATCATCGTCCTGACGCCCATCCGGCGCAGCTCCGCAAAGCGGCGGTTGATCCCCTCCTTGAGGATGTCGCGCAGGTCGATCACGCCGAGCACGGTCGCGTCGCGGCAGACGGCGAGCGGCGTTCCGCCCTCGCTGGCGATGCGCCCGAGCTCCCGGTCGAGCTCGGGCGGAACCTGTCCGGAGCGGCTATGCACATAGTCGATGATCGCGTCTCCCGCGCCCTTGCGCAGCTCCTGGCCATGCAGGTCGACCCCGCTCATGCGCGTCTGTGCGCTGAAGGGCACGAAGCGAGCCCCCGCCTCGGCGAGCTCGCGCTCGCGCACGCCGTAGCGCTTGGCCAGGATCACAATCGAGCGGCCCTCGGGCGTCTCGTCGGCCAGCGACGCCGCCTGGGCGACGTCGGCGAGCTCGCGCTCGTCGGTCCCCGGCATCGGGATGAACGCCGTGGCCTGGCGGTTGCCCAGCGTGATCGTGCCCGTCTTGTCGAGCATCAACAGGTTCACGTCCCCCGCAGCCTCCACCGCGCGGCCCGACAGCGCCAGCACATTGCGTGCAACCAGCCGATCCATGCCGGCGATGCCGATCGCCGACAGCAGCGCGCCGATCGTGGTGGGCGCCAGCGCGACGAGCAGCGCGATCAGCGTGGCGATCGAGATCGCGGTGTGGGCATGCTCGGCGAACGGCCCGAGCGTGATCACCACCGTGAGGAAGATCAGCGTGAGACCGGCGAGCAGGATCCCCAGCGCGATCTCGTTCGGCGTCTTGCGACGCTGGGCGCCTTCGACCAGTGCGATCATGCGATCCAGGAAGCTCTCGCCCGGATGCTGGGTGATCTCGACCAGGATCCGGTCGGAGAGCACCCGCGTCCCTCCGGTCACCGCGGAACGGTCGCCTCCGGCCGACCTCACCACCGGGGCGGACTCGCCGGTGACCGCCGACTCGTCGACCGACGCGATCCCCTCGACGATCGTCCCGTCGCCTGGGATCAGCTCGCCGGCCAGGACTTCGACCAGGTCACCGGGAGCGAGCTCGGCGGAGGACTTGGTGCCGCCGTCGCGCAGGCGCGCCGGAGTGTCGCTGCGCATGCCTCGCAAGGCGTCGGCCTGGGCCTTTCCGCGACCCTCGGCGACCGCCTCGGCGAGGTTGCCGAAGTAGGCGGTCAACCACAGCCATCCGGCAATCGACGCGGTGAACCACCTCGGGTCGCCGCCCGTTCCCCCCACATCGACGCCGCTCGCCTGCGCGAGCCACAGCAGTGTCGTGAGCAGCGCGCCGACCTCGACGGTGAACATCACCGGGTTGTGCGCCATCCGCCTCGGGCTCAGCTTGCGAGCGGCCGACGCGAGCGCCGGCAGGACGATCTCGGCTCTGATCACGCCCGTCCGCGCCGGCCCGGTCATCGTGAGCGCACCGCGTCGAGAGCGAGGTTCAGGGCGAGCACGTTGACTGACACCGGCCCGAACAGGCCGCCGGACAGACCGTCGGTGTGCTCGACGATGAGATGCATCACCGTGGCGAGGGGCAGCCCGCGGACAGCCGCGACTCGGTGCGCCTGGATAGCTGCATTGGCCATCGAGATGTCGGGATCCACCCCGGATCCGGAGGCCGTCACGGCATCCACGGGGACCGCCGCGGCGGTCAGGCCCGGGTCGTAGGGTCGCTCGCGGCGCAGGTACGCTTCAAGGCGCGCACTGATCTGACGCGAGAGGGCGGTGGAGTTGGGCCCGAGGTTCGAGGCTTGGGTGGCCGCGGGGTCATCGGCGCTCGCCGATGGGCGGCCTTGGAAGTAGCGCGCGATGCCGTGGAAGTCCTGGCCGATGAGCAGCGAGCCGACGAGCCGCCCGTCTCGCTCGACGCGGCTGCCGTTCGCCTGGTGTGGCCAGAGCACCTGCGCCAGGCCGGTCATCGCCAGCGGGTAGGCCAGGCCGAGCAGCACGCTCAGCACGATCACCGCGAGCAGTGACGATCTGAGCTGGCGGAGCATCAGAACAGCCTCGGGGTCAGGGCCTGCACGAGCGGGCCGAGCATCAGCGACGGCACGAATGTCAGCAGCGCGACGATCGTGATGGTGGCGAGCAGCAGCACCGCGAACACCACCGTGTCGGTGCGCATCGTGCCCGCGCCGGCCGCGATCGTGCGCTTGCCCGACAGCGAGCCGGCCACGGCGAGCGCCGCCAGCATCGGCAGGAAGCGCCCGACCAGCATTGCGAGCCCTCCGGCGAGGTCGGCGAACGGGACTCCGCTGGCGCCCGCGTTGCCCGGGGCGTGGGGCTGCAGCAAGCCGACGTAGCCCGCAAACGCCGAGCCGTTGTTGTTGGCCTGCGACGTATACGCGTATAGCGTTTCGGAGAAGCCCTGGGGTCCGGCGTTGAAGATCGAGCGCATCCCGTAGCGGGCGCTGATCGCCCAGGCGGTCATGAACAGCACGATCAGCGGCACCGCGATCGCGCCGATCGTGACGAGCTTGATCTCGCGCGCTTCGATGCGCTTGCCCAGGTATTCGGGCGTGCGTCCCACCATCAACCCGGCGACGAACACGGCGAGGAGCACCATCAGCAGCATCCCGTACAGGCCCGAGCCAACGGCGCCGAAGATCACCTCGCCGGTCATGACGTCCGCCATCGGGATCGACCCGCCGAGTCCGGTGAACGAATCCAGTGCGGCGTTCGTCGACCCGTTGCCCGTCGTCGTGCCGGCAACGGCCTCGAGGACCGAGTCGGACACCTGCAGGCGCTGGTCCTTGCCCTCCATGTTCAGGCCGTGGACGCCGGCCGCGCGCATCGCCGGGGAGGGCCGGCTCTCGGCCGGGTAGGCGACCGCCGCTCCGCCGAGGAACATCACGACCATCACCGCGTACAGCACCCAGCCCTGACGGCGAGAGCCGACGATTCGCCCGTAGGTCGCCGTCAGCGCGGCTGGGATCGCCAGCATCATCACCATCTCGACGAAGTTCGTCAGCCCCGTGGGGTCTTCGAACGGCATCGCGGAGTTGACCGCATAGAAGCCACCGCCGTCGGAGCCCAGCAGCATGACGGCCTTCTGCGAGGCGGCCGGACCGAGGGCGAGCGTCTGCGTGCCCCCGGTCAGGGTCGAGAGGTGGACGTCGCCCGCGAGTGTCTGGATCGCGCCCTGGCTGACCAGGAACGCCGAGCCGAGGATCGACAGCGGCAACAGCACGTACAGCAGCGCTCTGATCAGATCCACCCAGAAGTTGCCCAGCTCCTTGCTCGTACGATTGGCAAAGCCGCGGGCGATCGCGATCCCCGCGGCTATCCCCACGGCTCCGCTGAGGAAGCCCTGGACCGCGATTCCCGTCATCTGGGAGAAGCTCGAGAGCGTCCTTTCGCCACCGAAGAACTGCCAGCCGGTATTGCTGACGAATGACGAGGCGGCGTTGAAGCTCAGATCCCAGGGAGGCGAGCCAAAGCCCTGGGGGTTCAGCGGCTGGATCGACTGCGTGCGCAGCACGAGATACAGCGCCAGCCACGAGACCGCGCTGAGCATCAGCACGCTGCCCGCATATCCCCTCCAGTCCTGGCCGGCGGGCTCCGGTCCAGCCAAGAGCGCAGAGCTTCGCCGCTCCGCCGGCCCGAGGACGCGCGTGAGCAGCACCCGCTCCCCGGCGAACACACGATGCATGTAGCTGCCGAGCATCGGCGTGATGCCGGTCAGGACGACGAGCAGCAGAACGATCTGAAGCCAGCCCGACGCCGTCATCTACCTACAGCCGCTCTCCGCGCAGCAGCGCATACACGAGATATATGAACAACGCCACGCCCGCGGCCAGGGCGAGCGCTTCAGCGATGCTCATATTCGATCAAAGCCCGCGATCAGCGCGCCGAGGAGGCCGAAGATCAATGCGGCGATCGCGATCGCTACGACGTCCATCGCGACTAACGATTGCACACGGACGTGACCCGTCACCCACGGCCGTCGAGGTCGAGCGTGACGGCGCTCCCGTAAGGATCGGGGCCGGCGAGTACGCCGGTTACTCAGGAATGCGGCGGCTTGGCGTACAGCTCACTCAGGTGCTCGACGGGGGCATCGCCCCTGGCTCTGACTTCGTCCAGTCGAGCCCGCTCTGCGGCCGTTACGTCCTGCTCGATCCCGAGGTGGCGCACGATCGCGACAGTCGCTGTCTGCAGTTCCCGCACGCGGTGCTCGAGCATCGTGATCCGCTCATCGTCAGTCATCGGTGGTCCTCCGTCATCGCTTTCATCGCTCCGCCTGGCTTGCGCGCTGGTGGCGCAACTCAACTATCGATCACCCGGCATCACGACCGCGTGACGATCGGGGTGGCGGGTACAACGATTTCATTACGCCGCGGGCCATGCTCCGGCGTCCAGTCTCGCCGATCGACGTCGCCGTGCTGATCGCGGTGCCCGGCAGCTCGTGGTGGCGGCGGTCACGCGGCGAGCCGCGCCCTCTCTCAGTCAGGAGAGCTCGTCGATCGACAGACGCAGTGCAGCCCGGTACGGTCGTCCCGGCCTCGCCACTGGGAACACGCCACGACTCAGGGCATCCGGCGCGGCCGTGAGCGCCTCGACCATGACGTGTGGTTCGCCGGCGATGCTGCGCACCTGCGCAAACGGGAAGCCGTCGAGCAAGTCAACCGTCACTCGCCGTAGGTCCGACGCGATGGTCAGGCGGCGATCGGCCCCGAGCAGAAACACCTCGTGAACGTGATCGACACCGAGCGTCGATGCGCTCATCTCGAGCGGCTCGGTCGCGCCCGTGGGCAGTAGGCGCTTGTCGGTAATGACACGCCGCCGTGCGGGCAGGACCATTGTGGCATCGCCTCGTGGCTGCTCACCCCGCAGGTAGAGGCGACATGCAAAGCAGGCGGGGACCGGCACGCCGCCGGTCGCCTCGAGGATCGTGGCGATGTAGAGGTGCGTGCCGATCACCTCGGCGCGGAGGTGCAGTTGGTGCGGGAAGGGGAACAGCTCGAGCCGCCGCGGATCGCGATCGTAGGGCAACGTCGCCTCGAGCCACGCGGACCCAGGCCCGGCACCGGTGTTCTCCAGGGCCCAGGCGTGGCCGCAGGACTGTACGCCGTTGACCGGCAGGCCCCAGCGGTCGGTGTGCAGCAGCGGCGAGACCGGCAGGCGGACGGTCGCTCCACACGCCTTGTAGCTCCAGCTTGAGAGTCGGTTGGCCCACGGATGCATCACCGACATTCCCATCGTGATGCCCTCGCTCGCATAGGCGGCCAAGCCGAAGCGCTCTCCGAGCAACTCGTCGCCCCCGTGCCGCAGCGAGCAGCACGTCATGCCCACCTGCGGAGCGAACGTCGCTTCGAGGGCATCCTGTGAACACAGTCGCACCGTGTCGAAGCCGTCCTGGATGACTTCCCGCTCGACACACGCGCAGCGGGGGGCGGCATCCAGCGGGAGAGCGAGGGCCGCGGTACGGGTCATCGCATCGCAGGTCTCTCGGCGTCAGCCACGCTTCACGATTGACAGGTGGTCGCGGCTGACGTCGCCCGGGCGACGGTGTAGGTCCTCGCTTCGCGGGGGTCGCGGACGCCCGTGCGCCCGGCCGGCCATGCTTCGGACGCCGGCTGGCTGTGGGCGTTCCTGCGGGCGATGCTCTCCGATGTGGTGGGCCGCGGCGCCGATGCCGTCCACGACGGTGCCGCATTTCGCACACGTCCATGTCGTCGGCTCGTGCTCGCGTGCCACGTGCGACCGTACGGGCTGCGCCGTCGCCCAAGCCGGGAGCGTCAGCGACCAGAAGGGAATCGTCGCCGAGCCCCTCGCCTTGGGTCTCGTCCGGTGACGGTGTGGAAGTCTCATTCGGTGGCCTCTCTCACATTGCTGGCCTTGGTGCCGGGTGCCGCAACTTAACTATGGACCGCCTGCCATCACACTCGTGTGACGATCGGGGCCGGCGGTACAACGATTTCGTTACGAGTTGCTGAAACGGCGACATCGTCATGGCCGGAGAGATCACGGCGTTCACGCCCGCTGCACCGGCCCCTGCGCTAGCGTTGCCCGACTTTGACCACGCTGCGCAGCTACGTGCCGACGCGGGCCGCGCTCCGGCGCCCCCTCTCGCCGATCGACGTCGCCGTGCTGATCGCCGTGCTCGCGCTGCTGTACGCGGTTCTGCGCGTCGGCCACGGCGCGAGCGCGACGTTCTCCCCAGCGGCGCTCGAGCATGTCTCGACCAACCCGGCGCGGCTCCCCTACGACGCCGCGCTCAGCCTGCTGCGGATGTTCATCGCGCTGTTCTTCTCGACGGTGTTCACACTGCTCTATGGCTACACGGCGGCCCGCAGCCGCCGCGCCGAGAAGGTGCTCGTGCCGATCCTCGACGTCCTGCAGTCGGTGCCGGTGCTCGGCTTCCTGACGATCACCGTGACCGCGTTCATCGCGCTGTTCCCGGGCAGCGAGCTCGGCCTCGAGGCGGCTTCGATCTTCGCGATCTTCACCGCGCAGGCATGGAACATGACATTCTCGTTCTATGCGTCGCTGAAGAGCCTGCCGCGCGAACTGGACGAGCTCTCACGCTCGCTGCGGCTGACGCGCTGGCAGCGATTCTGGAAAATCGAGGTGCCGAGCGGCGCGATCGGCCTCGTGTGGAACGGGATGCTGAGCTTCGGCGGCAGCTGGTTCTTCCTCGTCGCCTCCGAGGCGATCTCGGTGCACAATCACACCTACTCGCTCGCGGGCATCGGCTCGTTCGTCGGCGCGGCGATCGCGAAGGGAGACCTCGGCGCGGTCGGGCTGGCGATCGCCACGATGATCGCGATGGTGATCGCGGTCAACGTCGTGTTCTGGCGCCCGCTCGTCGCGTGGTCTGAGCGCTACCGGTATGAGACGACCGAGGCGGCGGAGACGCAGCGCTCGCTCGTGCTCGAGATCCTGGCGCACTCGTCCTGGCCGCGCGTGCTCGGGCGCCTGCGGGCGCGGCTCGCAGAGCCGCTCGGCCGCGCGATGCGGATCCTCGGCCGCGACGACGCGTCACCCGCCGTCGTGGCCGTCCGCCGGCGCGCCGGCGACGTCGTCTTCGCCGTGGTCGTCAGCGCGCTCGTTGCCTACGGCGCCTACGCGGTGCTCCACTTCATCGCCACCAGCCGTGGCGTCGGGCTCGGGCAGATCCCACACTGCTTCCTGCTCGGGGCGGTGACGTTCGGACGCGTCGTCGTGCTGCTCGTGTTGGCGACGCTCGTGTGGGTTCCGGTCGGCGTGTGGATCGGCATGAACCCGCGCGTCTCGCGTCTGGCGCAGCCGGTCGTCCAGGTGCTGGCGAGCTTCCCCGCCAACTTCCTGTTCCCGTTCGCGACGCTCGCGTTCATCGAGCTCGGCATCAGCATCAACATCGGCGGGATCCTGCTGATGGCCCTCGGTGCGCAGTGGTACATCCTGTTCAACGTGATCGCCGGTGCGTCGGCGATTCCCTCGGACCTGCGCGAGGCGATGGACGTCCTCGGGGTGCGCGGCGCGCAGCGCTGGAAGCGTCTGATCGTCCCCGGCATCCTCACCTCCTACGTGACCGGTGGAATCACCGCAGCCGGCGGCGCGTGGAACGCGTCGATCGTCGCCGAGGTTGTCACCTACCACCACACGACCCTGACCGCGACCGGCCTCGGCGCGTACATCGTCGCCGCGAGCAACGCCGGCGAGAAGGCGAAGCTGATCTGCGGAGTCGCCGTGATGGCGATCTTCGTCGTGAGCGTCAATCGTCTCTTCTGGCGCCGGCTCTACCGACTCGCCGAGACCAGGTACTCGTTTTGAGGTCATGATGGCCGACGTGAGCCCGACCACCCGCGCCGCCCGCCGAACGCTCGTCTCCGTGCGTGAGCTGACGAAGACGTTCGCGACGCACGATGGCGGCGGGCTGCCGGTGCTCGAGGGCATCAGTCTCGACGTCCAGCCCGGGGAGATCGTTGCGCTGCTCGGCAAGTCGGGCTCCGGGAAGTCGACGCTGCTGCGGTGCATCGCCGGCCTGGTGCTGCCGTCGAGCGGAACCGTCACGTATCGCGGCAAGCCATTGCAGGGGATCAACACCGGCGTCTCGCTCGTGTTCCAGACATTCGCTCTGCTGCCGTGGCTGACCGTTCAGCAGAACGTCGAGCTCGGCCTGGAGGCGCAGGGGATACCGCCCGAGGAGCGCGCGCAGCGCGCGCGCGAGGCGATCGATCTGATCGGCCTCGACGGCTTCGAGTCGGCATTCCCAAAGGAGCTCTCGGGCGGGATGCGCCAGCGGGTCGGGTTCGCCCGCGCGCTCGTCGTGGAGCCCGACCTGCTGCTGATGGACGAGCCGTTCAGCGCGCTCGACGTGCTCACCGCCGAGAACCTGCGCACCGAGCTGCTCGAGCTGTGGCAGGCGGGCGAGTTCCCCGCGCAGGCGATCCTGATCGTCACCCACAACATCGAGGAGGCGGTTGCGTTCGCCGATCGGGTGATCGTGCTCGGCACCAACCCCGGGCGAATCCGCGCCGAGCTTGCATGCGGGCTCGAGCGCCCGCGCGACCGGCGCGAGGAGCGGTTCAGCGCGCTGGTCGACGAGATCTACGGGATCATGACCGACCGCCCGAAGCCCGCCGCAAACGCCGCCCACGACCAGGAGGGCGACGGCGTCCAGCAGGTCGTCCTCCCGCACGCGAGCGTCGACGGCATCGCCGGGCTCGCCGAGCTCGCACTCGCCAGCGGCGAGGCCGCGGACCTCGCGCAGCTGGCTGCGGTCGTCGGATTCGCGATCGACGACCTGTTCCCGATCGTCGACGCGTTGACGATGCTCGGCTTCGCGATGGTCCAGAGCGGGCGCCTGCACCTCACCGAGGCCGGCGAGCGGTTCGCCGGCGCCGACATCCAGCGATCGAAGGAGATCTTCCGCGAGGCCGCGCTGCAGCGGGTGCCGCTCGTGCGTCGCATCCAGCGCGCGCTCGAGCATTCCAGCGACGGCGCGCTGCGCGAGGGCTTCTTCATCGACCTGCTGGCCAGCCACTACAGCCGCGACGAGGCGCGCGCACAGCTGGAGACGGCGATCGACTGGGGACGCTACGCGGAGCTGTTCGAGTACGACGCCGGGCGCGGCGAGATCAGCCTGCACGTGCACACAGAGCAGCCCGCGACGCATTAGCGCCGCCGAGTATCGTAGGCCGCCGGTGAGCCGGGAAGACTGGTCGGCAGCGCTTCGTGCTGCCCAAACGACCATGTACGACCACCTTCACTCTCCGACCCGCCCGTTGCGACGCCAGTGCTGCGGTCGCGGACGAGTCACGTGGCCATGAGGCTCCAGGCACCGCTGCCCTCGGCATGGCGCCGCGAGTCCCTGCGCACGAACCTGTGGCTGGTGCCGACGGTCGAGATCGTGCTCGCGGTCGCGCTGTTCGCCGGCACCTACGCGCTGGACCGGGCTGCCTACGACGGCTCGGCGCATCTGCCGTCGTTCCTGATCAGCGGAAGCGCGGACGCGGCCCGGCAGATCCTGACCGCGATCGCTGCGGCGGTGATCACGGTCGTGACGCTCGTGTTCTCGATCACGATCGTGACATTGACGCTCGCCTCCACTCAGTTCGGGCCGCGCATGTTGCGCAACTTCATCCGCGACCGGATCACGCAGTTCACGCTCGGCAGCTTCGTGGCGACGTTCGTCTACGCGGTCCTCGCGCTCGGCGCGATCGGCTCGGGCGGCCACGGAGACTTCGTTCCGCACCTGTCGGTGACGGTCACGATGGCGCTCGTGGTCCTGGACGTCGCGGTGCTGGTCCTGTTCATCGACCACATCGCCAAGTCGATCCAGCTGCCGCAGGTGATCGCGAGCATCGCCGGCGACCTCTCACAGGCGATCGAAGCCGAGGTCGCGCCGACTGCCCCGGGCGGCCCAAAGGCGGGCCCGTCGCTGTCGGAGATGCTCGTGCGCCTGGATGAGGACAGTGGCGTCGTGCGCGCGCCGAGCAGCGGCTATCTGCAGTACGTGAGCATGAGCACGCTGATCGAGATCGCCAGCCGCGGCCACGCGGTGATCCGCCTGCTGCGCCGCCCGGGTCACTTCGTGGTGGAGGGCGAGCCGCTGGCGAACGTGTGGCCCGCGGCTGCCGCGCCCGGCGTCGCACGCGCGCTCGGCGGCGCGCACGCGACCGGCTCGCACCGAACCCTTACGCAGGATCTCTCGTTCGCGGTCGACCAGCTCGTCGAGATCGCCATCCGGGCGCTCTCACCTGCGGTCAACGACACGTTCACGGCGCTGGCCTGCATCGACTGGCTGGGCGACGGGCTGGGCAAGATCGCCGACCGCTGGCGGCCGGCGACGGTTCATCGCGACGCGGCCGGACACGTGCGGGTGATCGCCGTGACCGTCGACTTCGATCGCCTGCTCGAGCGTGCGCACGACAAGATCCGCCAGGCCAGCCGCGGCATGCCGGCGGTCATGATCCGCCAGCTCGACGGGCTCGCCAAGGTGATGGCGTATACGGCCTCCCCCCGGCAGCGTGAGCTGGTGCTCGAGCAGGCGGCGATGATCATGCGCGCATGCGAGGAGTCGGTGCCGGAGAAGTCGGACCGCGAAGACGTGCGCCGCCGCTACGACGCCGTGCTCGGGTCCGTCTCTTCCAGCACAATGGCACCGTGGCCGACGAACGGGGACACCTGAAGGTCTTCATCGGCATGGCCCCCGGGGTGGGCAAGACCTATCGAATGCTGCAGGAGGGGGTGGCCGAGGCCGACAGCGGGCGCGACGTGGTGGTCGGCTATCTGGAGTCGCACGGGCGCGCCGAGACGCTGGCGCAGGCCGAAGGTCTGGAGCTGATCCCGCGCAGGCGCCTGACATACCGCGGCACGCCGCTGGAGGAGATGGACCTGCCGGCTGTGATCGCGCGCAAGCCCGAGCTGTGCCTGATCGACGAGCTCGCGCACACCAACGCGCCGGGCGTCGAGCACGAGAAGCGCTTCGAGGACGTACGCGAGGTGATCGAGGCGGGAATCGACGTGTTCTCGACCGTCAACGTCCAGCACCTGGAGAGCCTGGGCGACCAGGTGACCCAGCTCACGGGCGCGCACGTGCGCGAGACGATCCCCGACGCGGTGCTCTCGGCCGCCGACGAGGTCGTGCTGATCGACGTCACCCCCGAGACGCTGATCGCGCGCCTGCGCGCGGGCAAGGTCTACCGCCCCGAGCGCGTGCAGGCGGCGCTGAACAACTTCTTCAAGATCGAGAACCTGGCGGCGCTGCGCGAGACGGCGCTGCGCCAGGTCGCCGAGGACGTGGAGGTCAAGCGCCTCGTGCGTGAGCCGAGCGCGCTGCCGCGCCGCGACGAGGAAGGGCTCCCCGCCCTCGCGCAGGACGGACCCCGGCCGATCGCCGAGCGCCTGCTCGCGCTGGCGACGCTCGCGCCGCACTCAGAGCGGGTCGTGCGGCGCGCGTGGCGCTCGGCCCAACGCCTGGACGCGGAGCTCGACGTGCTCGTCGTGCGCCCGCCCGGGCGTCCGCCGAGCTCTGAGGACCGCAGGCGCCTGGAGGAGCTCAGGCGCCTGACGGCGATGCTCGGGGTGCGTCTTCAGGTGCAGGAGGGGGAGGACGTGGCGACGGTGGCGATCGCGCTCGCCCACTCGATCGGCGCCACGTATGTGCTGATGGGCACGCCGTCCGCGCGCCGCGGGCTCTCGCGTCTGGGCACGGGCTCCGAGCGCTCGCTGCTGATGCGCCTGCTGCGCGGCCTGCCGGGCGTGGACGTGCGCATCGTCGCCGACCCGACGCTCCGCGCACACGCGGGCGAGGCGCCGCAACTCGCCGAGCAGGCCGCCGGCGCGGACTGATCGTCATCTGTGAGCGCCCTTTGGTGTGGGCCGCTGGCTAAACACGGCGTAAAACTCTCCGCGCGGGGCAGGGCGCGGGCTAAACGCCGCGTAAGACTGTTGACGCGCACGCAACCCTGAACCCCCTACCCTGTTGCGCATCCATATGAGACCAACTCGCCGCCTGCTGCCCCCGATCGTGATCGTCTCGATGCTCGCGTCCGTCCTCGCGCTTGGCGCGATCGGCCAGGCCGGCGCTGCGACCGGCGGTGGCGCCCGCGCTCACAGCGCCTCGCGCGCCCACGCCGCCAGCTCGTATCTGACGGGCCTCGGCAGCGAGAACCCGAAGATGTTCACGAACCCTTACTACGAGCGGCTGCACATGAGGATCGTGCGCTACGTCGTCCCCTACGACGCCGTCGCGCGCCCGTACTCGCTGGACCAGGCGATCGCGTTCATCGACGCCGCCGAAGCCGCGCACGAGCAGGTGCTGGTCGCCTTCTACCACTCCGAATACACGCCCACGAAGCTGCCGAGCATCGCCAGCTACCAGCGCGACGTGCAGAAGTTCGTCAAGCTCTTTCCCCACGTCAGGCAGTACGAGTCCTGGGACGAGTCCAACCGCGGCAACAAGGCAAGACAGTTCTCCAGCCCCTCGGCGGTCGCCGCGGCCAGGTACTACCAGGCGCTGCTGCGCGTGTGCAGGGGCTGCACGGTCATCGGGCTGGACGTGCTCGACGCGGCCGTGATCTACCCGACGCTGAACTACATCTCGGAATTCAAGCGCGAGATCGGCCGCCTGGAGACGGTCATGCCGAAGATCTGGGGCCTGCACAACTATTCGGACGTCAACCGCCTCGAAAGCTGGCGCACCCGCGAAATCGTGAAGGCGCTCGGCGGCCAGGTATGGCTGACCGAGACCGGCGGGCTCGTGCAGTTCGAACCCAGCTTCCCGAACACGCGCGGCGCAGGCCTGGCGCGCGCGGCGAAGGTGATCAAGTTCATGTTCGCGCTCGCCTCCGCAGTGCCGCAGATCAAGCGCCTGTACGTCTATGACTGGACCAAGGGGACAAGCCGCGTCACCGTTTTTGACGCTGGGCTGACGAATGCCAAGGAACAGCCGCGCGCGGGCTACGTCGTCGTGTGCCGCCAGCTGCACGCGGCCAAATGCGGCGTGAAGACCGCCGGCAACTGATCACGCGCTGAGCGCGGGCCGCGCCCGCGACTCGGCGCCGGCGCCGCGCCGGCGCTCTGAGGGCCTGTCCGGCTGGTTGCGCGCCAGGCGCATCGCGCCCAGGGCGAGCAGGCCGATGGCCACCGCGGCGGCGGCGAGCGTCTTCAACGGGTATCTGGCGCCAGAGTGCAGCTTCAGGTTGTAAGCGGTGTGGTCGCCGGCGTTGTAGATGCTCGTCAGGCCCGCGTGATCGATCCCGAGCACGGTCGGCGCGAGCGCGGCGAACAGCCCCCACCCGACGAGCGCCACGAGGCCCCCGCGCAACGCAGCCGCGGAGAGACGCAGCCGCGGCGTAGCCCACGTCGCCGCCAGCACCGCTCCCCCGGCGGCGAGCAGGAACGGCCAGATCCCGCCCCAACCGCGCCCCAGCCCATAGGCGGAGGCGATCGTCGGCTGGAAGAGTCCTTTGGACAGGTAGTGCATCCAGGTCACCGTCTCGTTCTCGTAGCCGACCAGCGGGTGCGTGACGGTGGCGATCACCGTGGTCGTGATCGAGATCGCCGCAAGCGCGATCGTGGGGCCGGGGAAGCGCTTGAGCGCGAGCGCGATCGGGAAGGCCAGGAACGGGAGCAGCGTGTCGAGGAAGCGCGGGCCCATGAAGCCGCCCCCGAAGGGCAGGTAGTAGCCCGAGTTGTACGCCAGGAAGCAGAGGCAGATGCCGCCGATCGTGAGCGCCTCGGCGCGCCGGCCGCGCCTGTAGAGCATCACCGTGCCGATCGCGCCCATGATCAGCACGGGGGAGATGGTCAACAGGCCGCGCGAGTCGAACAGCAGCGTTGCCAGCACCCTCAGGCTCGGCGCGGCGATCCCGAAGAAGCCTTTCTGCTGGCGGGGCACGTCGGAGTAGGCCAGGTGCGTCCAGGAGCGGAACGCGTAGTGGTTGTACAGCAGCAGCGGGATGATCCCCACCAGGCCGCCCGCCACGTACGCGCCGCCGCGCCGCAGCACTCCCAGCGGCGTGAGCGAGTCCTTGCGCGAGAGCAGGAACAGGCTGAGCACGATCGCCGCGAAGAACGTCGGGTACTCCGACGAGAACGCGTAGCCCATCGCCAGGCCGGCGAGCGCCAGCAGCATCGGGCTGGGCGGCCCGTCGCGCTCGCGCAGCATCAGCCAGAAGGCCGCGAAGCTGAGGAACGTGGTGAGCATGTGCGAGAACAGCAGTTGCGAGAACGGCAGCACCATCGTGCCCAGGCCGAGCACGACCGCCGTCGCGACGCCGTAGCCGGGCTCGTAGCGCTCTGCGACCAGCCACACCAGCGCCACCAGCAGCAGCCCCGGCAGCACGTTGCCCCACAGGCCGAGCAGGTAGATCATCTCGTCGCCCGGGTGATTCGGCGGCGCCACGTGCGAGTCAGTCCACGATTCTGCGTGCACGAGGTTGAGCGCGTCGTAGAAGGGCAGCGCGAACAGCGCCAGGCCCGGCGCGCGGGCGGAGTAGTAGTGCCCCTTGTAGAGGACCTTGTCGCCCGTGTTCGCCTGGTAGGGGTCGATGGTCGTCTTGTCGTTGTTCAGCGCGCGGACGAGGTCGTAGTGGGATGCCTGGTTCCAGGAGAAGCTCTGGATCATCACCGCGGAGGACAGGCCCACCAGCAGGACTGCCGCCAGCGCAAGCCGCGGGCGCGTCATCCGTCGGTTCCGTGCAGGGCCTTGGGCCCAGGTCCGATCTCATAGATGACGAGCGAGCCGACCTGGCGCCGCGTGATGCCCAGGCCCGCGATCGGCTTGGCGGCCGCGGCGGTGGGGTCGGGCGGCTCGGGGACCACCCAGCCCTGCTCGTGCGGCAGGCCCTTCGGGAGCACCGTGTGCAGCACGACCGTGCGGATCCCGTAGAAGCGCAGCTTCTCGACGCTGGCCTTGTCGGGGAAGCCGCTCATGCCGCCGCGCAGGTCGTCGAGGGCGGGCAGGTCGAAGGTGCTCTCGCCGTTGGCGATCTTGTAGAAGCCGTTGGTCGAGAAGTACTGCCAGACGCGGTCGAGCGCGCCGTCGGTGGGCAGGTCGAGCACCGGGCCGGGCAGGCCGATCTCCGCGCGCGCGGGCTGGGGCACGAGCGGGTGGCCCAGGTGGCCCGCGCCTTCGCCGAGGATGCCGAGCAGCAGCGCCGCGCCCAGCAGCGCGGGCAGGGCGCTCAGCTGGCGTCGCCGTGCCCACGGCCCGACTCGCTGCACGAGCAGCTGCGCGCCGGCGGCGGCGAGCAGCGCGTAGAACAGCGTGGCGAGCGTGAACACGCGCCCCGGCACGCGCACGCCGTCCCAGCCGGGGGCGTAGTCGAACAGCAGGCGATACGGGTAGCCCGCGCCGGTCAGGCCGAGGCCCATGGCGAGGACCGAGCACGTGACGATCCCGACGACCAGGCCGATGCGCAATCGCCGCGTGTACGCCCCAGCCGCCAGCCCGATCAGCGCGAGCACGAGGATCAGGCCGCCAGGGAAGAACACGCTCTCGTTCTTGGAGTTGACTTTCGCACGCATCCCCGACGTGAGCGAGCCCCACACGCGGTTCTCCGAGGAGGCGCCCAGCAGCGCGGCCGGGCCGGAGGAGTAGGTCTCGACTTCCTTGATCGTGCGCTTCGCCGACGGGTACTCGGCCGCGACTCTCAGGTACGGCCGCGCCTGGTAGATGGCGACGCCCCCGAGCACCGCGATCCCGATCACGCTCACGACCAGCAGCTGGCGCGGGATCAGCGGCCCGCCGGCGCTGCGCGGGCCGCGCCACCAGTACACGAGCACGAGCAGCGCGAGCACCGCCAGCAGGTAGGTGTACTGCAGGCCGAGCGTGAAGCCCAGGCTCACCTGCCAGGCGGACACCAGCCACCCGGCGAGCACGAGCTTGCGCGAAGAGCGCCGGTAGCCGCGCAGCAGCAGGAACAGCCCCAGCGCGAGCCCGCCCGAGGAGATCACGTGGAGGTGCCCGGCCTCGGTGACCCTGTAGGGCGCGTAGGCGAAGGCCAGGCCGGCGGCGGCGCCTCCCAGCCGGCCGAGGCCGAGCTCGCGGGCGAGCAGGTAGGCGCCGACGAAGCACAGCGACCAGGCCCACAGGAACAGGAGGTTGTAACGGACGAGCGCGGCGACGGTGCCCGAGCCGAAGAACGCGGTCGGGCCGTAGCCGAGCAGGGAGTCCGAGAAGGCGAGGCTGAACGGGTGCGGGTAGAACGCGTTGGAGTCGAAGATGTGCAGCGGGTCGTGGAGCATTGCGTGGCCGACCCATGCGATCTGCCAGGCGGTGCGCACCGGGTCGCCGAGATCGGGGGCGATGCGGCTGCCCATGTGCAGCACGAGCGGCCAGCTCGTGAGAATCGCCAGCAGCAGGCCGGCCAGCGCGACCAGCGCGATCTCCGCGCCGGTGAAGCTCGGGGACGGCGCCCAGCGGCCTGCGCGCGCGACGACGCCCGGGGCTGCCTGCGCCCCCGCCTCGGTGCGCGCCACGCGATCGATGCCGGGGGGCTCAGCTGATCCGGGTGGCGTGCGCGGCGGGCTGGGAAGACCGGTCATGGTCTGCTTGTGTTCGGGACCGCGCGGATCGGCGCAGCATACGGGAGCCGCCTGCTGCGTTGCGTAGTACGCGCAGCTCGTACTTGTGACATCTCAAACTTGCGCTTTGCGTCAGACTTGGGCCGGTGAGGGTCCTTGTTGTCGGAGCCGGCGGCGTTGGTGCTGCTTTCGCCGCGATCGCGCAGCGCCGCGAGGCGTTCACGCATGTGGTGCTCGCGGACGTGGCGCTGGAGCGCGCGCGCGCGGCAGCCGAGCGCCTCGGCGAGCGCGATCGCTTTACGGGCGAGCGAGTCGACGCGTCCAGCCGCGAGGAGCTCGTGGAGCTGATCGCTCGCGTGCGGCCCGACGCGGTCCTCAACGCGTGCGATCCGCGCTTCAACGAGCCGATCTTCGCCGCTGCGTTCGACGCGAAGGTCACCTACCTCGACATGGCGATGACGCTGTCGCACCCGCATCCTGAGCGTCCGTATGAGCTGCCGGGGGAGATGCTCGGCGATCTGCAGCTCGCCGAGCACGAGCGCTGGGAGCAGGCAGGTCTGCTGGCGCTGGTCGGGATCGGCGTCGAGCCCGGGCTGTCGGACGTCTTCGCGCGCCACGCCGCCGACGAGCTGTTCTCGAGCATCCGGGAAGTGGGGGTGCGCGACGGCGCCGACCTGGTCGTCGAGGGCTACGACTTCGCGCCCACGTTCTCGATCTGGACGACGATCGAGGAGTGCCTGAACCCGCCGCTGATCTGGGAGCGCGAGCGCGGCTTCTACACCACGGCGCCGTTCTCCGAGCCCGAGGTGTTCGAGTTCCCCGAGGGGATCGGGCCGGTGGAGTGCGTGAACGTCGAGCACGAGGAGGTCGTGCTGATCCCCCGCTGGGTGCAGTGCGAGCGCGTGACGTTCAAGTACGGGCTCGGGCAGGAGTTCATCGACGTGCTCGCCACGCTGCACAAGCTGGGCCTGGACTCGACCGAGCCGGTGTCCGTGCGCGGCACGCAGGTGGCGCCGCGCGACGTCGTCGCCGCGGCGCTGCCCGACCCGGCGACGCTCGGCGAGCGCATGAGCGGGCGCACCTGCGCGGGCACGTGGGTGACCGGGACCGGCAAGGACGGCAAGCCCCGCTCGACCTATCTCTACCACGTGGTCGACAACGAGACCACCATGCGCGAGTACGCAAGCCAGGCGGTCGTGTGGCAGACCGCCGTCAACCCCGCCGTCGCGCTGGAGCTGCTCGACCGCGGGGACTGGAAGGGCACGGGCGTGCTCGGCCCCGAGGCCTTCCCGCCCCAGCCTTTCCTGGAGCTGCTGAGGGAGTACGGCGCGCCGCATGGGCAGGTGGAGCTGCCGCCGGCCTGACGTGCCGGGGCGAGGTGGAAGCGGCGTGCCGCATGTGCGAATGGGGATTTCCTCATGCGGTGAGCGGAGGTCGGGGCGCTAGCATGCTCGGCGGTGTCGGCGGCCGATCACTGGTCTGAGTGGCTGCGTGGGCGCCGCGACGGCGGCAACGAGCGCCAGCGCTCCACGTCGCTCAAGCGGCTGGAGTCGATCCGCGACCGTGTCCTTGACTTTGCCGAGCCGCTGACGGGCGCCGCAGTGCTGGATATCGGCAGCGGCGACGGTCTGATCGGACTTGCTGCCCTGGATCGCGTCGGCCCGCAGGGCAGCGTCACGTTCTGCGACATATCGGCCCCGCTTCTAGAGCACGCGCGAGAGGCGGTACGAGCTCTCGACAAGCTTGACCAAGCTCGCTTCGTGCTGGCGCGTGCCGAGGACCTTGCCGGCATCCCCGACGCCAGCGTCGACGTTGCGAGCACCCGATCGGTCCTCATCTACGTCGCGGACAAGCAGCACGCGTTTGACGAGCTGTATCGGGTGCTCGTGCCGGATGGCAGGATCTCGTTGTTCGAGCCAATCAACCGGCTGATGTTCCCAGAGCCCGAGGATCGCTTCTGGGGCTATCACGTGGCCGCCGTCGCTGACCTCGCGGGCAAGGTCAAGGACGCCTTCGCGCACCTGGAACACGCCGACGCAGCGACGATGATGGACTTCGATGAGCGCGACCTGTTCGCCATGGCCCGGCGCGCCGGATTCGCCTCCATCCATCTCGAGCTTCACACCAACCTGATTACCGGGCGCCCGGGAATCGAGGCTCCGAGCCTGGAAACGCTGCTCGAAAGCTCACCGCACCCCCTGGCGCCAACGCTGCGCGAGACCGTCGAGCAGGCATTGGACACCGTCGAGCAAGCACGGTTCCTCAGTTGCCTCGGCACCGCGCTCAAGCGCAATGACAGCCAGTTGCTATGGGTCGCGGCGTTCCTGGTGGCCCACAAGACCACGAGCCAGTAGCCTAACTCTCTACAGCAGTACGTTATACTACTGGCATGAGTAAGCGATTGCAGGTGGTGGTCGGAGACGAGGAGCTCGAGCGTTACGCCCGCACGGCAGAGGCTGTGGGATTGAACATGTCCGAGTGGGTGCGCCAATCGCTCCGCACTGCCGAGCGCGAGGTGTCCACCGGCAACGTCGAGGCCAAGCTTGCCGCCATACGCAAGGCGGCCAGCTACAGCTTCCAGGGGCGAGAAGTCGATATCGACACGATGCTGGCCGAGACCGAGGCGGGCCGCCTGGCCGAGATCGAGGCGGGCATGTCTGGCGCAGCCGACGCGTGATCTTCGTCGACGCGAACGTCCCGATGTATCTGATCGGGGGCGAGCATCCCCACAAGGTCGACGCTCAACGCATGCTCGAGCGTCTTACCGGTGAGCGGCGCCGCCTGGTCACGAGCAGCGAGGTGCTCCAGGAGATCATGCATCGCTACGTCTCCGCCGATCGCCGCGACTGGATCGAGCACGCGTTCAACGCCCTGCGCGCAGTCGTCGACGAGGTGTTCGCGGTCGAGCAGGCGGACGTGCTCGCTGCCAAGGATCTCGTCCTCGCCTACCAGCTGCTGTCGGCGCGCGACGCTGTGCATGTCGCGGTGATGCGACGTCGGCAGATCACCGAGATCCTGAGCTTCGACAGCGGGTTCGACGAAGTCGCCGGAATCAGGCGGCTTCCCGCGCCCTAGACTTCCCGCGCCCTAAAAGTCCACGCGCGCGGGAACGGGCCCTGTCGGCGGCGGCTGATCGATCTGGTGTGAACGCGCGGTTTCGGTCTTGCGCGAGAAGTACTCGCGGAAGTAGGGCCGAGAGATGAGCATGACGATGAAGCCGACGACCATGCCGCCGATGCCCAGCCACAGCGGCAGCGTGATGCCGAGGATCGGCTTGGAGGAGACGTTTTCCGCGTGGCCGTAGTAGATCGCGGCCTTGATCCCGACTCCCCACAGGATCACCCCGCCGGCGAGCGGCCCGAGACCGAGCAGGAAGAGCTTGCGCACGCTCTCGGTCAGCTCGTGACGGAAGTACCAGCCGCACGCGACCCCGGTGAAGCCGTAGTAGAAGCAGATCGGGAAGCCGATCGCGGTGATCGAGTCTTCGAGGACGCTTTCGGAGAGCAGCAGCAGCGGCACGGT
>JBEKGK010000064.1:0-20536 GCA_050012835.1 Solirubrobacteraceae bacterium | reverse complement strand
AAGGCCAGCCTGCACTACCACTTCGCCAGCAAGGCCGAGCTTGGCGAGGCGCTGGTCGAGCGCTACGCCGCCCGCTTCACAGAAGCGCTCGAACGCATCGACAGCGCGAGCTCCGGCGCCGGCGCGAAGCTCGACGCGTACGCCGCGCTCTACGCGGGCGTGCTGCGCGGAGACCGCATGTGCCTGTGCGGGATGCTCGCGGCCGAATACCAGACACTGCCGCCGCCGATGCGCGACTCGGTGATTCGCTTCTTCGACCACAACCTCGCCTGGCTCGCGGGCGTGCTGGCGGACGGCCGGGCAGAGGGAACGCTGTCCTTTGGCGGATCTCCCGCGGATGCGGCCCAAACGGTTCTCGGCGCCCTTCAGGGGGCGATGCTCGTGGCACGCCCCTACGGCGAGGTGGCGCGCTTCGAAGCCGCCGCGAGGCATACGCTCGCCGCTCTCAGCAGCACGACGGCCGCCTAGCCGCGATCACACAGCGGCCGTTATCCAGTCGCGGCAGCCGGCCCCGCAGCACGACTCTCGCCCACGAGGCCCAGGAACAGGCGGTGCAGGCGGTCGTCGGCGCCCAGCTCGGCGTGGAAGGAGACGGCCAGCACGCGTCCCTGGCGCGCCGCCACCGGATGGCCCTCCACCTCGCCGAGGATCTCCACGTCCGGGCCGTGCTCTGCGATCCACGGCGCGCGGATGAAGATGCCCCTGATCGGCGGACCCTGCATGCCACGGACGTCCACGTCCGCCTCGAAGCTCCTGATCTGGCGTCCGAACGCGTTTCGCGCGGCGCGCATGTCCATCACACCGAGGTGATCGCGGTCGAGCATGATCAGCCCCGCACACGACCCGAGGATGGGAATCCCGCCCGCCCCGCCGCGCGCCGCCAGCTCGCGCAGCGGCTCGGCCAGGCCCTCGCGCGCGATCCCGAGGGTCATCGTCGTCGACTCGCCGCCCGGCATCACGAGCCCGTCGAGGTCGTCGAGGTCGTGCGGCACGCGCACCTCGCGCGTGCGCGCCCCCAGCCTCTGCAGCATTCGCTCGTGCGCCTCGAAGCCGCCCTGGAGCGCCAACACGCCCACCACCGGCGCGGCCGGCGGTGCCGGCGGCGTCTCCCCTGCGCCGTCAGCCGCGCTGCTACCAGCCACGCTGGGCGAGGAGCTGCTCGCCCTCGAGCTTTGAGCTCTCCAGGCTGACCATCGGCGTGCCGAGCCCGCGCGAGGCCTGCGCGACGCGCTCGGCGTCCTGCCAGTGGGTGGTGGACTCGACGATCGCGCGCGCCCGCGTGGGCGGGTCCTCGGACTTGAAGATGCCCGAGCCGACGAACACGCCTTCGGCGCCCAGCGCCATCATCAGCGCGGCGTCGGCCGGCGTGGCGATGCCGCCCGCGGAGAACAGCACCACGGGCAGGCGGCCCGCGAGAGCCACCTCGCGCACGAGGTCAAGCGGCGCGGCAAGACTCTTGGCGGCGGTCGCGATCTCGTCGGTGCCAAGCGTCGCCAGGCGACGGATTTCGCCGTTGATCTGGCGCATGTGGCGCACCGCCTCGACGATGTCGCCGGTGCCGGCCTCGCCCTTCGAGCGGATCATCGCGGCGCCCTCGCCGATGCGCCGCAGCGCCTCGCCGAGGTTGGTCGCGCCGCACACGAACGGCACCTTGAAGTCCCACTTGTCGATGTGGTTGGCCTCGTCCGCGGGCGTCAGCACCTCGGACTCGTCCACGTAGTCGACCTCCAGCGCCTCCAGCACGCGCGCCTCCATGAAGTGCCCGATGCGCGCCTTGGCCATCACGGGGATGCTCACCGCCTCCTGGATGCCGGCGATCATCTCCGGGTCGGACATGCGCGCTACGCCGCCGTCGCGGCGGATGTCAGCGGGTACGCGCTCGAGCGCCATCACCGCCGCCGCTCCCGCGTCCTCGGCGACCTTCGCCTGCTCGGGAGTGACCACATCCATGATCACGCCGCCCTTGAGCATCTCCGCCAAGCCCGTCTTGACCCTGAATGTCGCTTCGTCGCGCATGGGCCACTAGTTTGACAGCCCAGCGAGCGACGGCGCCCAGAGACGGCGTGCGACGGCGCGAATCCTCAGGTGTCCGCGCGACCACGTGCCGTTCAGCGCTGCGCCTGAGCTCGGCCTCGCGCTGACGGGCAAGCTCGGCATTCAGGAGATCTCTTGACATTGACATACCTCGATCGGATGCAAAATGCCGTGCAAGTGCACCCTAGCCGCTAGATTTGTAATTGCAATGTCCATCAATATCGGATTGAATGAGCTGTATGGCTGACTCTCTAGCGGACCGCCTGCGCGCAGTCGACCGCGACGCCAAGCCGTCGCTCACGCGGCAGATCGCCGACGTGTTCGCCGCGGCGATCGCCAGCGGAGAGCTCGAGCCGGGCGCGAAGCTGCCGACGACGCGCGAGCTCGCGGAGATCGCCGGCATCAACCAGCTGACGGCCGGTCGTTGCTACCGGCGCCTGCAGGAGCAGGGTCTGGTCGTCTCGGCGGTCGGTCGCGGCACGTTCGTGCGCGCGGCCGCCAGGAGCGCAGCCGACACGGCCGACCTGTCCTGGCAGACGTACGCGCTCGGGCCGCCCCGCGAGGGCTACGCGGGCAGGGTGCTGAGCGAGGCCGCAGAGCACGCGGGCAGCCCGCGACTCGTGGCTCTGTCCGTCGGCTACCCGTCGAGCGAGCAGATCCCCGTCGCCGAGCTTGCGACGGCGGTCCGCGAGACGCTGGACGCGGAAGCGCTCGCGAGCTTCGAGTACTGCCCGATCGAGGGCACCGACGCGCTGCGCGCGCAGCTCGCGACGCTCGGCCGCGCGCGCGGGCTCGAGGACGACGCGGACAGCATCCTGATCACGACCGGGGCACGCCAGGGGCTCACGCTGGCTGCCCGCGCGGTGCTGCGAGCAGGCGACGTCGTGGCGTGCGAGTCGCCCACCTACATGGGCATGCTCGAGGCGCTGCGGGCGACGGGAGCCACGGTGATGCCGGTTGACGTCGACGAGCACGGCTTCAACGTCGAGGCGCTCGAGCGGCTGCTGCGCGGACACGAGGTGCGGCTGGTGGCGCTGCAGCCGCGGGGTCACAACCCAACCGGCCGCGACATGGCGCAGGAGCGCCGCTCGCGCCTGTTGGAGCTGGCCGCGCGACACGGCTTCTTCGTGCTCGAGGACGCCGTATACGCCGATCTGCGCTACGACGGCGCCGATCCAGGACCCCTGAGAGCACGCGACCCCGCGCACGTGATCTACGTCGACTCGCTGTCGAAGACCGTTGCCCCCGGCCTGCGCGCCGGCTGGATCGCCGCCAGCGGCCTGGTGCTCGACCGCATAATCGCCGAGAAGCGCGACGACGACGCCCACTGCGCGACCCTGCCGCAGCAGGTGGCCGCGAGGTTCCTCGCCGCCGGGCACTACCCGTCCCAGCTCGCCCACGCCCGCCAGCTCTACCGCACGCGCCGCGACGCGCTGCTGGAGAGCCTGGAAACCGAGCTGCAAGGCGTCGCGAGCTTCATGCGCCCGAGCGCCGGCGGCCACGTGTGGGTGACGCTCGAGCACGCTCGAGACGATCAGGAGCTCTACCGCGCCGCACTGGCCGCCGGCGTCAGCTACGTCCCCGGACCCGCGATGCTCGTCGAGCCTCCAACCGCGACGCACCTGCGGCTGTCCTTCACCTCAGTCACGCCGGAGCGGCTGCGCGAGGGTGTCCGGCGCCTGGCAAGGGCGATCCGCGCCCAGCCGCCAGCCGCGCGGCACCGGCACACGCTGCCAGTCGCGTGACGATCCACATCTGACGTCTCCACGCATGAGCGCGCTCGATACGTTCTCGGACATCCGCAGTTCCGGTCGGTGCATGCACCGACCGGCGGGGTCGCGCATGCGCGACCCCGGACCACGCCGCATGCGGCGTGGTCTCTTTCACTCTTCATCAACGACCGTATAGCAATGGCTATACGGCGCTCCGGGTGAACGAAAATTCGTCTGGGAAGCGCGAGCGTCGCGAGTCTCGAGGCGACGACTCGTCTCAATGGGCGCGTGAGACCTGGTTGTAGGGTTCGGTCGCATGGAGTCCTATGACGCGACGCGCCGGCGACATATCGAGCATCTGCTGCCTCAGATCGGCGAGCATTTCGAGCGGGTGGCGTGGTCTGCGGAGCGGTTGCGCGCCGAGCGCACGGCTCAACTGCGTGAGCTCGTCGGGACGGCCGTCGAGCGGTCTTCGTGGCATCGCGATCGACTTGGGGACGTAGACCTGGCGAGGCTTGAGGCGGATGACCTGCGGGATCTGCCAGTGATGACGAAGGACGATCTGATGGGCAACTTCGACGCGATCGTGACCGATCCCGAGGTTCGTCTGGCGGACGCGAACGCTCACATCGCCAAGCTGGACGGTGATGCGTATTTCCGTGATGAGCTGCATGCCGTCGCGTCGGGCGGGTCGAGCGGTGTGCGGGGCGTGTTCGTGTGGGGCTGGGATGCCTGGGCGACGGTGCAGCTGACGGCGATTCGCCGCGCGCTGTTGGACCGCATCGGTGACCCGGAGCTCGCGTCGCGGCCTCCGGTGGCGATGATCGTCGCAGCGGAAAACGCGACGCATTTCACCAGCGCGCTCTCTGAGACGTTCGCCACTGGTGCCGTTGAGACACACAGGTTCAGGGTCGGCCTTCCCATGGCAGAGGTTGTCGCGGGGCTGAACTCTGTCGGCGGGGATAACCTCGCGACCTATCCGTCAATGCTCGCCCGCCTGGTAGGCGAGGCGCGCGCAGGACGCCTTCAGATCCAGCCGCGGCGGATACTGACGATGGCTGAGCCACTGCTGCCCGAGACGCGTCAGGCCGCGGAAGAGACGTGGCACGCGCCGGTCGCGAACATGTGGGGAACATCAGAGGCGGGCGTCACGGCCATCGGCTGCTTCAAGGGCACAGGTATGCATCTGACAGACGATCTGGTGATCGTCGAGGCGGTCGACGCGGACGGGAACCCGGTCCCGGCCGGAGCGCGCTCGCACAAGGTGTATGTGACGAACCTCTTCAACCCGCTGATGCCGCTCATCCGTTATGAGATCACCGACGAGGTCACACTCCTGGATGAGCCGTGCGCGTGCGGGTCAGCGCACCGGCGCATAGCCGACATCCAGGGACGAAACGACGACACCTTCGTCTACGAGAACGGTGTGAGCGTGCATCCGCATCTATTCCGTTCGATCCTGGGACGCGAGCCAGCGATCTCCGAGTATCAGGTGCAGCAGACCCGGGCCGGAGCCGAGATCATCCTCTGCGCAGACGACGCCCTCGACAGCGCCGCGCTCTCCCGCAAGCTCGTGGCGATCCTCAACCGCTCGGGATGCCCTGACCCAACCGTCACGGTCACGCTGGTCGAGGAGATCCCGCGACTTGCGAGCGGAAAGATGAAGCGCTTCCTGCCGCTGTAGGCCACCCCACCAGTTGCACGGGCGACGGCGCGGCTGACTCGAAGATCAAGCACCGCTACTTGAGCCGGAAAGCCTTGATGCGATCGTCGTACTGCGCGGTGTCCTGCGCATACACCCCGTAGGCGAGCGCCTGGATGATGCTGAGCAGCGCCGTGTGCGAGCGCACGTAGGCGGGGCTGTTGGAGGAGTAGTAGAGCTTGATCTGCGCGAGCTTGGCGACCTCGGAGAGCGTCGCGTCGGTGATCGCCGCGGTGCGCGCCTGACGGTGGCGGGCGAGCTTCATCGCGCGCACGACCAGCGGGTGCGGACGTCCGGCGGAGAGCCCGATCACGAGCGTGTTCCCGTCGATGCGCCCGAGGCGGCTGAGCGCCTCCTGCGAGGGGCTCGCGACGACGTCCACGCGCAGGTCGAGCAGCATCAGCAGGTGGCGCAGATAGCTTGCGAAGAACGCCATCTGGTCGGTGCCCGCTACAAGCACCTTCTCGGCGCCCACGATCGCCTCGATCAGCGAGTCGACCGAGCTGCGCGAGACCTTGCGGGCGGTGTCCTCGACGTTGAGGTGGTCCGCGGCGAGCGCCGCCTCGAACTCGTTCTGGTCGAGCGAGAACAGCGGGGATGAAACCCCGCCCGCCCCCGTGCCACTGTCCTTGGTGGCCTTGGCGTTGACGCGCCGGTATTCCTCGCGGGCGGCCGCCTGCAGCTCGGGAAAGCCCTCGAAGCCGAGCGCCTGCGAGAAGCGCACGACGGTCGAGCTCGACGTGTTCGCGCGGCGCGCCAGCTCCTCTGCGGTCTGGAACGCGGCCTCGTCGAGATGGTCGACGATGTACTGCGCCACGTCCTTCTGGGAGCGCGAGCACTCGTCAAAGCGCGCCTGGATGTACTTGGACAGGCTCTGGTGCTCGCTGGTCCCATTCGCCGGCGGCGGCTCGGCGGTCTTTGTCGCTGCACGCTTCATCGGCGGTTCTGTTCGACGTCCCCATCTCGCACTCCTTCTGGACAGATAGGGTCCCGACGATGAAACGCAGCCTGTTCGACGACGTGCACGAAGACTTCCGCGCGAGCTTTCGCACATTCCTGGCGCGCGAGGTGCTCGGCGAGGAGGGCCGCTACGGCGAGTGGGAGCGCGAGGGGATCGTGCCCAGGGAAGTGTTCGCGGCGGCCGGCCGCGGCGGCTTCCTCGGCATGGCCGTGCCCGAGGCATATGGCGGCGCGGGCGCGGAGGACTTCCGCCTGAACCTCGTGATCGGCGAAGAGACCCAGCGCGCGGGCGTGGGCAGCTTCGGCCTGGGCATCACGCTGCACAACGACATCTGCCTGCCCTACTTCCTCAGCTACTGCACCGAGCCCCAGCGCGAGCGCTGGCTCGACGGGATCGCCTCCGGCGAGCTGATCACGGCGCTCGCGATGACCGAGCCGGGGATCGGCTCCGATCTCGCGGCGATGTCCACCAGCGCCAGGCGCGAAGGCGATCACTACGTGGTCAACGGCACCAAGACGTTCATCACCAACGGCATCAACGCCGACCTCGTGATCCTGGCCGTCAAGACCGACCCGTCAGAGCGCCACCGCGGCATCAGCCTGATGGTCGTGGAGCGCAGCATGGAGGGCTTCGAGCGCGGGCGCAACCTCGAGAAGATCGGCCAGCACGCCCAGGACACCGCCGAGCTGTCGTTCTCAGACGTGCGCGTGCCGATCGACAACCTGCTCGGCCAGGAGAGCGAGGGCTTCCGCTACCTCGTCTCCAACCTGCCGCAGGAGCGTCTGTCGATCGCCGCCTCAGCCGTCGCCGCCGCCGAGGCAGCGATCGGCTGGACGCTCGAGTACGTGCGCGAGCGCCAAGCGTTCGGCCAGCCGATCGGCTCCTTCCAGAGCTCGCGCTTCACGCTCGCAGAGCTCCACGGCGAAGCGCAGATCGCGCGCGTGTTCGTCGACCGCTGCACGCAGGCGCTCAACGACGGCGAGCTCACGGCCGAGGACGCCGCCACCGCCAAGTGGTGGTGCACCGACCTGCAGGGTCGCGTCGTCGACCGCTGCCTGCAGCTGTTCGGCGGCTACGGATACATGCTCGAGTACCCGATCGCGCGCGCGTTCGCCGACGCCCGCGTCACGCGCATCTACGGCGGCGCCAACGAGATCATGAAGGAGATCGTCGGGCGGTCGTTGGGGTTGTAGCGGCGCATTTCGGACGCCGTAAAGCACTGGCACTCTGCACCTTCAGCGTGCGCACTAGACCGATCTCAGCTTCCGCGCCGTTCCTTCGTCGGCAGCGGGACCTATGCCTACAGCCGGGTCTCCCGTCCTGTCTGGGAAGACTTCGAGCGCGCAGACAGCAAGGGCGGCTTTGTGAACACTGTCCTGAAGCCCACGCCCGAGGACGCCGTGACCGCCAAGTGGTGGTGCACGGACCTGCAGGGCCGCGCATGCTCGAGTACCCGATCGCGCGCGCCTTCGCCAACGCGCGCGTCACCCACATCTACGGCGGCGCGAACGAGATCATGATGGAGATCGTCGGGCGCTCGCTGGGGCTGGAGCGACGGCCGCAGGGTACCGGCAAGATGAACGGGTCACGCACGGACTCCATCGCGTACCCGGCTCAACCGCAGCGATGCGTAAGTTGGCACCATGTCGAGCTACAACATCAAGATCGCTGTCCGGCGCAAAGAGGTGTACCTAGAGGTCGATCACGGCCTCACCAGGTCGAAGCAGCCACATCTGTTCCTGCGCAGCTCGGCGTCAAGGGCGCCGCTCCTTCCTGACCCCGGACCATGACCGGTCGGCCTGCCTTGGAGTATGACCGACCGTCTGCGTAATGGCGGCGACGACAAGGGGCGCGTGTTGGCCGTCTGGCAGGAGCTGCCTGGTGTGGCGCCGGTACCACTGGCCACGCTCGCGTGGCATACGCATGGCACCGGTCCCCTGTATGTGTTGGACCTCGGCCATACCGAAGCGGTCACAATCGATATCGGCAGACAGCTCACGGCCATCCTGCTCGATGCACTGCTCCAGGCAGCAGCTCATCGCAATGCACAGGTAGTGCCGGAATGGCGGGATCGGCTTCGTTGGTCCCAGGTGGCGCTCGCACACGCGCCGCATGGCGAACGCGGGCTGTTTCGACGAGAAAACCTCCGGCGCGCCCTGTCGTCGCGCTTCCTCAGATATCGACCACCACCCGCAGCGGCGCGCTGGACGAAAGGCGCGTGGCTTGGCGAACGGATCTTCTGACTCTCGCTCACCCAGCTCGGCGAGCACGGGCACTACTCGTCCTGATGTGTGGCCTCACGCACCTGGTAGTCGAGCTGAGCGTCGCTCAGCTCGATCGGCTCGGCCGAGGCGATCTGTTCGATCCGCTTGAGTCCGTCGACGCCCACGCCGTTGGCGAGTGATGAGCGGAGCTGCTCAAGCGAAGGCATCTCGACAGGTCCAGCCGAGCGTGGTGGAGCAATCGTGGCCAGCTCAGCCAACAGGATCTGGAGCCCCTCGCGACCATGACGGGCCAAGATCTGCGCCGGTGAGTGTCCACGCAAAGGCGGGCTCGGCGCGAGCGTCCACTCGCCAACTTGGCGATCAGCGGCCATATACCGGCGCGCCGCGTTGCAAAGATCGAGCAAGAGCACGACTCTCTCCAGCAGCTCAACACGAGGACGCGCGGGAGCCGGGCCGATACTCCAGCTCCGCACCGTATCGCGTGTTGTGCCCAAGGCACTCGCCAATCGCGAAAGCGACCCATAGAAGACCAGCAACTCCGACACAGCGCGCGCGGCCCGGCCGCTGCGAGCCGTGCGAGCCCTCGGGGATCGCTTGACCTTCTCGTTCGTTGGGAAGCGCAGCGTTGGCGTGCTCATCGGCATCTACTCTCGTCTGAATTTACGCATAGTGTAGCACCCGAAACGCTCCAGCAGGACACCGTCGAGCTCGACGCGCCGGCTCGATGTAGTTGACCGGCGTGAGCATCCGCGGGTAGTCGCTCACGCCGACAGCTCCCCCGCGAGCTCCACGAAGTAGTCCAGCGAGTGCGGGTTCGCGAGCGACTCCACGCTCGCCGCCTGCTCCGGCGGCGTGCCCATCAGGATGCGCTTGACCGGCACCTCCAGCACCTTGCCCGACAGCGTGCGCGGCACCTGCTCGATCTGGCGGATGTCGTTGGGAACGTGTCGCGGCGAGCAGTCCTCGCGGATTCGCCGCTTGATCTGCGCCGCCAGCTGCTCGTCGAGCGTCACGCCGTCGCGCAGCACCACGAACATCACCATCCACAGCTCGCTCCGCGCGCCGCCGTCGCTCCCCGGCTTGGGGATGTCCACCACCAGCGCATCCAGCACCTCGTCCACGCCCAGCGCCGCGCGGTAGATCTCGCTCGTGCCCATACGCACGCCCTGGCGGTTGATCGTCGAGTCCGAGCGCCCGTAGATGACCGCGCCACCGCGCGGCGTGATGCGAATCCAGTCGCCGTGGCGCCACACGCCCGGGTACATCGCGAAGTAGCTCTCGCGCAGCCGCGAGCCGTCGTCATCGCCCCACAGGAACAGCGGCATCGACGGCATCGGCTCGGTCACCACCAGCTCCCCCACCTCGTCGATCAGGCTGTTTCCCTGCTCGTCCCACGCCTCCACCGCGCAGCCCAGCGCGCGGCACTGCAGCTCGCCCTCGTACACCGGCAGCAGCGGGCAGCCCGCGACGAACGCCGTGCACACGTCCGTGCCGCCGCTCGTCGAGAACAGCCACACGTCACCCTTTACGCGCTCGTACACCCAGCGAAAGCTCTCAGGAGCGAGCGGCGAGCCGGTCGAGCCGATCGCCCGCAGCGCGTGCAGGTCGTAGTCGCGGGCCGGCTCAACGCCGGCCTTCTCGGTGCTCGCCAGCAGACCAGCGCTGAGGCCCATGCACGTCATCCGCGTGCGCGCGGCGAGCTCCCACAGCGCACCGAGGTCGGGGTGCGCGGGGCTGCCGTCATACAGCACGATCGCGGCCTCGCTGTGCAGGCAGCCGACGAGGAAGTTCCACATCATCCAGCCGGTCGTCGTGAACCAGAACATGCGGTCCCCCGCGCGCAGGTCCAGGTGCATGCGCTTCTTCAGCTGCTCGATCAGGATGCCGCCGTGGCCCTGCACGATCGCCTTCGGCAGGCCCGTCGTGCCCGAGGAGTACAGCACCCACAGCGGGTGATCGAACGGCACCTGCTCGAAGCTGAGCTCGGAGCCCTCGCCGCTGGCAAGCAGCTGATCCCAGGTGAGGACGCTGCGAACGCCGCCCCCGCCGGAGGCGGGCTCATAGACGTCCTCATCGGCCAGGTAGGGCAGCGTCACCACGTGCTCGACCGTGGGCAGCTCCGCCAGGATGCGCTCGAGGACCGCCATGCGGTCGAAGTCCTTGCCGCCGTGGCGGTAGCCGTCCACCGCCAGCAGCACCTTCGGCTCGATCTGCGCGAAGCGGTCGATCACGCTGCGCGCGCCGAACTCCGGCGCCGCGCTCGACCAGATCGCGCCGATGCTCGCCACCGCCAGGAACGCGATCAGCGTCTCCGGGATGTTGGGCATGTACGCCACCACGCGGTCGCCGCGCGCCACGCCCAGCGCGCGCAGGCCGCCCGCCGCAGCCGCCACGCGCGCGTTCAGCTCGCCCCACGTGATCTCGTCCAGCTCGCGCAGCTCCGAGCAGTGCAGCACCGCCACCTCGTTCGCGCGCTCGGCGCCGGCGGCAGCGGCGGAGCCCGTCGCGGCGGCGGCGGCCGCCGGGTACAGCGGGCCGAGCAGCAGGTTCTCGGCGTAGTTGAGCTCCGCGCCCTCGAACCAGCGCGTGCCGGGCATCTCATGCGAGGCGAGCACGCGCTCGTAGGGCTTCGACGCGCGCACGCCGCAGAACTCCCACACGCTCGCCCAGAAGCCCTCCAGCTCGTCGACCGACCAGCGCCACAGCTCGTCGTAGCCGGCGAACGGCTGCCCGCGACGCTCGCCCACCCACTCCATGAAGCGCTCCATCTCGACGTTCTGCAGCTGCTCGCGCGGGGGCTCCCACAGGGGCTGCTGAAGGTCGGCGCTGGACATGCGGGTATTCTCGCGGTTTGTGAGCCTGCCGGGGTTGCGCGACGAGTTTCCCGTTCTCAGCGCCCTCGCGTACCTGAACGCCGGCACCGACGGGCCGCTGCCGGCGCGCGCCGTGCAGGCGTCCGCGCGCGAGCTCGAGCGCGAGCTCACCGACGGCCGCGCGACGGCGCACTTCGAACGCCGCTCCGAGCTGAGCGCCGAGCTGCGCGCCGCGTACGCCACCGCGCTCGGCGCCGACGCCGCCGACGTCGCGCTCACCACCTGCACCACCGAGGGCATGGCTCAGGTGATCGGCGGGATCGAGCTCGCGCGCGGCGATGAGATCGTGACCAGCGACGAGGAGCACCCGGGGCTCCTGGGCGCGCTGTCGGCCGCGCGCGAGCTGCGCGGCGTGGACGTGCGCGAAGTGCCGCTCGTCGAGGTCGCAAACGCCGTCGGCCCGCGCACGCGCCTCCTCGCCTGCTCGCACGTCGGCTGGGTCAGCGGCTCGCTCGCGCCCGCCGAGCTCGGCCAGCTCGACGTGCCCGTGCTGCTCGACGGCGCCCAGGGCGTCGGCGCCGTCCCCGTCGACGTGCGCGCGCTCGGCTGCGACGCCTACGCCGGCGCCGGGCAGAAGTGGCTGTGCGGTCCCGACTCCACCGGCATGCTGTGGGTCAGCCCCGCGCTGCGCGAGCGCCTGTCCGTCTCCCGGCGCGGCTACGCCAACCTCGCCGACCCAAACGACGGCCTCGACGCGCGCCTGCACGAGGACGCGCGGCGCTTCGACACGCTCTCGCAGAGCGCCGAGACGACCGTCTGCGCGCTCGCCGCCATTCGCGTGCTCGAGTCCGCCGGCTGGGCCGCCGTGCACGAGCACGCGCGCGCGCTCGCCGCGCGCCTGGCCGAGCTGCTCGCCGAGCACGGGCGTGAGCCTGCTCCGCGCGGGCAGACCACGCTCGTATCCTTCCCCAGCCCCGACCCGCCCGCCGAGCGCGCGCTCCTGGCCGAGCACGGCGTGGTCGTGCGCAACATCCCCGGCCGGCCGTGGCTGCGAGCATCGGTCGGCGCCTGGAACGACGAGCGCGACCTGCAGCGGCTCGTGGAGACGCTCCCCGGGTGAGCGCCGCGCGGCCGTACCTGCGCCACGCCGGCCTGCCCGTCGTGATCGCGCTGTCGACGGTGCTGAACGTCCATCGGCTCGCCCAGAACGGCTACGCCAACATCTTCTACTCGGCGGGCATCAAGTCGATGCTGCGCTCGCTGCACAACTTCGTGTTCGTGTCGTTCGACCCCGGCGGGCTGGTCACCGTCGACAAGCCACCGCTGGCGCTGTGGGTGCAGGCGGCGAGCGCCAAGCTGTTCGGCTTCTCCCCGCTCAGCCTGCTGGCGCCCGAGGCGCTCGCCGGCGTGCTCGCCGTCGCGCTGCTGTACGTGATGCTCGCGCGGCGCCTGGGCGCGGCCGCCGCGTTCGCCGGGGCGCTCGCGCTGGCCGTGTTCCCGTCGTTCGTCGCCGTCTCGCGCGACAACGGCGTGGACCCCGTGCTGGTGCTGCTGCTCGTGCTCGCCTGCGGCGCCGGGCTGCGCGCGAGCGAAAGCGGGCGCTGGCGCACGCTGATCGCGTCTGCCGTGTTCGTCGGGCTCGCGTTCAACACCAAGACGCTCGCCGCCTTCCTCATCGTCCCCGGGATCGCGCTCGGCTATCTCGTCTGCGCGCCCGGGTCGCTGCGGCGGCGCATCGCCCAGCTGCTCGTCGCGGGCCTCGTGATGGTCGCCGTGTCCTTCGCGTGGATCGCCTTCGTCGAACTCACGCCCGCCTCCAAGCGCCCGTACGTCGGCAGCTCCACCAACAACACCGAGATCGGCCTGACGTTCGAATACAACGGCCTCGGCCGCGTCGAAGGCCAGGCCGGCGGCCCCAACAGCACCTCTGTGCGCCCCGGCGCCTACGTGCCCGCGGCGCGCCAACGCGCCGTCGAAGCGGCCGCGCGCGCACACCCCGCGCCACCGGCTGGGCTGGCGGGCGGCGAATCAGCGCCCGTGCGGCTCTATCCCGCCGCAACGCCGGCGCCCGCGCGCAAGACCGCCGGCAGGGAAAAGGACCCCATACCGTTCGGCGAATCTCCCAAGCCGCTGCGCCTGTTCGGCAAGGGCCTCGGCGACCAGGCCGGCTGGATGCTGCCGTTCGCGCTGTTCGGGCTGCTCGGCGTGGCACTGCTCGTGCTCGTGGACCGCAGGCCCGGCGAGCGGCCGGACGCTGCCGCAGCGCCGGCGGACGCGACGCAGGACGCCGTGTCGGCGCCGCGGGCAAAGACGGCGCCGCGGCCGCGGTTCCTCGACCGGCGAGATCCGCGACTGGCGACCCTGCTGGTGCTCGGCGGCTGGTTCGTGGTGGAGGCTGCGGTGCTGAGCCTGTCCAAGGGGATCGTGCACCCCTACTACGTCTCCGCGCTCGCGCCCGGCACCGGCGCGATGGCCGGAGCGGGAGCGGTCGCGTTCGTCAAGCTCGCACAGGGGCGGCGTCGGATCTGGGGCCTGGCGCTGGTCGCGTGCGCGCTGGCCACGACCGTGCTCGCACAGGTGGTGTTGATGCACCGCGAGGGCTACATGACCTCGTTCATCCCGGTGCTCGCCATCGGCGTCGCCGTCGGGTTCCTCGCGCTGCTCGCCATGCGCAGGCTCGCCGCGCCGGCGATCGCGCTCACGTTCCTGCTGCTGCTCGTCGTGCCGACCGCATACGCGACCACCACATGGCTTGCGCCGGTCGAGGGCACGTTCCCGGTCGCAGGCACGAAAGCACTCGCCGGCACCGGCGGATACGGCGTGAACGATCGCGACCTCGCGATCGACCGCGCACTGCTGCACTACGTCAGCACACACGTTCCCGGCTCGCGCTGGGCGCTGCTCACCGTCGCCGCGGACACCGGCTCGCCGCTGATGCTGCTGGGGCTCGACGTGGGCGCGCTCGGCGGCTACAGCGGCACCGACCCGGCCGTCGACGCCCCGCAGCTGGCGCGCATGGTCGCCAGCCGCCAGGCGCGCTACGTGCTGCTCGGCGGCGAGTACTCGCTGCGCGGGGGCAACCGCGCCACCCAAGCGGTGCTGCGCGCGTGCAGGGAGCTCGCGCCCTCGGAATGGCACAGCCCGATCGCCTTCCCCTACGGGCTCGTGCTGTTCGACTGCGCCGGCGACGAACGGCGGCTCGCGGCGGCGGGCTGAGGCCCGTTTCACCTGACGGGCGCTGGGCAAGCGAGACAAGGACGCAGTGAGCGAAGTGTGCTCTGCACACGAGCGATCGAGGACGCAGTATCGCGCCGCTCAGCGGCCGTCAGGCCGCCACCGACAGCTCGCGGTGGAATGCGCGGGCGAACAGCTCGCGCTCGCGACCGGCGGCCCAGCGCGGCACGGCGGACTCGCCGTCGGCGATCAGCCGCAGCTCGACCTCGCCGCCGTGCAGCTCGAGGCTGGTGGCGCGCACGAGCTGGTCGCGGGAGCGCTCGAGGTCCTCCGCGAGGCGCAGCAGCGTCGCGCAGCGATCCAGACGCGCGGCGTCACCCTCGCCGAACAACGACGCCATCGGCCCCGCCGCCGGCATGCCCTTGCGGTGGTAGCGGGCCGCCTGGGCAACGATCGCGGTCTCGACCGGCGTGAACCCCGGCAGGCCACCGTTGAGGATCAGATAGCGGGAGTGCTTGTGGTGGTCGTCGTAGTCGATCGACATGCCGATGTCGTGCAGCATGCACGCCGCCCACAAGAGCTCGCGCTCGCGCGCGTCCCCCTCGTGCAGCCCGAGCCGCGCGAGCTCGTCGAACATCCCGAGCGCGAGCCTGGCCACGTGCTCGGTGTGCTCGGAGTCGACCTGATACTGGGCGGCCATGTTCAGCACGCTCGCCACCCGCACGTCCGCGAACAGTGGCCACTCCTCTTCGGGGACGCCCTCAGCGAGGCCTGGGGCAAGGCGCTCGAAGAACACCCCCTCGCGCAGGCCCGCCTCGGTCGTCTCCAGGGTCTCGAAGCCGCCTGCCAGCAGCACGCCCTGCACCACGAGCGCGCCCGCGAGGATCAGGTCGGCGCGAGCAGGCTTGATGCCGGGCACGCTGGCGCGCTCGGAGGCGGGCAGCGCCGCGAGCCGCTGCACGAGCTCCTCGAGCGCGTCTCGTCCGATCACCATGCCCTGAACGCCGTTGGAGGGCAGGCCCGCGGCGCGCTGGGCGGCGGCTGCGAGGTTGCGCACGGTGCCCCCGATGCCCACCAGGCGCCCGCCGCCGGCGCCAGCCCGCTCGGATGGCGCGAGCCATGGCGCCTGGGCGAGCTCGGCGGCGACGTGGTCGCGTAGCTCCTCCAGCTGCTTGCGCTTGGCGGGACCGTTCGGCGGCAGGAAGCGCTCGCTCATGCGCACCGTGCCGATCTGCCACGAGCCCGAGCTGCTGATCAGCCTGTCCCGCACGCGCACGAGCTGCATCGAGCCGCCGCCGAGATCCAGCACGCTGCCGCTGCTCAGCGTCGTCGAGTTGACGGCCGCCAGGTAGCCGTAGCGGGCCTCCTGCTCGCGGCTGAGCACGCGAATCGGCAGTCCCAGGCAGGCGCGCGCCCTCTCCAGGAAGCCGTCGGCGTTCTCGGCGTCGCGGATGGCGCTCGTGGCGACAGCGTCGACCGACCCCTCGCCGAGGCCGGCGGCGCGGCAGAAGTGGGAGAACACGTCGAGCGTCGCGAGCGCGCGTCGCATCGGCTCCTCCCCCAGCTTGCCCGTCGCCATCAGTCCTTCGCCGATGCGCACGGGCTCATATATCTCGTCGGTTCGCTTCCACCAGCCGGAGCCGGCCATGAAGACGACGAGCCGGAAGGAGTTCGATCCGAGGTCGATGACCGCGAGCCGCTCGTTTGGCTGCATCCGATGAGCGTATTCACCGCGCCGGAGGGGTCCCGCCGCCTGCATCCGGCGAGCGGCTCCGACGGCCCCGCTCAGCTCGAGGGCGCGTCAGCCGGGTGCGCCCGCGCCGTCGCCTCTGGCGGCGCGCATCGCGCGATCGACCTTGATCAGCGCGTGCTCGGCGGTGTCCACGTGCTCGTCCACGAGTGTGAAGCCGATGCTCGCGCACGGGTGCAGCACGTCGTCCCCGACGTCGATCGTGCAGGCCGCGATCACGCGCGTGAGCCCCTCGGTCACGACCGCGAGCCCCTCCTCGTCGATGTGCGGCAGCAGCACAGCGAACTGGTCGGCGCCGAGGCGCGCGACGAGGTCCGTCTCTCTGAGCCTGCGCGCGAGCGCTCTCGCGATCGCCTCGAGCGCTTCGTCGCCCGCCTGCTCGCCGTGGCGTTCGTTGACGGCGCCGAACGCATCCAGGTCGATCAGCATCAGGCCGGCGACCTCGCCGTAGCGCCGGCAGCGCGCGACCTGGAGTTTGAGGTCGTGGCCGAACAGCCTGCGATTGCGCAGCCCGGTGATCGGATCGTGGTCGCTGAGACCACGCATGTTCTCCTCGAGGCGCCTGCGGTCTGAGACGTCCTGCAGCTGGGCGATGTGGTGAACCGGCGTGCCGTCGCGATCGCGTACCAGCGACATCGACAGGATCGCCGAGACCGTCTCCCCGGCGGCATCCAGGCAGCGCTTCTCGACGCGGAAGGCTGGGATCTCCCCCGCGAGCAGGCGCCGGCGCTGCTCGCTGTCGTTGTGGAGGTCATCCGGATGCATGATCCCGTCGAAGCGCCTGCCGAGCAGCTCGTCGGCGGTGTAGCCGGTGATGTCGCACAGAGCGCGGTTGACCAGCACGCAGTGGCCGCCCGCGTCGAGCAGACCGGTGCCGATCGGCGCGCGTTCACAGCGCTCGAGGTGCTCCTCGAGGCTGCTCTCCGGGCGCGGCACGAGCAGCTCGGCCCGCCTGCGCGCGGTGATGTCGAGCACGACCGCGATGCCGCCGATGACCTCGTCCGGTCGATCGGCGCCATCGTCGTTCAGGCGCATCGGCCCCACGTCGACCGTCACGCAGTGTCGCTGTCCGGCCGTCCAGAGCTCGCGGGTACGCGTCTCGCCGTCCAGCGCGGAGCGCAGCAGCGGCTCGATCGTCCTCCACAGATCGGCGGGAAGGGCCTCGGCCAGCGGCTCGCCCTCACGCCAGCTGTCGGGATCGCCAAGGCGCTCGAGCGCCTGGCCGGCGGCTCGCACGAACCGCAGCTCGGCGTCGAACACCAGGACCAGCGCCTCGGGCAGCTCGTGCAGCGCAGCCTCCGCCGCGCGATCGGCGCCCGCCCACAGCGGGTCCGCTCTCGGCTCTCGCGCGAATGACACGGACACACTGCAGGCATCGGCAGACCGGGACCGCTACTTGACGGCGTGTCCAGAGGCGCTCAGCGCATACCAGCTGCCGCCGAACGCGCTGACGCCGACGTAGCCGGTCGAGCCGCGGCTGTCCGCGCTGTAGGTGTACAGCGGGTGCCCCGCGTATGTGACCTGCCTGGCGCCGCCCGATATGCGGATGCTCGACAGCAACGACGCCTTCACACCAGAGCCGGCGGTCGGCTGGCCGCTGGTCTCGAGCGCCGGCCACACCTGCGCGCACCCGTGGACCTTCACACAGCTGTCAACGCTTGCGTGGTCGCGGGTGAACTCGTACAGGGTGAAGCCCGACGAGGTCGTCAGGATGCTTCCAAGGCCCGTGTGGCGCAGCAGGACCTCTGTGGCTCGGCTGGCATGCGCCGTCGAGCTGCCGTCGTGCGCGCTGGCGATCGCCGAGCCGCTCGCGATCGTGGCCAGCACGCCGGCCAGGACAGTGGAGATTCGCTTCATTGGTTGCCTCGCTGTGTGTGGGGGTTGGGATTGCGGAGGTTGGTTGATCCTCGACCAGCTAGACCCCTGATGCTCAGCAACCTTCCCAGGCGCGCGCGGGGATCTACCGAGCAGGCGTGGTGGTCTACCCGGAGGCCGGCGCGGCCGCCGGGTGAGAACGTCTGTTCCTAGGTGGCACACGCTCGCACGTCAGCTCCTCGGCCCGGAATCGTCTCGCGCCAGCGCGTGCGGTCGAGCTCGAACGCGCCGCCACGGCGCTGGTGGGCGCTGGCGGTGCTGTGCGTCCCGCTGCTGATCGTCTCGCTGGACAACACCGTCTTGAACGTGGTGCTGCCGACGCTCGTGCGCAAGCTGCACGCCACCACCAGCGAGCTGCAGTGGATCGTCGATGCCTACGTGCTCGTCTTCGGGGGACTGATGCTGACCGCCGGAAGCCTCGCCGACCATGTGGGACGCAAGCGCACGTTCCTCGCCGGCCTCGCGGCGTTCGCCGCGGGCTCCACCTGGGCGGCCTTCTCCGGCTCGGTCGGGATGCTGATCGCGGCGCGAGCGAGCATGGGGATCGGCGCGGCGCTGATCATGCCCTCGACGCTCTCGATCATCACCAGCATGTTCACCGACCAGGGCGAGCGCCAGCGCGCGCTGGGCTTCTGGGCCGCGACCACCGGAGCGGGGGTCGCGCTCGGCCCGATCGTAGGAGGCCTGCTGCTCGCGCACTTCTGGTGGGGCTCGGTGTTCCTGATCAACGTGCCGGTCGCCCTGCTGGGCCTGCTCTGCGCGATCCAGCTGGTGCCCAACTCGAAGGACGCACAGGCCAAGCGCCTTGACGCGACCGGCTCGCTGCTGTCGATCAGCGGCCTGGGGCTGCTGCTGTGGGCGATCATCGAAGCGCCCGGGCACGGCTGGTCCTCGACGCTCGTGCTCGGCGCCGGCGCCGGCGCGCTCGCGCTGATCGCCGGCCTCCTAGCCTGGGAGCGCAGTAGCTCGCATCCAATGCTCAACCTGCATTTCTTCGCGGCCCGCAGGTTCACGGCCGCGATCCTCTGCAACGGACTGCTCGCCTTCGGGCTGTACGGCGCGCTGTTCGTGCTGACGCAGCTGCTGCAGTTCCAGCTCGGCTACACGCCGCTGCAGGCCGGTGTGCGGGTGCTCCCCGCCGCGGGCGCGATCGCCGTGGTCGCGCCCCTGTCCACGATCCTGGTCCGCAAGCTGGGAACCAAGCTGACGGTGGCCGGCGGATTGCTGTTCGCGGCCGCCGGCCTGTGGCAGATCTCCGGCGCCACGGTCACCACCACCTACGGCGGCGCCGTGGCGGGCATGGTCATGCTCGGCGTCGGGGCGGGCCTGGTGATCCCGCCGTCGACCGGCGCCGTCATGGGCTCGCTGCCCTCCGCCCACACCGGCGTCGGATCGGCCACCAACGGCGCGTTCATGCAGGTCGGCGGCGCCCTCGGCGTGGCCGTCATAGGCAGCCTGCTATCGACCCGCTACCAGCATCGGCTCACCGGCGTGCTCGCGCCCTACCAGCTGCCGCACGAGATCCGGGAGACGATCCTCGGCTCGCTCGGCAGCGCGCTCGCGCTGGCGGGCCAGCTCGGCGGGAGCACCGGCCGGCTCCTGGCGCAGTTCGCCCGTTCGGCGTTCATCAGCGGCATGGACCTCGGGCTGCTCACGGCGGCCGTCGTCGCGCTCGCCGGGGCGCTGTTCGCCCTGCTCGCGCTCCCATCCAGGCCCGCCGCTGAGGAGGACGCCCCCACGCCGTCCGGGTCAGACGACGGCATGTGAGCGCGGGCGTGTCGATCACAGCGCGGTGGGGTAGGTCTCGGGCGGCTCCCCGAGCTCCCAGGCGCCGCTGCGCTCGAGCGGCTCCACCGCTCGGGTGACGTCGATGTGCACGAGCGCGTCGAACTGCTGCGAGACGCAAGCGGCGAACCAGTGGCTCTGGCGTTCGCTCTCGGGCCGGTAGATGACGCCGATCGCGCGCTGCAGCCGCGGCTCGCGCAAGGCGCGCCCGCTGGCGCTCATGCCCAGCGGGCACAGCAGGAACGCCGGGATCTCCGTCGCGTGCAGCAGCGCCTCGTAGCTGTCTGTGAGCGCCGGCCTGACGCGCTTGCGCTCGGCCTCCCCGCCCCAGTCCGAGGCAGCCGTGACGGTGCCGGTGTAGGTGCTGAAGCCCACGAGCACGACGTCGTGAGCGTGGCGCTCGCGCATCAGCTGCCCCAGGTTCAGCTCGCCACGCTGGGCCATCTCGGTCGAGCGAGCATCGCCGACGTGCGAGTTGTGCTCCCACACCACGACCTTGCCGGCG